>JBFFGE010000061.1:0-22818 GCA_041557595.1 Alphaproteobacteria bacterium
GTCGCCGCGGCCGCGGCGGCCGAGGCCATGTTCGAGCCGGAAGCGGCGGAGCAGGCGCAGGCCGTGGTTGCCGGAGTCGACGACGACCTGACCGAGGAAGCGGCGCCGGCACAGTCCGCGGAAGCGCCCGAGTCCGGCGCCGACGACGCCGGGCCGGAAGATGCGGAAGCAAAAGACGCCTAAAACCGGCGGTTTTGCGGACGAACGATACGGCACGGCGCGTCTTCGGACGCGCCGTTGTCATGCGGCGTGCGGAGAAAAATCATCTTATCCCCGTGTTCCTTGTTATTCCCCGCTTGCGGCGGCCGGGCGCGGTGCTAAGTTGCGGCCATGACGCCAGCCCCCGAAACGAATGTCGCGCCGCTGCATGGCGGCGGCGACGCCGAGACGCCGCATCACCGGTCGCCGCCGCACAACACCGAGGTCGAGGCAGCCCTGCTTGGCGCCATTCTGACCAACAATCGCGCCTATGACCGAGTCGGCGATTTTCTGCGCGCCGAACACTTTTTCGAGCCCGTACACGGCCGCATCTATGCGGCCGCCGAGAAATTGATCGAGCAAGGACAGGTCGCGTCCCCGCTTACGCTCAAATATTTCTTCGAAAAGGACGAAGCCCTTGCCGCGGTTGGCGGCGGGCAATACCTGTTCGACGTCGCAGCGTCGGTCGTGACGGTGATCAATACCGCCGATTACGGCAAGATGATCCATGACCTGCACCTACGCCGGCAGCTTATTTTGCTCGGCGAGGACATGGTCAACGACGCCTATGAACCGGATATCGAAGCTCCGGCCCATGAGCAGATCGAAACGTCCGAGCAAAAACTCTACGATCTCGCCAATACCGGCGAATTGGAGCGCAACATCGTCGGCCTCGGCGCCGCCGTCAAAATGGCCGTCGACAGCGCCGAAGAAGCCTTCCGCCGCGACAGCCATATCGTGGGCATTACCACGGGCCTCAAGGACCTCGACCATAAACTGGGCGGGCTGCATTCGTCCGATCTGCTCATTCTCGCCGGCCGGCCCTCGATGGGGAAAACGGCGCTGGCGACGAATATCGCCTTCAACGCCGCGAATGCCTTCAAACAGACGACGGACGAAGACGGCCGCGTGCACACCGAAGGCGGTCATGTCCTCTTCTTCTCGCTGGAAATGTCGGCGGAACAGCTCGCCGCCCGCATCCTCTCCGAACAGGCGGAGATTTCATCCGACGCCATCCGCCGCGGCGACATCACCAACGAGGATTTCGACCGGCTGGTGGTCGCCAGCCAGAAACTGAGCACCTTGCCGCTCTATATCGACGACACGCCGGCGCTGAGCATTTCCGGATTGCGGACGCGGGCGCGCCGCCTGAAACGGCAGCAAAAGCTACACCTCATCGTCGTCGACTATTTGCAACTACTGCAGGGTGCGCCGGGCAAGCGGGCGGAAAACCGGGTTCAGGAAATTTCGGAAATCACCCGGGGCTTGAAGACGCTCGCCAAGGAATTGGAAGTGCCGGTGCTCGCGCTATCGCAGCTTTCGCGTCAGGTCGAGAATCGGGAAGACAAGCGCCCGCAATTGTCCGACCTTCGCGAATCCGGGTCGATCGAACAGGATTCCGACGTGGTCATGTTCATTTTCCGCGAGGAATATTATCTGGAAAAGGCCCAGCCGCTCCACGGACTCGAAGAAGCGCAGGACAAATTCTCCAATCGCGCCCAGCATTGGGCCGAACGTCTGGAGCAGGTCCGCAATACCGCGAGCGTCATCATCGCCAAGCAGCGGCATGGCCCGGTCGGCACGATCGACTTGTTTTTCGACGGCAAGTACACCCGATTCGCGGATCTCGACCGACAGCACGGAGAAGATGGGTTTTAGGGCATCGACGACCGCACCGACCCGGCTGACCATTGATTTGGCCGCCTTGTCGGCCAATTACCGCCTCCTCGCGGATCGGTCGAAACCGGCGCGCTGTGCCGCCGTGGTCAAGGCCAACGGCTACGGGCTCGGCGTCGATGCGGTGGCG
The DNA here is from genome assembly GCA_041557595.1 of Alphaproteobacteria bacterium. Lineage (GTDB taxonomy): Bacteria > Pseudomonadota > Alphaproteobacteria > UBA8366 > UBA8366 > JAOTYV01. Next base: position 2,006 of record JBFFGE010000061.1, read on the forward strand.
CCCTGCCTGTACGATACCGGCTGCCTGATCTTCTTCGTCGCCCATCTCGCGGAAGGGATCGAGTTGCGGGAGCTGCTCGACGATCCGGCGGTCGGGATCTTCGTCTTCAATGGCCTTCTTCCCGGCGAGGAGGATCTGTTCCGGCAGCATCGGCTCTGTCCCGTTCTCAACGATCTGGGCCAGATCGAGCGGTGCTCGGCCTACGGCCGTGCGAACGCCCCTCTCGCGGCCGCCCTTCATCTCGATACCGGCATGTCCCGGCTCGGCCTGCCGCCGCAGGAGCTCGACATTCTGGCCGCGGATCCATCCCGATTGGATGGCGTCTTGTTGTGCTTCGTGATGAGCCATCTGGCCTGCGCAGACACCCCCAACCATCCGCTGAATCGTGAGCAACGCCGCGCCTTCGAGTCGGCGCTGCCGCGGTTCCCGAAAACGGCGGCGTCGCTGGCGGCCTCCTCCGGCATTTTTCTGGGGCCGGATTATCACTTCGATTTGGTGCGTCCCGGAGTCGCCCTATACGGTGTAGCGCCGATTGCGGACGCCCCCAATCCGATGCAGCAAGTCATTACTCTAGAAGGTAAAATCATACAAATTCGCGACGTTGACGCTCCCCGGACCGTTGGCTATGGTGCCACGCATCAATTTGCGGGTCCGTCGCGCGTCGCGACCGTTGCCGCGGGATATGCGGATGGCTATCTGCGAAGCCTTAGCGGGCAAGGAACGGCGTTTATCGATGGCATTGCGGTTCCCCTTGTCGGGCGGGTGTCGATGGATCTGATCACCCTGGATATCACCAATGCGCCGCAGGCGAAGCTCGGCGACTTTGTCGAGTTGATCGGTCCGCATCACGATGTGGATGCCGTTGCCCGAGAAGCGGGCACCATCGGGTATGAAATCCTAACGGCGCTGGGCCGCCGCTATTCCCGGCACTACACCGGAAGCGGCCATTGAGCGCGATTCAATCGATTGGCCGGCTCTTTCTGTCATTCCTCGAACTGGTGGGCGAAGTCGCGGTCTTTTCCGCGGTCGCCGTCTCGCATTGCCTGCGGCCGCCCTTCTACTTCCGACTGATCGGCCGGCAGATGATGGAAATCGGCTACTATTCGCTGCCGGTGGTCGGCCTGACCACGCTGTTTGCCGGCATGGTGCTCGCCCTGCAGAGCTATACGGGCTTTGCACGGAATTCGGTCGGCGCGGAAGGCGCTATCGCCGAGATCGTGGTGCTCAGCATCACCCGCGAACTCGGCCCCGTCCTGGCCGGGCTGATGGTCGCGGCGCGCGTCGGCTCCTCGATTGCCGCCGAAATCGGCACCATGCGGGTGACCGAGCAGATCGACGCGCTGGTCACGCTGTCGACCAATCCGTTCAAATATTTGGTCGCCCCCCGGATCATTGCCGGCGTCGCCACCTTGCCGCTGCTGATCCTGATCGGTGACATCATCGGCGTGTTCGGCGGATACATCGTCGCGATCTACAAACTGTCCTTCAATCCGGCGCTGTATCTCCGGAACAGTTGGGACAGCCTGTTCGCCGAGGACGTCATCACCGGCCTCGTCAAGGCAGCGGTATTCGGCTTTGTCGTGACGTTAATGGGCTGCTATCAGGGATATCACTCGCGCGGCGGCGCCCAGGGCGTCGGCGCCGCGACGATCAACGCGGTCGTGACCGCGTCGATCCTGATCCTCATCCTCAACTATCTTATTTCCGCGATGTTCTTCGGCGTATGACGGTTCCCAAAATCCGACTGCAGAATTTGCGCAAACAATTCGGTGAGAAGGTCGTCCTCAGCGACGTCTCGCTCGATATCATGCCGGGCGAATCGGTGGTCATCATCGGCGGCTCCGGCAGCGGCAAGTCGGTTACGCTGAAATGCATCCTAGGGCTGCTGACACCGGATTCCGGCATCATCGAAATCGACGGCGAGTCGGTGGTTGGCATCGGCGATCACGAACGCGAAGGCATCAATGCGAAAATCGGCATGCTGTTCCAGAACGCCGCTCTCTTCGACAGCCTTGCGGTGTGGGAAAATGTCGCCTTCGGTCTGATCGAAGGGCAAGGCAAGGCGCGCGGCGAAGCGCGAACGATCGCAATGGATAAGCTGGCCCAGGTCGGCCTGACCGAGGAGATCGGCCTGATGACGCCGGCCGATCTGTCCGGCGGCATGCGCAAACGGGTCGGTCTGGCGCGCGCCATCGCCATCGAACCGGAAATTCTGTTTTTCGACGAACCGACGACCGGGATCGATCCGATCATGGGCGATATCATCAACGAATTGATCGTCGACTGTACGCGTGATATCGGCGCCACGGGTTTGACGATAACCCACGATATGGCGAGCGCCCGAAAGATTTCCGACCGCATCGCGATGCTGTATAACGGGGAGCTCGTGTGGGTTGGCCCGACCAGCGAAATCGACGAAACCGACAATCCGGTTGTCCACCAGTTCGTCAACGGACTCGCGGAAGGCCCCATCGAGATGGAGGTGCGGCCGATATGAGCGCACGCGACCCTTTACCTCTGATTGACGGCGGGCCGTAGCGTGGCGCGTTCCACAACCCGCTATGTCTGCCAGTCATGCGGCGCCGTCCATGCGCGTTGGAGCGGCCGTTGCGACGGCTGCGGCGAATGGAACTGCATCGCCGAGGAACCGGGCACCAAGGGCGCGCCGCTCGGCGGCAAGAGCAAGGGCCGGCGCGGCCAGACCGGCGGCCGGAAGATCGAATTCGTCACCCTCGATCACAAGCTCGAACCCGCGCCGCGGCGGTTGACGCAAATCTCCGAATTCGATCGGGTAACCGGCGGCGGCCTGGTTCCGGGTTCCGCATTGCTGATCGGCGGCGATCCCGGCATCGGCAAATCCACGCTGCTGCTGCAGGTCGTCGCGTCGCTCGGCAGCAATACGCGATGCGCCTACATTTCCGGCGAGGAGGCCGTCGATCAGATCCAGCTTCGCGCCAGTCGGCTCGGCGTGCAACAGGCGCCGCTCGAACTCGCCGCGGCGACCGACATGGCCAGCATTCTGGTCAGCCTCGATTCGCTCGACCGGCCGGATGTGGTGGTCATCGATTCGATCCAGACGATGTATATCGAGGCGCTGGAATCCGCGCCGGGCACGGTCTCGCAGGTGCGCGCCTGTTCGCAGGAAATCATTCGCCTCGCGAAGCAACGGGGCTTTACCGTGCTGCTGGTCGGACATGTCACCAAGGACGGCATGATCGCCGGCCCCCGGGTGCTCGAACACATGGTCGATACGGTGCTCTATTTCGAGGGCGAGCGCGGCCACCAATTCCGGATCCTGCGCGCCGTCAAGAACCGCTACGGGCCGACCGACGAGATCGGCGTCTTCGAAATGACCGATCGCGGCTTGATGGAGGTTTCCAACCCGTCGGCGCTGTTTCTCGCGGAACGGCAAGGCGAGGTCGCGGGCGCCGCGGTGTTTGCCGGCATGGAGGGATCCCGCCCGGTATTGGTCGAAATCCAGGCGCTCGTCGCCCCCAGCACGCTGGCGACGCCGCGCCGTGCCGTGGTCGGCTGGGACGGCAATCGGCTGGCGATGGTGCTGGCGGTGCTGGAAGCGCGCTGTGGATTGCAGTTCGGCGGAAACGACATATATCTCAACGTGGCAGGCGGTCTTCGGATCCGCGAGCCGGCGGCGGATCTGGCCGTCGCCGCCGCCTTGACGTCATCGATTTCCGGAACCCCGGTGGCGTCCGATATGGTAGTGTTCGGCGAAGTTGGGCTCTCCGGCGAGGTTCGCCCGGTCGGTCAGATGGGCGCTCGGCAGAAAGAGGCGGAAAAACTGGGCTTCAGCGCGGCACTATTGCCCAAAAGCCGCGATGGGACGCGGGGCAAGCGAGTTGCCGGTGGACTCAAACTTCACGAATTGCAGGATCTGGGCGAGTTGGCGCGCCTGTTCGAAGCGCGGCCCGGCCCGGTGCAAGCCGTTGGAAACCGATAGATGACACTTCCGTTCGGGATAATCGACCTCTGCTTCGTCGCCATTCTGGTGATCTCCGGCGTCCTTGCCTATTTGCGCGGTTTCGTACGGGAAATCCTGGCGGTCGCCGCCTGGGTCGGCGCCACCGTCATTACGATTTACGGGTATCCGGCGCTGAAACCGATGGTCCGGGACCTCATCGAGAATCAGATGCTGGCCGACATCACCGCCGGCGCCGGCCTGTTCGTCGTCTCCCTCGCGCTGCTGACCATCCTGGCCCAGCTCGCCGCCCGCCAGGTGCGGGACAGCGCGGCCAGCAATTTCGACCGTTCGCTCGGCTTCGCCTTCGGCGTGCTACGCGGCGTCATCCTGGTCAGCTTACTGTATCTCAGCGCGGCCTGGTTCTGGGGGCGTGACAATTTGCCCTACACGATTACCGGGGCGCGTACCTTTCCCCTGATCGAGGGAAGCGCGGAAATCCTGCTGACGCTGGTGCCGGAAGACGCCCGCGTATCGGCCGAAAGTGCGACCGGGCTTGCCCGCAGGAAAGCGGACCGGGCGCTGTCCGCGGACAAGGCGTTGCGGCGTCTCCTCGATCCCAAACCGGAGCGCCCGAAATCGACGACCGACGGCCGCAAACCGACTTCCTATCGCCCATCGGAGCGCAATGAAATGCAACGGCTCATCGAAAGCAAACAATAACAAAGGACGCGCCGGCATGCTGACAACCAATCCATTCGACGACGACCACCTTCACGAAGAATGCGCGGTATTCGGCATCTATGGCCATCCGGAGGCGGCGGCGCATGCCGCGCTCGGCCTCCACGCCCTGCAACATCGCGGTCAGGAAGCGGCGGGCATCGTCACCCATGACGGGGCCCAGTTTCGCGCCCATCGGGGGATCGGCCTGGTCGGGGATATTTTCGCCGACAAGGCGATCATCGAACGGCTCAAGGGCAATGCCGCGATCGGCCACACCCGGTATTCCACAACCGGCGAGCCGATGTTGCGTAATGTGCAGCCCCTGTTCGCGGAACTCGCCATCGGCGGGCTGGCCATTGCCCATAACGGCAATTTGACGAATGCGCGCGCTGTGCATGAACGGCTGGTGAACGAAGGCTGCATCTTCCAATCGACCACCGACACCGAAATCATCGTCCATTTGATGGCGACGCGTCAGGGCGCGGTCGTGGAACGGCTGGTCGCCGCCCTGCGGCAGGTCGAAGGCGCCTATTCGCTGGCGGTAATGGCAAAGGATTGCCTGATCGGCGTGCGCGATCCGCATGGTGTCAGGCCGCTCGCGCTGGGACGGCTGGGCGATTCATACATCATCGCCTCCGAATCCTGCGCCTTCGATATCATCGGCGGCGAATTCGTGCGCGATATCGAGCCCGGCGAACTGGTCGTGATCAACGAAAACGGGGTGTTCAGCCACCACCCCTTCCCGCCCGCATCGTCGCGGTTTTGCATCTTCGAGCATATCTATTTCGCCAAACCCGACAGCGTCATCGGCGGCACCTCGGTCTACGAGGCGCGCAAACGCATCGGCGTCGAACTGGCGCGCGAACACGCCATCATCGCCGATGTCACCGTCCCTGTGCCGGATTCCGGCGTTCCGGCGGCCATCGGTTATGCCGCCGAGGCCGGCATCCCCTATGAGCTCGGCATCATTCGCAATCACTATGTCGGCCGTACCTTCATCGAACCCAGCGATGAAATCCGCCATTTCGGCGTCCGCCTGAAGCACAATGCGAACCGCGCGGTGATCGAGGGCAAACGGGTCATTCTGGTGGACGATTCGATCGTCCGCGGCACGACCTCGCGCAAGATTGTCGAGATGGTGCGCAACGCCGGCGCGCGCGAGGTGCACATGCGCATTTCCAGCCCGCCGACCACCCATTCCTGTTTTTACGGCGTCGACACGCCCGAACGCGACCAGTTGCTGGCCGCCCATCACAATGTCGACGCCATGCGCGACCTGATCGGCGCGGACAGCCTTGCCTTCATTTCGATTGACGGACTCTATCGGGCGATGGGCGAGCCGGGCCGCAACAGCGATGCGCCGCAATTCTGCGATGCCTGCTTCTCCGGCGACTATCCGGTCCGCCTGACCGACCAGCTCGGCGGCAATGGCACACGGCAACTCTCGCTGCTTGCCGAGGCCGGTTGATGGCACGGCTCGACGGCCGCATCGCGCTGATTACCGGCGCAAGCCGCGGCATCGGCGCCGCAGTGGCGCGCCGTTTCGCAAAGGAAGGCGCCCGCCTCGTGCTTGCCGCGCGGACAGTCGGCGGTCTTGAGGAAGTCGACGACGAAGTGCGGAAATCCGGCCGCCAGGCGACGCTGGTACCGATGGATCTCACCGACGGCGCGGCGATCGACCAGCTCGGCGGCGCGATCCACGAGAAATTCGGCCGGCTCGACATTCTGGTCGGCAATGCCGCCGCCCTCGGCACGCTGGGACCCGCGGCGCATATCGAACCGGCGCAATGGGACGCCGTGGTCGCGCTCAACCTGACAGCCAACTACCGGCTGATCCGCAGCATGGACCCGCTGTTGCGCCAATCCGATGCGGGCCGGGCAATCTTCGTCTCGTCCGGCGCGGCGCGCGGGCGCAATCCGTTCTGGGGCGCCTATGCCGCCACCAAGGCCGGCCTGGAAGCGCTGGTGAAAACCTACGCCGCCGAAATGGCGGAGACACCGGTGCGCGCCAATCTGGTCAACCCGGGCGCCCAACGCACGGAGATGCGCGCCGCCGCCTTCCCCGGCGAGCTTCCCGAATCCCTGCCCCACCCGGACGACCGTACGGGCATCTTCGTCGACCTGGCCGAACCGGCTTGCGACAAGAACGGTAAAATCCTCCAGGCGTATTGATGGGCCGGGCGCGTCTTGCCGCCCGAAGCAAGGAATGCCAAGCTGCGGCAATACCGTACCCCGCACACTTAACCTTCACGGATAACCGCCCCATGCCAAGCCTCTGGAATGAATCGTATGCCGACCTCTAGACGACCTTGGGCGGCGGTGACCGCGACCGACGATTTTCCCGTAACACTCCCTCCGGTGCGCACGGCGCTCAGGGGTATCGCCCCGGTCAGGATCGTGCCGCTGCCCTTCAGCCCGCTGACCGCTGCCCAGGAAAAACGCTTCGCCAGGATGCTGCAGGGCGCGGCGGCGATGCTGCTGCGGCCAGGATACGTTACGCCCACGCTGCTCGACCAGCTCCCCGATCTGCGCGTCGTCAGCGTTCACGGGGCCGGCGTCGATCAGGTTGATGTGGACGCCTGCACGGAGCGCGGCGTTCTCGTCACCAATGCGCCGGGCGCCAATGCCGATGCCGTCGCGGAACTGACCTTCGGATTGATGCTCAGCCTGATCCGGCAAATCCCGCAAAGCGCCGGGCGGGTTCATACCGAACGCGTCTGGGGCGAAGCGCGCCATACCGGCAGCGAGCTTAGGGGGAAAACCCTGGGTCTTGTCGGCGTCGGGCAGATCGGCGCGCGCGTCACCCGCATCGCCCAGGCCTTCGGGATGAAGGTCTGCGCATTCGATCCGGGGCTCTCCGCAAAAGACATTCGCGACCGTGGCGCCCGGCCGATGAAATTCGAGGCGCTGCTTGCCGCCTCCGATTTCGTCTCGCTGCACGCGCCGCATATTCCGGCGACCCACCACCTCATCGACCGCCGGGCACTCGCAAAGATGAAAAAGGGCGCATTCCTGGTCAACGCCGCGCGCGGGCCGCTGGTCGACGAGGCCGCGCTCGCGCGGGCGCTGATGTCCAAGCGGCTCGGCGGCGCGGCGCTCGACGTCCTCGAAGGCGAGCCGCCCGATCCCAAGAGCCCGATTTTCGACGCGCCGAACCTTATCCTGACACCCCACATGGCCGGCTCCACGCGGGAGTGCCTCGAGACCATCGCGCGGACCGCGGCCGAGGACATGGCCCGCGTGCTCCAGGGCAAGCGCGTGAAGTTTCCGGTCAACAAACCGGTGCGGCGGCGCGCCCGCTAACCGGCGATCGTCCCGGACCGCTCGCTGCGGCGCACTTTAGCGGGTAGCGACATTGACCTTTTGCGCGGCGCATTCGATGCTTGAGTCGGATCCCGAGGACAATCGGCGGCGCGATGACGGCAGCACAGATCAAACCCTTCGATCATCCGGCAGCCTGGAAGGCTACGGATTTTCCCTCGAAAGACGCGCTCGCGGTCGACCTCGAACAGCGTCATCTCGACGCGCTCATGGCGGCGGCTGCCCAATTGAAAGGCGCCGTCGCGGAACACGGCGCGATCACACCGTCGGACTTTCCGCTCGCCGCGATCGAAAAGGACATCGCCGCATGGCGCAATGAGGTCCGCGAGGGCCGCGGGATCCTGCTGTTGCGGGGATTTCCGGTGGACTCGATCGATCTCGAGGAATTGCGGCTGCTGTATCTCGGGCTCGGCAGTCATTTCGGCCGGCCTGTCTCGCAAAGCGCGCTTGGCGATTTCGTCGGCGACGTCATCAATGTCGGCGACAAGGATAAACGCGAGCGGGCCTACCGGAACAGCCGGGAACTCAATCTGCACACCGATCGGTGCGATCTTGTCGGCATGTTGTGCATCCGGCCCGCCGTCGAAGGCGGAATTAGCGGCTATGCCAGCGCCTTGACGATCCACAACGAGATGCTGCGCGAGCGGCCCGACCTGCTCGCCCACTTGTACCAAGGCTATTTCCATCACCGGTTTGGCGAGCAACCGCCGGGCGAGCCGATCGTGACCGCCGAGCGGATTCCAACGTTCTCGATCAAGGATGGAATACCCAGCGTCATCTACATCCGGGGATATATCGACCTCGCCGTCGAGGAGGGGCACGTGACCCTCAGCGACACGGAATTAGAGGCGCTCGATTATTTCGACCAGGTCGGCAATCGGCCGGATGTCCGCCTCAACTTTCGTCTGGAGCCCGGCGACGTGAGCTTCACGAACAATTGCCTCCTGCTACATACCAGAACCGCCTTCGAGGACGCCGCCGACCCGGCGCTAAAGCGGCATCTGCTGCGGCTCTGGCTGCGCGAGGACGGCCGCCCGATGGCGCCCGGCGTCATCCTCCACAAGGGGCGCGCGGGAATCGAGAAACGCGCCGACAAGGGGACCTATTACACGCCGCCCACGGAAACGTAGCGCGGTGCTTGTCGCCAAGACAGTGGCGCCTGACCGGCGAATTTTGCAGAGAGACCGCGCCCCGATCTATAACCAAGGATAAGAAGAACAGAGGGAGACACCGCCCATGGCCGCCAAGGGCCCATCCGGCGCGAATGCCAAGCGCGTATTCTGGTTCGACGACAACAAGACGCCGAGCGTCGCCGACGCACTCCAGCAGGCGCCGGACATCGCCATGCACCGTCTCGAATTCGATGCGCCCGAATCCGAGAATTGGCCGATCATCGAGACCTGCCACGCCTATTGTATCACCAGCGCGCGCGACGAAGTGCCGGACCACTTCAAGGCCCATGCGGAGCTGATGGCGCGTTGCCCCGATCTGCTGGTCGTCTCCACTTCCGGCGCCGGTTACGATCCGGTCGATGTGGATGCCTGCACCGAAGCGGGCGTCTTGGTGGTCAACCAATCCGGCGCAAACGCGGAAGCGGTCGCGGAACACGCGGTCGGCATGATGCTGGCGCTCACCAAGAAGATGGTCGAGACCGACCGGTCGCTGCGCAAGGAACGTGGCGTCAATCGGGAGATCTTCAAAGGCTGGAACGCACAGGGCAAAACCGTGGGGCTGATCGGCCTCGGCAATACGGGCCGGCGGGTCGCGCGCATCTGCGCCGGCGGCCTCGACATGACTGTCCTGGCCACCGATCCCTATCTCGAGCCGGCCGATTTCGAGGAGCGTGGCGCGACCGCCGCAAGCCTGGACGACGTGATGGCCAAATCCGACTTCGTCAGCGTCCATTGTCCCTTCAACAAGGAAACCAAGGACATGATCGGCGCGCGCGAACTCGCGCTGATGCAATCCGGCGCCTTCTTGATCAATTGCGCGCGCGGCGGCATCGTCAACGAAGCGGCGCTCGCCGCCGCGTTGGAAAAGGAACAGATTGCGGGTGTCGGGCTCGACGTCTGGGACGTGGAGCCGCCGCCGCTCGACCATCCGCTGCTCAAATTCGAGAACCTGATCGCCACCTATCACACCGCCGGCGTTACCTTCGATTCACGCAGCAACATGGCGGCCTGGAACGCGGAACAGATCATCGGCACGCTGAACGGCGAACGCCCGCCCCGTCTGATCAACCCGGAAGCCTGGGACAAATACGCAGCCCGCTTCGAGAGGATCTTCGGCAAGCGGCCGGGCGATGGCCATTGAGCCCGGGCCGGCCGGTTCACCCAGCGGCAGCGAGCTGCGCCTCCAGCTCGACGATGCGCTCCTGCAACGGCGCAACCACGCGCGCGATGACCTCCTCCGTGAAGCGGGGCGTGATGTGCTGCGGACAGTTGACGTTCCAGGCGGCGATTTCGAAAACCACTGCCTGCTCCGGCACGCCGTCATAATCCGGATCGGCAAGACGGTCGAGCAGCGCCGGGTCGTCATCGACCACCCGGGCGCGGCCCCAGATCTTGATGCGGCGGCGGTTCGGATAGTCCATCAGGAAGATGTACGCCTTGTCGTTCTCGGTGAGATTGCCCGCCGAGATATACTGCCGGTTTCCCTTGAAGTCGGCGAAGGCGAGGGTTTTCTCGTCGATCACCTTCAGGAAACCCGGCTTGCCGCCCCGGTGCTGAATATAGGGCTGGCCATCCGCGCTGGCGGTGCCGAGGTAAAATGAATCCCGCTCGCCGATGAAGCCGGCAAGATCGGCGGTGACAGTGTTCCGCCACCCGCCCTTCGCCTCCATATTGGAATAGCCCTTGCGCGAGCCTTTCAGTTCCTGAATGCGTTTGACCGCCGGGGTGAACGCGATATCGCTGATTGGATCGGTCATATCGATGTCTCCTGTGCCGTGTCCGATGCCTGAAAGAACCGGGACGCGACTGCCCTGCGCAATCGCGCCCCGGCCGAAGCGTTACGAGAGATTGGCGCTGAGGAAGCGCCGGATATGGTCGGCGATGACGCCGCCATCTTCCTTTCCTCCAGCGCGAAGTGGCCGGTATCGAACAGGTGAACTTCTATGTTCTTCAGGTCGCGCGTATACGGGTGCGCGCCGGATGCCGGGAAAATGTGATCGTTCTTGCCCCATACCACCAGCGTCGGCGGCTGATGCTTGCGGAAATAGGCCTGCCACACCGGATACAGCGGCGGGTTCGATCCATAGTCATAGAACAGTTGCAGCTGAATCGCCTTGTTGCCGGGCCGGTCCTGGAAGTACTGGTCGACAATCCAGCTATCCGGGCTAAGAACCTCGGGATTGCGCGTGCCGTGCGTGTACTGCCATTTTGTCGCCTGCAGCGTCAGAAATCCCTTGAGCGGCTTGGCGTTTGCCGCGGTGCGGTCCTTCCAATAGGCGCGGAACGGTTTCCAGAATTCCTGCAACCCTTCTTGGTAGGCATTGCCGTTCTGGACGATCAGGGACTGCACCCGCTCGGGATGCTTGGCGGCCAGCCGAAATCCCACCGGCGCGCCGTAATCCATGACATACAAACTGTACCGGTCGAGGCCCAGCTTCTGCGTGAACGCGTCGATCACAGTCGCGAGGTTGTCGAAGGTGTAGTCGAATGTATCGACCGGCGGCATCGAACTGTTGCCGAAACCGGGGTAATCCGGCGCGACGAGATGGAACTTGTCGGCAAGCGCCGGGATCAGGTTCCGGAACATCTGCGACGAGGTGGGAAATCCGTGTAGCAGCAAGAGGGTCGGCGCATCCTTGCGTCCCGCCTCGCGATAGAAGATGTCGAGCCCCTGCACTTTGACGGATTTGTGCAGCGTTTGGATCTGATTGAATTCCGCCGCCGCGGCGCCGGTGATCGAGCCTCCGCCCGCGCCGATACCGAGAACGAGCGCCGTTGAAATCGCGGCTGCGAGACCGAGCCGACGGACCAACGCCATAGAATTCGAGTGATTGACCATAAGAAATCTCCCTATTCGCAATGGATCAAGGAACGACGGTTGGCAGGAAATTCGCTATCGCCGTTTAGACTTGTTAATAGATCGACTGATCCGTCTCTTTTGTCAACCGCCATTTCCTTTTTCAAATTTAACGCAACAAACGATTAATTTTAAGGTTTTAAAAATTTCTCTGGGACATTTTTAAACTCGAGTCATTGAAAATTTATAGACTAACCGATATATATTGGCTGCGAGAGGAGACCCAATGCGCCCCAGTAAACGCGAACAGATCGTCGATACCGCGCTCGCCCTGTTCTACGAGCACGGCTTTCACGCGACGGGCATTGAGAAGGTCCTGAGCGGCGCCGATGTCGCCCGGATGACGCTGTACAATCATTTCAAATCGAAGGAAGAACTGATCGTCGCGGTGCTCCGAAAACGCGACGAGAATTTCCGGGACCAGGTCGTCCGCTATGTCGAACAGAATGCCAAGACCCCGCGCGACCGCCTGCTCGCGCTCTTCGATGCCCATGCCGAATGGTTCGCGGAAAAGGGCTTCCGCGGCTGCCTGTTCATCAACGCGGCCGCGGAGTTCGCCGGCAACAGCGATTCCATTCACGCGGCCGCCGCGGAACACAAACGATTGATCATCAGCTTCATCCGCGGCCTCGCCGTAGCCGCCAACGTCAAGCATCCGGATGTCGTCGCCGATCAGCTCGCCCTGCTGCTGGAAGGCGCCATCGTCAATGCGCAGATGTCCGGAGACTCCGCATGGGCGGGCAAGGCGCGCGCCACCGCTGAAATCCTGATCGACCGGGGATAGGCGTAACGATTTCGCCGGGCGCAGCCAGATCAACCTGCCATTAATTGGAATGAATTAAAGGCAGAAAAGTTGATCGATTCTATAAAGATAGAGTTGCTTATGGGCACCCAAATGGGCGCACGCTGCTTTAGGACGGAGTCCCGTCCTGGTGAAACTTGAGCACCGCGCAGATAAACCCGTGAACCGGCGTGGGCACGCCGAATTCATGGCCGAGCCTGACCACCGCCCCGCTCAGCCACGGCAATTCCAGACGATTGCCGCGCTCCAGGTCGACCGCCATCGAGGCCCGCCCTTTCGCGGGAAGCGTATCGATCCAGGCCATCGTCCGCTCGACGCCGTCGGCCGGTAGCGCGACCCCCTTGGCCATGCCCACCGCCGCCACCTCCTCCACCGCCGCGCGGAGAAGCGACCGGGTCTCCGGATCCGACCGGACGGCGCCGAAAGTCCCGCGCGAGACGCTGGTCAGCCCGCTGACCGACGCCAGCATGAGAAATTTCGTCCAAATGGTCTGCTCGATCGTTTGGGTGAATTCGGACTCGACGCCCGCCGACCGGAACGCCGCGTCGAGCGCCCTGCCCCGCGGACTGTCGCTGCCATTCATTTCGCCGAAACGGATGCGCGCGTAATCGGAGACCTGGCGGATCACGCCGGGCGCATGGATGGCGGCGGAAATCTCCGCGATACCGCCCATCACATGTTTTGCTCCGATGACTTGCGCCAGCCGGTCTTCGGCCTCGACGCCGTTCTGCAGCGCAATCACCGCGGTCCCGTCCTGCAGCAGCGGCCGGATAAGCGCGCCCGCCTCCTCGACCGCCCAAGCCTTGACCGCCAGCAGGACGGCGTCAACCGGACCGACCGACGCAGGCGTATCGGTCGCCCGGACCGGGTGGGCAAGGAGGTCTTTCGCGCCCTCGATCCGCAGCCCATTCCGCCGAATGGCGTCGAGATGCGCGCCGCGCGCGATCAGCGTGACATCGTGCCCCGCCACGGCCAAGGCTGCCCCGATCGGCCCGCCGACGCCGCCGACGCCCAGTACAACAATTCTCATGATCATCCGCCCGATTGTGCGTCGAACGGATGACAAATCGACGGCGCCGCGTCAAGATTCCCGAACTGCCAAACACGCCGAGCGTACGCGACGCCGGCGACAAAAATGCTTGTAAATTGCATCGTCTCACTTGATATAGTCGGATCGATAAATGCCATATCTCGCGACGAAAATTCGAGACATGCGCTTATACGGAACCGATGCGCATGGCAAAGCCAGCGAAGCGACTCTCCGCCTTCAATCTTAACCCGGGCCAAATTCTAGGCAATAAGTACATCGTCGAGGATTTTCTCGGCGGCGGATTGCAGGGCGAAGTCTATAAGGTCGTCGAGCGACGGACGAAAATCCGGCGCGCGGCCAAATTATTCTACCCCCGGCACAATTTGCGCGATCGGGCGGCCCGCAGCTATGCGCGCAAGCTGGACCATCTGCGGCACTGTCCGCTGATCATTCAATATCATCATGTGGAGACCCTGGACGTCGACGGCGTCGAGGTAACCTGCCTGTTCAGCGATCTTGTCGATGGCGTGCTGTTGTCGGATTATGTGAACTCCCGCCCCGGCAAACGCCTCAATCCGTTCGAGGCGCTCCACATTGCCTATCAGATCGTCTGCGGATTGGAGCAAATCCATGCCGAGAAGGAGTATCACGGCGACCTACACGAACAGAACATCCTGATCCGGCCATCGGGAATATTCTTCGATATTAAAATCATAGACTTCTTCGACCTCGGCCGATCCTCGAAGGCGCATTACCGAAGCGACATCGTAGACATCACGCAACTTCTATATTGGATGGTCGGCGGCCAGAAGTTCTATCCGCGTCAGTCCGCACTGATCAAGTCGATCTGCCTGGGCCGCCGACGCGACCGGATCGTCAAACATTTTCCGAGCGCGAGACACCTGCGACTGCATTTCGAACAATTCGACGCCGGCGAGTTTCCCTAGTCTTCGCCCGGCGCGGCCGGAACGCTGTCGGCACGGCAATTCGCGCCGCACGATGGCGCATCCCCCGCGCATCGGGATTGCGGCGCCTCAGTCCAGCGTATCTTGTTCCGGCATTCGGTCTTCTTGCGGGTCTCCGATGTCGTCGAAACTCGCCTCGTAGCCGTTCTTCTGCCACGTGTCGCTCTGGTCGGCGATCGCGCCGGGCACGGCAACGAGTTCGTCGAAACTGGGCGGCGCTTCTTCTTCGATGGGCGCACGCCGATACCGCTCGATCAGATCATTCTTCAAACTATCGATGTCGACCGTGCCTTCCGCAATCTCGCGCAGCGCGATCACCGGTCTCTTGTCGTTATCGTCAGGGAGCGCCGATTCAGCGCCGGCGCCGAGCGCCCGAACCCGTTGCGCCGCCGTCAGGACGAGATCGAACCGATTGGGAACGACCAGGACACAATCTTCAACAGTTATGCGTGCCATATTTCGAAAACCCTCTTTCCGGATTGAACCTAATTATTCAACGCTGCATCAATTCCGCGACAGTGCGCGCGGGGACACCGGTTGCGCGTGATTCGACGCGCCTATCACCCGCGATTGCGCCGCCTCCAAAATCAACCTGAGCAGATCGGCATAGCGAAGACCGGCAAACTCGGCCATCAAATTGAGTTTGCCATCCCAGCACCACCCTGGATTCGGATTGACCTCCAATAGCTTGACGGTGCCTTCCGCATCCGCTCGAAAATCGAACCGGGCATAGTCGCGGCAACCGAGCCGTTCGAACAAGGCGACGGACCAGTCCACCATTTGCCGTACCGTGTCATCCGGCGCGGTCGCTTCGCGATACGAAATTTGCGTCCAATAGGGCGAAGTGGGATCCCACTTCGACTCGTAACTCAGGATGGGCGGGAGATCGGAATCGAGGCCGCTGAAATCGACTTCAAGCGCGGGGAAAATCGTAAATCCCAAACCCGGGTTGCCGACGATGCCGATGCTGTACTCCGGTCCGGTAAGATATTCCTGGATCAGCAAAGCCCTGTCCGGAAGAAGGGTGCGCAGATATCCGATGTATCCGACCGCCTCCTCCGCCGTCTGAACGACAGCGCCTTTTGTAATGCCAATGCTACTATCTCCGCAATTCGGTTTGATTAGCGCCGGCAGGATCGAGGGAATGGTAATTGCGTGGTCGTCTTTTCCGAAAAATGTTTCCTGCGGCACCGGAATATCGCATGCCGCGGCAACGGCATTTACCAAGGCCTTGTCGTAACACATGCCGAGGCAGCTCGGCCCTGCCCCCGAATACGGAATTCCGAGCCCCTCCAGCATTGCCGGAACGTGCAGTTCCAGGAACGCATCGTTGTTGAGGCCTTCGTCGCAAAGATTGAAAACGAAAGCGGGCGGATTCGCCCGAAGATCGGAAGCCAGAGATGCATGATTGTCGAGAAACTCCAATCTTATTCCGGCGAGTTCCGATAATGCCAGCTTCAACCGATTGACGGTTTCGAAATCCTCGGCGTTGAACTTCCCGCCCTTCTTTACGGCGTCGGGCAGGCGTGGATCGCCGAGCAATACGGCGATTTCCGGAATGGGTAAGGATTGATTCGATACGGTGCGAACGCCGCGCGGTGCATGGGCGGTCAGGAAAATTCGATGCGCCATCATGCCAAGATCGGCGTCGCGATCAGAATGCGGTTCCAGAGCACCATGTAAACGAACGGCGCCGAAGCCCGCGTCTTCGATCAGGTTCTGAATTTGATCTCTTGAATAGAGTCGTTCGGCGTAAAATTGATCCGCAATAACGCCCCGCTCCGCCTGAACGACCACCTCGCGGCAGATCAAGCGGTCCTCGTCCTGGCTGAGCGACCGTTCACGGCAGACAAAATGACTCTGATCGATCCATTCCCAGGATCGAGGCTCGAAATTCGCTCGCACCCAATCGCCGTCGGCGATATCGAGCGCGAAACTTCCTCCCGGAATCAGCGCATGCCGAACCCGCTCCAAAACCATCCGGTCATCTTCTTCCTTGTCGAAGTAACCAAAGGAATTGCCCATGATGGTGACGCAGTGGAAACTACCTGCCTGGACCCGGAACTTACGCGCATCCCCTTCGTGGAAGGAAATATTCAGCTCGAGTTGCCGGGCCCGGCGCCGCGCCAGACGGATCAAATACCGCGAGCGATCCACACCGGTAATATTTCGAAACCCCCGCGCCGCAAGTTCGATGCTGTGCCGACCCTGACCGCAGCACAGATCCAACACACGGTCATTCGGTGCAAGCCCCGTCGCACCGATCAAGAAATCGACTTCTTGCGTCGTATTGCGCGGGTCCTCGACGACATCGCCATCGGTTTTCAGATAGACCGCGTTGAAGAGGGTCCGCCACCATTCCGATGGCAGATGGCGTTCGAGATCCGAGATCGGGCCGAATGTTCGAACACGGCCGGGCGGTGTCTTTACGAGACTCTGCTTCTTGGCCTTCGATGGGACACGGCCAGTGCGAGATGCACTGGCCTTCGCATGTTCCAAAGATTGCGTTTTTTTATGTTTAGAAGAGAGAGACTCCGCCTTACTATTCCGGGCTAACTGTCCCATATCGACCTCTTTTGGTCACCAATACTGGCGAACCTGCCAAAAACAGCACATGCGAAAGACGGTGTCACCGTCCCGCGCAAATACCCTCCCTGGCGGTCGACTGGTGGGGACGGACTGGAACCGAGAAACGACGTTTTCCAACCGCCGCCCAGCGGCCCGTTGCGGAGTACCGCGACGATGCCGCCAAGCTTTTTTTTCGTCAAGAGTGTTTTTCCAACCGACGCCGCGCACGGCTGCGGCAGAATTTTTACTCCGCCACGGCGGCCTGAACCGGACTGGGAAATTTCATGATCATGCGCCAAAAAACGACGAAGGCACCGACCACGGCGACAATCCCTACCGCCTGCCAGATATCCATCGATTGATCCGAAAAATTGACGACGACGTTAATCAGCGCCGCGCCACCGAAGGTGAACAATACCATCACGATAAACACGATGATCTGCTGCACCCAGCCGCGCCGCAGCCAGCCAGGAGGCGACGGGGCGTTGTTGCGCCGCGTCGCATAGGCGAGCAGCAGCACGCCAGCGCCGCTCAGCGCCAAACCATACAGTAACCACATTGCTTTGGTCTCCGGAGGATCGCGCTGCTGTCGCCGTTCCGACTTGATGACAATCATCGTTAGAGGAACAGGCGTTTGCGCGCCGATTCGCCATATGCGCCCAAATTCAATCTTTGCAAAGAAAAAAATGCAGCGCTTGGGAGAATTATTAAATCTCGATTTCAGTCCCGCCCAGGCAGGGTCAAGCGGGAATGGCGAGTTCTTCCGGCAGATAGAATCCGGTGCGCTTATGAAACCGGGGCTGATCGGGCGGAAAGTCGTTGCGGCGATGCATCACCGAGGTGTTGTCCCACATCAGGACATCGCCGGGCCGCCATTCGTGGCAGTAGACATACTCCGGTTTGGTCGCATGCGCGGTCAATTCCGCCAGCAACGCGTCGCTCTCCGCCTGCGGAAGGTCGCCGATCGCCTTGATGTGATTGGGGCTGAGATAGAGCGATTTGCGATCCAGATAGGGATGCGTGCGGACCAGCGGGTGGGTGACGTCGGGGATTTCCTTCAATTGATCGGCGCGCAATTTCGCACGGCGCTCGTGCCCCGGCTTGATCGGCGAAAAGACGGCGGTCAAGCCGTCGACGCGCGCGCGCAGATCGGCCGGCAGCGTGTCATAGGCGGCCGAAAGGTCCGCGAACAGCGTTTCGCCGCCATGATCCGGGATTTCGATGCCGTAGAGAATGGTTCCGAAGACAGGCTTCGGCGTGTAGCTCTGATCCGTGTGCCATTCGAGGACACCCCGCACCGGCGCCTTGGTCTCCCGGTTGGTGGCGTACATGACTTCCTTGTGGTCGGGCGACACAAGCTGCGACTGGACATGCACGAACAGCCGCCCGAAGCGCCGAGCAAAGGCAAGCAGATGGTCGTCTTCCAGCGATTGATCGCGAAAGACCGCAACCTTGTACTGCATCCAAATCTCGCGCAAGCGCTGGAAATCGGGCTCGTCGAGCGGCTTTGAAAGATCGACACCGTCAATCCGGACGGCAAAGTCCGACGCCAAAGGGGTCATCTGCATGCAACGCTCCTTTCTCCATGTCAGCCCATTCCGGCATGTTCCCGACCGGATCGCAAGGGGTGCTCGCTACCCCGCCGGCACGATTACCCCCGGATTCAGGATACCCGCCGGGTCGAGCGTCGCCTTGGCCGCCGTCAGGACGTCGCCATACAGGTCCGGGCGCTGACGTTCGTACCACGGCATGTGGTCGCGGCCGACCGCGTGGTGATGGGTGATGGTGCCGCCCTCGGCGATCACCGCGTCCGATGCCTTCTCCTTGATATGACGCCATTGTTCGATCAGTGCTCCGTCGCGCCCCATCCCCTGGAAGGTGAAATAGGGCGCCGGGCCGTCGGGATAGACATGGGTGAAGCGGCAGGTGACATCGCCGGGCTGGCCCGTCGCCTCCTCGATCGCCGCCAGCGTCGCCGCCTTGACGGTGTCGTGGAAGCCGCGAAACCGGTCCCAGGTAATTGCCGTCTCGAAAGTATCGCCGATTACGCCGAGCGAAATCAGCACCTCCCGGTAATGCGGCATGCGGATGAAGGCGCTGCGCCACGCCCCGGCCGCGCCGGACCGGTGCGCTTCCGGGTCGGACGCCGCCGCTTCGTCGAATGTACCGCCGTGATCGCGGCAAATCTCAAGGGCGCGCTTGGTCCAGGCCCCGACCGGATGGTCGGCGGATTCGAAGGCCAGCACCAGCACCGACTGCGCCCCGTCGCCGAATCCGTTGTTGTAGGCCTCGCCGGGGTCGAGCAGCCGCAGATTCGAGGGGAACAGCGCCGATTGCGACAGGGCGCGCACCGCCTCGGCCGCCTTGTAGAAATCGTCAAACAGCACCGCCGCCGAGCCGCGATGGACAGGACGGTCCTGCAGCCGCATCCAGGCCTCGGTGATGATCCCGACCGCGCCCTCGGAGCCGATCATGAAACGGTCCGGGCTCGGCCCCGCCCCGGAGCCTGGCAGCCGCCGGCTTTCCAGGATGCCCTGCGGCGTAACCATGCGGAGGCTTTCCACGAAATCGTCGATGTGGGTGTAAAGCGTGGCGAAGTGGCCGCCGGACCGGGTGGCGATCATGCCGCCGAGCGTCGCCATCTCGAAGCTCTGCGGGAAATGCCGCATGGTGAGCCCCTGCGGCTTCAGCGCCGCCTCCATTGCGGGCACGCGGATGCCGCCCTGAATGCGCGCGGCCCGGCTCGTCTTGTCCACTTCGGCCACCGCGTCGAGCCGCGTGAGATCGAGACTGACCGCGCCGTTGAACCCGCCGCCCACCGCCGGTTCGACACCGCCGACCACGCTGGTGCCGCCGCCGAAGGGGATCACCGCCGCCTTCGCGCCGGCCGCCCAATCGAGCACCGCGGCAATGTCGTCCTCGTCGCTCGCATAGGCGACGAAATCGGGCGCGTTGTCGAACCGGTTGTCGAAGATATTGACGTATTCGGGCAGGGATTTGCCATAGGTGTGCGTCGCACGATCATGGGTATCGACAGAGCAAAAGCCTTTCAGCGCCGCGGGCGCATCCAGCTTGGGCTTGGGCAGCGACAGCGCATCCATCGGCGGCGGCGTCCGGCGTTTGGCGTCACCGAGATCGTATCGGTCCGACAGACGCCCGATCAGCGCCTTGCCTTCCGCAGCGCTGAGCCCGCCGCCCTCATAGCCCCAACCGCACAGCTTCAGCCGCCGTTGCACCATCGCGCCCTCCTGTCTTCGCAAGGTTCGATCTTCGCGCCATGCGCCGGGCGCCGCAAGTCCGGCGTCCAAGACCCGACCAGAGCAGCATGCGCCCAATTGGGCGCACATGAGCTGCTTGTCTTATGACAGAGACGGTCCAGTGGTTAAAGATGGACCGCTACCGGCGAGTGGCCCCTCGCCGGTAGCGGCGGGAGATGGATCGGAAAGCTGCCGGTCATCA
>JBFFGE010000062.1:0-22737 GCA_041557595.1 Alphaproteobacteria bacterium
CCGCCGCCGGTTACAACTTCCGCCTCATCCTCAAGTGGCTGCGCAAACTCTTGCGCATAATCATCGCCGCCATATGCGCCGCGATAACCCCGCAATCAGCGCTCAGAACCGCTTCTTAACAGGGGACCAATTACGTCATCGCGAACCGATACGGTTCGCTCGGGAATTGCGCTAACGGGCGCCCGCGGTTTCCAGGACCGCATGCAACAGAACCTGACATCCAGCCGTCAGATCTTCCGGCGTCGCGTTCTCGATTTCGTTGTGACTGATGCCATCCTCACAGGGAACGAAGATCATGCCGCTGCGTGCGATTTCGGCCATGTAAACCGCGTCGTGACCGGCGCCGCTCACGATATCGCGGTGTGGATAGCCCGCACGATCGGCTGCGGCGCGAACCGACGCCACGCAGGATTCGTCGAATGGGGCCGGCGGGAAATAGAGGATCTGCTCGATCGCGAGGTCGAGATTGCAGGCCGACGCAATATCCGCCGCCTCCCCGCGCAACGTTTCATCCATCGCCGCAAGCCGATCATCGTCGGGATGGCGAAAATCGATCGTCGAGAACACCCGTCCCGGAATCACATTCCGGCTGTTCGGGTGCACCTGCATCATGCCCACGGTCGCGCAGGCATCGGGCTGAAAGTCATGACCGATTCGATTGACCGCCTGCACCAGACGCGCCGCGCCGACCAAGGCGTCGCGCCGACGCGCCATGGGGGTCGGACCGGCATGCGCCTCCATGCCGGTACAGGTGACTTCGTACCATCGCTGTCCCTGCGCGCCGGTGACCACGCCGATGGTCTTGCCCTCGGTCTCGAGAACCGGTCCCTGCTCGATATGCGCTTCGAAATACGCGCCGATCGGCCGGTCGCCGCAGCCATCGCCCTTGTAGCCGATGCGGTCCAATTCCTCGTCGACGCGATGGCCATCGATATCCGTCGTGGCATAGGCCTCGTCGAGCGTGAATTTCCCGGCGAAGACGCCCGACCCCATCATCGCGGGCGGAAATCTCGACCCTTCCTCATTGGTCCAGACGACAACTTCGACCGGGGCGTCGGTTTCCACCGCTCCGTCGTTCAGGGTGCGGATCAGCTCCAACCCGGCGAGCACGCCATACGCACCGTCGAACTTGCCGCCGGTCGGCTGACTGTCGAGGTGGCTACCGGTGACCACGGGGGGCAAGGAGTCGTCCCGGCCCGGCCGGCGGGCAAAGATATTGCCGATCGCGTCGACCGATACCGTACACCCTGCAGATTCGCACCAGGAGATGAACAGATCGCGGGACTGCTTGTCCAAATCGGTCAGAGTCAGGCGGCAGACGCCGCCTTTTGGCGTGGCGCCAATCGCCGCCATCTGCATCAGGCTGTCCCACAGCCGGGCCCCGTCGATTTGCAGGTTCTCCACGACTTAACCCTCCCATCGTCGTCTGCCGATCCCGCAGGCGGCGCGGCGCGCCGATCTCTAGCCCTTGACCACCAGCGGGTAATCCGGTGTCGGGTTCAACGGGCACGAAAACAGATATTTCCCCGGCTTCAGCTCGACTTCGTAATCGCGGGTCTTTCCGAGGGTCAATCCACCGCCCGAAACGCTGGTCTTGGACAGTTTATGAATTGGATTGCCCGGGCTGTAGTCGTGCTCGCGCAACCAGAACCCCAGTGTATAAGGCACATTCTTGTTGGTCACGCGGAAGATGTATTTGCCCGGTTGCAATTCCAGAGGGCCGGCGGCGGCCAGCCGAGAAGCGCCGGACTTAGCATTGATCGCCTCGCAATCCTCCGCCTTCGCCGGTCGATATTTGTGATCCACACCCTTTTCCGATTCGAGAAATTGGCAGCCGACCTGTGTGAGATCGATAACCGTCGGCTCGGCGGCCCGAGCGGTCGAAGAAGCGCCGGCGATCAGCGTAGCCGCCATCGCCGCGGTCCCGATAAAACGTCCATATTCGTTCATGTGCGTACCCTTTCCTGCTTCGCGTGCACCTCGGGGCAAGATGTTTAGAATCCTTATAACAAACAACAAAATTGTTCGTGAGGTATGTAAGCTACTTGTAAAGCCGCAGAGTCGGCGCATGCGGAATCGTCATCCCTTGCAATCGATAGTGTAGGGCGGCGCATCCGATATACCGAATCCGTGTTGCACCGGCATGACCAACCGCTATAGGGTCGGCGGCATCACGGGTGACCGTGCATACCATTCCTCGACTTTTGCCAATTGGACCAATGCCGTTCGGGCTCCTTAAATACGGTTTCGCCAGGAATTATCCCGCCCGCGGTCTGCTGCCGCCGGCGACCGAACTGAAACCCCGCTACGATGTCGTCATCATCGGCGCGGGCGGTCACGGTCTGGCGGCGGCATATTATCTGGCGACCCGGCATGACATTACGAATATTGCCGTGCTCGATAAGGGCTATCTCGGCGGCGGCAACACCGCACGCAATACCGCCATTATCCGCGCCAATTATCTGACACCCGAAGGCGTTGCCTTCTATCGCGAATCGATGGCGCTTTGGGCCGGTCTGTCCGACGAATTCGGCCTCAACATTCAATACTCGACCCGGGGGCACCTGACCCTGGCGCACACGGATTCCGCGTTGCGCACAGCGCGCTGGCGCGCCGAGGTCAATCAGCATCTCGGCGTGGATTCCGAACTGATCGGACCCGACGAGGTCAGCCGGCTGTGTCCGTCGCTGAATATGTCGCGCGAGACGCGCTATCCCATATTGGGGGCGCTCTATCATCGTCCGGGCGCTACCGCCCGGCATGACGCCGTTGCCTGGGGATTCGCCGAGGGCGCCGCGCGCAAGGGCGTGGAAATTCACCAACATACCGAGGTCACCGGGATCGACATCCGCAGCGGCCGCGTGACCGGTGTGAAAACCAGCCGCGGCCCCGTGCAGTGCAACATCGTGTTGCAGGCGGTCGCCGGTTCCTCGTCCCTGGTCGCCGACATGGCCGGCCTCAAATTGCCGATCCGGACGATACCGCTGCAAGCCTGTGTTTCGGTCCCGATGAAGCCATTTCTCTATCCGATCATCGTGTCGGGCAGCCTGCACGTCTACATTTGGCAAACCGCCCGCGGCGAGCTTGTCATGGGCGGCGCCACCGACCCCTATCCGCTATACGGAACGCGGTCCACCTTGGATTTCAAGGAAGGCTTGATGGCCCACATCCTCGAGCTTTTTCCCTTTCTCTCCGAGGCCCGCGTCAACCGGCAATGGGCCGGGATGGCGGACATGACACCGGATTTCTCGCCGGTCATGGGCCTGACGCCGATCGAGAATTACTATATCGACGCCGGCTGGGGCACCTGGGGATTCAAGGCGACGCCGATTGCCGGCTTTACCATGGCCGAATGCATCGCCGGGACGCGCCAACCGCCCTTGATCGAGCCGTTTCGGCTCGATCGGTTCGACGATTTCGAACAGGTCGGCGAAAAAGGCGCCGCCTCGGTC
This sequence comes from Alphaproteobacteria bacterium, assembly GCA_041557595.1. GTDB lineage: Bacteria > Pseudomonadota > Alphaproteobacteria > UBA8366 > UBA8366 > JAOTYV01. The sequence continues at coordinate 3,453 of JBFFGE010000062.1, forward strand.
GGGCATTAGGAGACGGCCATGAAGATTCTCCACTGTCCCTTGAACGGACCCCGCAATATTCAGGAATTCGTCTATGGCGGAGAGGTGACAACGATGCCCGACCAGGACGCCGGGTCGGATTCGGAATGGACGGACTACGTCTTTCTCGAAGCCAACCGTGCCGGTCTCGTCCGCGAATGGTGGCTGCATGTCGCCAGCGGCTACTGGTTTATTGCCGAACGGGACACATCCACCGACGAGGTTGTACGCACCTTCGCACCGGACCGCCGGGCCGTTGGCGGCCGCGCGCCCGACCCGACCGGCAGATCATGACAGAAGACCGGCTCGCACCGCCCTATGGCGTGATGTTGGACCGATCCAAGGCGGTCCGGTTTTCCTTCGAGGGTCGGGAATACCGCGGTTTCGCCGGCGACACCATCGCCAGCGCCCTGTCCGCGAACGGCGTTTGGCTGCTGTCGCGTTCCTTCAAGTATCATCGGCCGCGCGGCATCCTCAGCATGAATGGCGACGATGGAAATTGCCTGGTGCAGATCGGCCCGGAGCCCAACGTACCGGCGGACCGACAACCGATTTCCGAAGGCTTGCGCGTTACCGGCCAACACTACAAAGGCAGTCTCCGCCGCGACCGTCGCCGGTGGATCGAGCGCTTTTCCCGGTTCCTGCCCGTCGGTTTCTACTATCACGCCTTCTTCAAACCGCGCGGCGCTTGGGATTTTTGGGAAAAACGGATTCGCGCGACCGCGGGGCTGGGGAGGATAGGACAGGCAGCACCGGCGACCGAGTTCGACAAGGCCTATGCCTTCGCCGATGTCGCGGTTGTGGGCGGCGGTGGCGCCGGTGTTGCCGCCGCGATCGAAGCAGCCCAAGCGGGAAGCCGGGTCGTCCTGATCGAAAGACAGCAACTGCTGGGCGGCAGCCTCAACCATGCGCGCTTCGACCCCGCCAGCCGGCGCGGCATCGACACCGCCAAGGCGCTCGCCACCGAGATGGATGCACTCGGCGAACACATCACGGTCATGTCCGATGCCGTTTGCACGGGCCTCTTCGCCGACAATTTGCTCGCCGTAACAAGCGGCAACAAGCTAACGAAATTGCGCGCCGGCAGCGTCGTTCTCGCGACCGGCCTCATCGAACAACCCGCGGTTTTCGCGAACAACGATCTGCCGGGTGTGATGCTGGGGTCGGCGGTGCAAAAACTGCTGTGGCTGTATGCGGTTCGACCGGGCCGCCGGGCCGTCGTGGTGGCATCGAACAGCGATGGCTATGGCGTTGCCCTGGACCTCGATGATGCCGGCATTGCCGTGGAAGCCGTGGTCGACTTGCGCTACACCATCGCGGGCGACAGCCTCATCCGGGAAGCGCTCGACCGCGGCATGCGGATCATTCATGGCTATGCAATCGAACGGGCGCTGCCGAATTCCGCAGGCACCCACGTCGCCGGCATCGAGTTGCGGCTGCGCCCGGGACAGGAAAGCGGTCCGGAAAGCCGCAATCTCGAATGCGACCTGATTTGCGTGTCGGTCGGTTGGGCGCCGGCAGCGGGCCTGGTGGCGCAAGCCGGCGGCGAAGTCGCGTATGACGACACGCGCTGCGCCTTCAGAATAGTCTCATCTCCCGACGGGATCGTGCCGGCGGGCGCGGTGCGCGGCGAATGGGATCTCGATGCCGCGATCGCCGACGGGCGCCGGGCCGGCCGGCATGCCGCGGCGGGCGGCCGCCACGATAGCGCGATCGACGAGCCGACGGTCACGCCCGAAAGCAATCCCTGGCCGATATTCGACAGCGACAAAGGCAAGGCCTTCATCGATTTCGACGAAGACCTCACGCCCCATGACATCGAGAACAGCATCGCCGAGGGTTTCGACGATATCGAACTGGTCAAACGGTATTCGACGGTTGGAATGGGGCCAAGCCAGGGCCGTTATTCGGCCACCAATGCGGTCCGGCTGACGCAAATCCTGAACAGGGAGCCCTTGGGCGGCGCGGCCGGATGGACCAATCGCCCGCCGACCGAGCCGGAGAAATTCGGCCTTCTTGCGGGACGGCGCTTCGAACCGCAGCGGCTTACGCCGATGCACCACCACCATGAAGCCGCCGGCGCGCCGATGATGCTTGCCGGCGACTGGTTACGGCCGCTCTATTACGGCAACGACGGAGAGTCGGCCGTGTGGCGGGAGGTGACCGCCGTCCGGGAAAACGTCGGCATTATCGATGTCTCCACACTGGGCGGGATCGATATCCGCGGACCGGACGCGGCGGAATTCATGAACCGGATGTACACCTCGGAGTATTCCAGGCAATCGGTGGGGCGTGGCCGGTACGCGCTGATGTGCGATGTCAGCGGCACCGTCATCGATGACGGGGTCGCGTGCCGGTTCGCCGACGACCATTTCTACGTCACCACGACAACCGGAGGATCGACCGCGGTGTTCCGGTCGATGCTCTGGTGGAACGCCCAATGGCGGCTCGACATCGACATGTCCAACGTCACCGGCGCCTATGCATCGGTGAACATCGCGGGACCGAAATCGCGCGACCTCTTGGCGCCGCTGTGTCCGGATATCGATTTGAGCCCGGACGGATTTCCCTATATGGCCGTCCGGCGGGGCCGTGTCGCGGATATTCCCGCCCGCATCCTTCGGGTCGGTTTCGTGGGCGAGCTGGGCTATGAGATCCATGTTCCGGCAAGCCGCGGCGCCGCGTTGTGGGAACGGCTGACGGCGGCGGGACATCCGTTCGATATGTGCCCCTTCGGCGTCGAAGCGCAGCGCATCCTACGGCTGGAGAAGGGACACATCATCGTCGGCCAGGATACCGACGGGCTGACCCATCCGGACGAGGTGTGCATGACCTGGTCGATTTCGGAGCGCAAGCCGTTCTTTGTCGGCGGCAGAGCCATCGAAATGCACCGCCGCCGCGGCGTGGCCCGAATACTGGTCGGCTTTACCCTGCCCGCCGCCACGAAAATTCTGCCGGAAGAATATCACCTGGTGGTCCGCGGCGACGAGATCATCGGCCGGGTCACGTCCATCGCGCGCTCATCCACGCTCGGTCACCCGATCGGCCTCGCCTATGTCGCCCCCGACCAGGCGGAGCCGGGCATCGAATTCACGATCAAGGGGCCCGGCGGCCGGCTGATCCGCGCGACCGTTTCGGAATTGCCCTTCTACGATCCGCAGAACCTCCGGCAGGCGACATGAGCACGGAATGGCCGCGATGACCGACCCGACCCGATTTTCCCGGCGCAGTTTTGTCCATGCGCGGCTTGCCCGACAGGGTGCGGTTTTCCGTGACATCGGCGATGCCGCGGTGGCCGATAGTTTCCCCGGGCGCAACGGCTTGGCGACACGGCTCGCGCTGATCGACCTATCGCCGTTGCCCCGGCTCGGCCGCAAGGGCCGCGGCGCTTTGGACGCCCTGCGGGCCGCGGATATTCCCGTGCCGCCGGTCAACAACATGGCGCTGTACAATTCGGACGGCGCGATCATCGCCCGGTTGGCCGATGCCGAGGCGCTGATCCTGCCCGATATCGAATTGGCGGGCGATACGCTTGACCGCTTCGAATCGTCGCCGGAACGCGCGGGTTGTTATCCGGTCCCGCGGGGCGACAGCCATTTCTGGTTTGTTTTATGCGGCACGAATGCGGTCGCCTGTCTCCAGAAACTATGCGGCGTCGATCTCGGCCCCCGGGACTTCGCCGACCTGCAAATCGCACAGACCTCCGTTGCCCGCTTATCCGCGATCGTCATTCGCGAGGACCGCGCGGATGTTCCCGCATTCCATCTGCTCGCGGACAGCGCATCGGCGCTCTATTTTTGGGACGTGCTGTGCGACGCGATGGATGAATTTTTCGGTGCCCCGGCCGGTCACGCCGCCCTCCGCGAATTGAGCACCCGGCCGCCGGCCGAAAACGCCGGCTAGCAGGCTTATCCGCTTCACACCGTGCCGCAAGATAAGCACCTCCGAACGCGGCCAATCGATAAATATTCTTTTTTAGTAATTTGGCTATTGAATTTTGAAAGACGCAAGACGATATTGTGCAGTGCACCATGAGTGTCCAAGATCATGCTGCAATGCAAGACGATCGCGTCTTGCACTCCTTCCTTGGGCGTTTCCTCCCTAGACTCGGGCCGTGCCAATGGGCACGGCCTTTTTTTATGCGCGACGGTCTCCGGCAAGTCGGGCGACGGTTAAATCGTCTGCCAGGACCCATCGAAGCCGCGGCAAGCGGTCCGCGTATGCGTTTCGCGCGATTTGCCGATCCGGAAGAAAACATTGAACTCGCGGCAAAAGCGACCGTCCTTGTCGTAGAAATTTCGCTTCGGCGTTATCGTCGCTGCCGCATCCGAGTCGGCGCTCTGCCAACGGGTCGGCTGCCCGGCAGGCGTATCCTGCAAACTATGATACGTCGCGCGGTGAAGGGATTCTCGATCCCGCGGCAACAAACTGTCGGCGGCGAGATACGCCGCACCCGCGCCCATGCCGCCAATCGCGAAAATCCCGAGAAGGCCCGACGTCCCCGCGCCGAAGACCTGCCAGCCGACAAATGCCCCGGCCAGCCCGCCGGTCACGGCCGCGACAGCCAACTTGTTCTTACGATCGGTCACCGCGCAGCCGGATACCAGCAATGCGATAGACGCGACGCAGAGGATTCGTTTCATTTCACCATCCTTGATTGCAAAAAAAGACCCTGGACGAATGTTCATCCAGAATCCTCCTCCCTGTCGCGCGGAGGCAACTATACCATTAAGACGCTTGATTTCTAAATAGTTAAATACAAACTTGTAAATCTTCGTGCAAAAAAGAAGCAAGTATTAGATCGTGTTTTCCTTAAATGCCACCGCCCAACTCTTGCGAAGCGCCGGCGATAGCGCCACGATGAACGCGCAACATCAAATCATTGTTGGAAGAATTTTGTGATTTACTCTCAATCGAAGATTTCCTATCGCAAATTCAGGATGGTATTTTGGGCAATCGTAACCGGCGCCTTCCTCGCGGCCTGCAGCAGCCCGCCCCCGGCGAAAGCCCCGGTACAAAGAAAATCCACCAACGATAGGCCGTACACGGCGGCGACCGACGCGCCGGTCGGATCGTGCAGCGAATATGCCGATCAAGCCGCCAGCCGGGAATTGCAGCGTGAAATCGACGTCATGTCGGGTCATTTCCGCGGTGGCGACAGCCGGGTCTTTCAGGATTTCGCCCGCATGGACGCGCAACGGCAATACCAGCGCCTTTACGAATCCTGCCTGCGCAACAAGCGCTCCTCGAAAAAATAAGAACCCCCGTGGGCGCGGCCGCGGCGGCGCGACGGCGATTCGATATGTATTCTCAGGTCAGAACACGCTTTGGTCGGCATCCGTCGCCGTGCTATATCTCCGCCGCATCCTTATGAGACCTTGGCGGTGACAGGAAAATTCGAGTTCAAGACGCCGGCCCGAGACCTGATCAAGCGTCTGATCTCGGACTACCTGCGTCATCATATCGGCAAGATCGTATTCGGCGTCGCCTGCATGATCGTGGTCGCGCTGGCGACGGCGGGCCAAGCGAAGCTGGTGGAACCCGCTCTCGACAAGGTCCTTGTCGAGGGTGACCGCACGCTGGTTTGGATGCTGCCGCTGGTCTTTCTCGCGATCGCGGTCGTGAAAGGATTCGCGAGCTACGGCCAATCCGTCCTGATGCAGAAACTGGGTTTGCGGGTCGTCACGACGATGCAGACGCAGATGTTCGACCGATTGGTCACCGCCGACCTTGCATACATTCATGCGGATTCGACGGGCCAATTGATTTCGCGCTTCAACAACGATGTGCAGCTCACCAAGGATGCGGTGGTCAAGGCGTTCACCGGGGTCGGCCGCGACATGCTGACGATTCTGGCGCTTGGCGCGGTGATGCTGCACACCAATTGGCAAATGGCGGCGATCGCGCTCCTGGTTCTGCCGGTCAGCGTCTTCCCGATCCTCTATATCGGCCGCCGCATTCGACGAATCTCCAACAGCACCCAGGAATCGCTGGGCGATTTCACCAGTTTCCTGGACGAGGTATTCAAGGGATTTCGGCAGGTCAAAGCCTACAGCATGGAGGATCATGAGAAGCGCCGCGCGCGGGACGTGTTCGAGCGCATTTTCAGCCTGCAATACAAGGCGGGGCGCACGCGCTCCCGTTCGTACCCGATCCTCGAGAGCCTCAGCGGCGTCGCCATCGCGTTCGTGCTCGGCTGGGGCGGCTATCAGGTGCTGCAGGGCCAAACGACCGTCGGCCAATTCATGACCTTCTTCGTCGCGATGGCCACCGCGTACCACCCGCTGCGCAGCCTATCCAATCTCAATGCCGCCCTCCAGCAAGGCATGGCGGCGGCGGAGCGGATTTTCAACATCATCGATTACCAGCCTGGAATCGCAGACCGCCCTAACGCGAAACCGCTGAAGATCGAACATGGCGAAATCACCCTGTCGAACGTTTCCTTCGCCTATGCCGCGGACAAAGGGGCGCTGCGCGATGTCGATTTGACGGCACCGGCCGGCAAAACGGTTGCCCTGGTTGGCCCGTCGGGCGCCGGCAAATCCACGATCCTGAATATCATACAACGCTTTTTCGACGTTCAGCAGGGAACGGTCGCGATCGACGGTCAGGATATTCGCGGCGTAACGCTCGACTCCCTGCGCCGTTCGATGGCGTTGGTGAGCCAGGAAGTGACCCTGTTCAACGATACGATCGCTGCGAATATCCGCTATGGCCGGCCGGATGCGAGCGACGCCGAAGTCGCCGCCGCCGCCGCGGCGGCCGCCGCCAGCGACTTCATCGAAGCAATGCCCGATGGCTACGACACCGACGTCGGCGAGCGCGGGCTTCGCCTATCCGGCGGTCAACGGCAGCGTGTCGCGATTGCGCGGGCGATGCTACGCGACGCGCCGATACTGCTGCTCGACGAAGCGACATCGGCGCTGGACAGCGAAGCGGAACGCCAGGTGCAGGAAGCGCTCGCCCGGCTGATGACCGGACGCACAACCCTGGTGATCGCCCATCGCCTGTCGACCGTCGTGAATGCCGACATCATCTATGTGTTGGATGGCGGCCGCGTCGTTGACCGGGGCACCCACCGGGATTTGCTGGAACGCCAGGGACTCTATGCCCGTCTGTGCAAAATGCAGTTCGAGGACAACATGACGTTGGGCGACGAACCGGCGCCCACCAACGTTTCGCTGCGCGCGTAGATGGGGGCCGGTGTTTAAGCGTTTATCAGGCAGCACCGCGGGCCGCGAGCTGTTTTGCTGGCTCATGTCCAATTACATGCGGCTCGTCCGCTTCTCCGGCTGCTGGCGCATCGTCGGCGGCGAGAAAGCCAGCCAACTCGCCGAGAGCGGCCAACCGCTCATCGTCGTGTTTTGGCATGGCCGAATGATGATGACGCCGTTCGGATGGCGCCACAGCAACCGCGTGCATGTTCTGAGTTCCGCGCACCGCGACGGACAGATCGCGTCGCGCACCATGGGCCATTTCGGCGTCCGTCCAGTATTCGGCTCGACCAAACGGGGCGGCGCCGGCGCGCTGCTTCGCCTCGGCAAGATCCTGCGCGACGGCGATATCGTGGCGATCGCGCCCGACGGGCCGCGCGGCCCGCGCATGCGCGCCAGCGCCGGGGCGATTCATCTGGCGCGGCTGGCGGGAGCCAAAATCATCCCGTTGACGTTTTCCGCCCGCCCCGGTCCGTCGTTTTCGAGTTGGGACCGTTTCATGCTGCCGCTTCCCTTTTGCCGCGGCGTGATCCTGTGGGGCACGCCGATGGAGGTTGCGCGCGACGCGGACACCGCAACGCTCGAAACCTGCCGCCAATTACTGGAGCAATCCCTGACCGACCTCACCCATCGCGCCGACCGTATGATGGGGCAGGCCGCGACCGAACCCGCGCCGGCGGAAGAAAGCGTCGGGTGTTGAGACGATGGCCGGGCTCGCGCTGTACCGGGGACTTACCTCAATCGCCACGCCGGCCGTGGATATCCTGCTCAAGCGCCGGTTGGCGCGCGGCAAGGAAGACCCGGACCGGTTGCCGGAACGCCGCGGCATCGCGTCGCGGGAGCGCCCCCCGGGGCCGCTGGTCTGGTTGCACGCGGCGAGCGTCGGCGAAGCCCAGTCCGCACTCTCCCTGATCGGACGCATCCTCGATGCGCAGCCGGAAATCTCGATCCTCGTCACAACGGGAACGGTCACATCGGCACGGCTGCTCGCCGACCGCCTGCCGCCGCGAAGTTTCCATCAATTCGTGCCGGTCGACTGCCCGGCATGGGTCCGCCGGTTTTTCGACCACTGGCGGCCCGATCTCGCGCTCTGGATGGAATCGGAACTCTGGCCAAACCTGTTGGGCGAGGCGGCCGCCCGATCCATTCCGGCGATTCTGGTCAACGGCCGCATGTCCGCAAGATCCTTCGCCAATTGGCGCCGGCTCGCGGGATCCGCCCGATCGCTGCTGGGGAATTTCATTTTGTGCCTGGCCCAATCGGAAGAACAGGCGGATCGGCTGCGACGGCTGCAAGCGCCCTCGGTCGACTGCGTCGGCAACTTGAAATACTCCGCCGCCCCCTTGCCTGCCGACGAAGACGCGCTGCAACGGCTCCGCCGCATGCTCGGCGGCCGTCCCGTTTGGCTCGCGGCAAGCACGCATTCCGGCGAGGAGGATGCGGCCGCATCGGTGCATCGCCGCCTGAGAGAACGCCATCCGCAGATCCTGACCATTATCGTCCCGCGCCATCCGGCACGCGCCGCGGAAATCATGAAAACGCTCCATGCAGGCGGGTTGACGGTGGTGCGCCGGTCCGACGATCCGGCGCGGCTGGACGCCGAGATTTATCTGGCCGACACTATGGGCGAGCTCGGCCTGTTCTACCGTCTGTCGCCGATCGCCTTTGTCGGGGGCAGCCTGGCCGCCCATGGCGGTCATAATCCGCTGGAAGCTGCACAACTGGGCTGCGCCGTGCTGTATGGTCCCGACATGACGAATTTTCAGGCGGTTGCCGATGCCCTCGAAGCGCAAGGCGGCGCACGACGATGCGCGGATATCGACGCCCTGGGACATACGGTGGGACTGCTGCTCACCGATGAGGCCGCGCGAGGCGCGCAGAGCGCCGCCGCAAAAGCCGTCGCGGAGGCCAACCGAAGCGTTGTCGACCGGGTCTATGCCGCCCTGGTGCCGCATCTCGATCGAATAGGGGAAAAAACGCGATGAAAGCGCCGGCATTCTGGCAAACCGACAGTATTCCCGCCACGTTGCTGACGCCGGTTTCCTGGGCCTACGCGGCGGGCGCCGCATTGCACCGCGCCATCCGCACGGCGCATAAGGCGCCGATACCGGTACTCTGCATCGGCAACCTCGTGGTCGGCGGCGCCGGCAAGACCCCGGTCGCAATCTCCGTCGCTGCCCGATTGATCGCAAATGGAAAATCCGTGCATTTCCTGTCGCGCGGCTATGGAGGCCGTGAAGCGGGTCCGCTGCTGGTCGATCCGGAACAGCACGACGCCGCGACGGTGGGCGACGAGCCGCTCTTACTGGCGCGAACTGCGCCGTGCTGGGTCGCGCGCGACCGTGCCGCCGGCGTACGGGCCGCCGCCGACGGCGGTGCGGACATTGTCGTCATGGACGATGGATTTCAGAATCCCGGCATCCACAAGGATATTTCACTGGTAGTGATCGACGGCGAGACCGGCTTCGGAAATGGCCGGCTTCTTCCGGCAGGCCCGTTGCGCGAATCGGTGCAGTCGGGGTTGCGCCGCGCCGATGCTGTCGTCTTGCTGGGCGGCGACAATGCCGGTGTCGGTGCGATGATTCCACGAGCATTGCCGGTACTGCGGGCGACGATCAAGCCCTTGCCGCCGCAAGACCTGCTCAATGGCGAGAGGGTCTATGCCTTCGCCGGTATCGGCCGGCCGGAAAAGTTTTTTGCGACGCTGGACGCGCTGAAATGCCGTATCGCCGGCCGTCAGATTTTCCCCGATCACCATCCCTATACCAAGCGGGAAATCGATATCGTGCTCGACCGTGCGCAACAGGCCGGCGCTTTGCCGGTCACGACCGAGAAAGATCATCTTCGTCTGCCGGAAACGGCGAAAGACCTGGTGCAAACCCTGCCGATTTCAGTGTCCTGGCAGGACGCCGATGCGCTCGACCGGATGCTCGCCCGACTTTGACGTCAGCGCTTGCGCTTCTTTGACGCCTTCGCCGGCTTCGGCATTGGCGGCACAAGCAACGCGGGGTCGATGCGTGCACCGAACAAATTGATCCGCCAGTCGAGATGCGGCCCGGTCGCGCGCCCGGTCGCACCAAGGGTGCCGATCTGTTCGCCCTGTCGCACCTTCTGGCCGATCTTCGCGGTGACATCCTGCATGTGCAGAAATGCGGAACTGAGTCCGTGCCCATGGTCGATAATCACCGTGCCGCCGGTGTAATACAGATCACGCTCGACCAGCCGGACCACACCATCCGACGGGGCGACAATCGGCGTGCCCACGGGGGCAGCGACGTCGACGCCGAAATGCGGCCGACGCGGCTTGCCGTTGAGAATCCGTTGGCTGCCATAGACGCCGGAGACCCGGCCCGTGGCGGGCCAGATCCATCCCTTCATGAAATACGGCGTCGGCGTATCATGCTTGCGAGCCCGTCCGATCATCGCGTTTTCGCGGCGGATGCGCGCCAATACCTTTCTGGGCGGCGTCACCATTTTCGGCGGCAATCCGTCGATCCGTTGAATGCGATACTTGCGCTTCTTCACCTGCAGGATCTGGGTGCCCATCGACCCGTCCTGATGGTGTAATTCCAGCTTTGCCGTCGGTGGCGCATCGCGCGAAAATCCAATGAGGAAGACGCCCTCCGGCGACACCCGCACATTCCTGCCTTCGAATTTCACGACCGTCCCCGGATCGGTGCGCCCCACGACAAGGCCGCCTTGCGTCACCTTGCCGTCGAGCGAGACGGAGCCCGCGACCGCCGGTACCGAGAAGATCAACAACACAAGCGAAAGGACAACTCTCACAACAACGTTCCTTGTCTCTTATCCCCGGCCTTGTCCTTGCCGCGGGTCGCACGGTTCGGCGACCCGGCCGACGAACCCGAAGAGGCTTCGGACGACGCACCAGGAGACGCCTTCGGCGCACGTGCAATCGGCTCCATCCCGGCTGCGGTGATTTCCGCGCCAACGCGGCCATCGGCGAATTCGACGGCGACATGCTCGCCCGCCGTCAGCGCCGCGGCACCGGTTACCGCCCGGCCTTCCCCATCGCGAACGACGGCATATCCGCGATCGAGGACGCGGCGAAAGGACAAACTCTCGAGCAGGTCGCCAAGCGCCGTAAGCCGCCCCTGCGCATCCCGAACGTGACGGCCGATCAATTCCGGCCGCAACCGAACGGAAAGGCTTTGACTGCTCTCGCGCCGCGCGCCGAGGAATCGCGCCGCCGCCCCATTCAGGGATTCAGCTTCCCGTTTCAGGCGCCGCTCCGCATCGGCCAGGCTCTGCCGCGGCGGCTTGATCTGGCCGGACCAGCGGGCAACCTGTTGCCGGCGATCGCGGAGCGCGCCCTGTATGCCGTTGCGCAACCGCTCATCGGTGACGTCGAGCCGCTGGCGCGCCGTGCCCAGCACGCTTTCGAGATCGGGCAGGCCGCGCGCCAGCCCTTCGAGCCGGATGCGGCGTTCCTCGGTCAATCGGCGGACCGCGCCGATCATGCGCCGCGCGCTGTCCAGCACGCCCGCCTGCAATTCGGCGCGAACCGGCACCGCCATCTCCGCCGCCGCCGTCGGTGTCGGCGCCCGCAAATCGGATGCGAAATCGATCAGGGTCGTATCGGTCTCGTGCCCGACCGCGGAGATCAGCGGGATCGCCGACTCCGCCGCCGCCCGCACGACGATTTCTTCATTAAACGCCCAAAGATCTTCCAGACTCCCGCCGCCGCGGGCGACAATAAGCAGATCCGGCCGCGGCACCGGTCCCGCCGGGGTCAGCCGGTTGAAGCCCTCGATCGCCGCAGCGATTTGCTCCGCCGCCCCATCGCCCTGCACCAGCACAGGCCAGACCAGAACATGGCGCGGAAAGCGGTCGTTCAAGCGATGAATGATATCCCGGATCACCGCCCCTGTCGGCGATGTCACCACGCCGATAACGTCCGGAAGGTAGGGCAAGGGCCGTTTGCGCGCCGCGTCGAACAGCCCTTCGGCGGCCAGCTTGCGGCGGCGCTCCTCCAGCAGCTTGAGCAACGCCCCTTCGCCGGCCAGTTCCATCGACTCGATGACGATCTGGTATTTGGAGCGCCCCGCATAGGTCGTCAACTTGCCGCTGCAGATCACCTCGAGGCCGTCCTCCGGCTTGATCGCGAGGCGCCCTGCCGTGCCCCGCCAGCAAACGCCGTCGAGAACCGCCGAATCGTCTTTCAGGGCCATATAAAGGTGGCCGGACGCCGCGCGCTTGAAGCCGGAAATCTCACCGCGCACCCGGACATAGGAATATGCGTCCTCGACGGTGCGCTTGAGCGCCGCGGAGAGTTCCGAAACGGTGAATTCGGGAAGATTCGGCGTCTGTGTAGGCGAATTATCGGACATCGGGCCGCTACCCTATGATATGTAGGGGCAAACGCTAAGACAAAAGTGCGTCAAAATTTGGGACGGGGTCATGAAGGTTCTGGTGGTTGGATCCGGGGGACGGGAACACGCGCTGTGTTGGGCCATCGGGGCGTCCCCGCTCTGCGATACGCTGTATTGCGCGCCCGGCAATGCGGGCATCGCCGAAGACGCGGAATGTGTCGACATTGCGGCCGATGCGGTCGACGCGCTGGTCGATTTCGCAAAGGCCCGGTCGATTGACCTGGTGGTTATCGGCCCCGAAGCGCCCCTGGTGTTGGGCCTGGCCGACCGCCTGGCCGAAGCGGGCATTCGCGCCTTCGGACCGAGCGCCGCCGCCGCGGCGCTCGAAGGGTCCAAGGGCTTCACCAAGGACCTTTGCGCCAAATACGACATTCCCACCGGCGGCTATGGCCGATTTACCGACTTCGACGCCGCCAAGGCCTATATCGAGCGGCAAGGCGCGCCGATCGTCGTGAAGGCGGACGGGCTCGCCGCCGGCAAGGGGGTCACCGTGGCCGCCACCGTCGAGGAAGCCCTGACCGCGGCCGAGGAGGCGCTGCTGTCCGGCCGTTTCGGCGACGCGGGCGCGGAGATCGTCGTCGAGGAATTTCTCGACGGCGAGGAAGTCAGCGTCTTCGCGCTCTGTGACGGCGTCGCCGCGCTGACGCTGGCATCGGCCCAGGACCACAAGACGGCCTTCGATGGCGACACCGGGCCGAACACCGGCGGCATGGGCGCGTATAGCCCCGCCCCGGCAATGACCGACGCGCTCGCCGCGGAGGTCGAGGAAACCATCATCCGCCGCACCGTGCACGCCATGGCGGCGGAGGGCACGCCCTTTCGCGGCGTACTCTACGCGGGAATCATGATCACCAAGGATGGCCCGCAGCTGCTGGAGTACAACGTGCGCTTCGGCGATCCGGAATGCCAGGTGCTGATGATGCGCCTGCAATCGGACATGCTGACGGCCCTGGTCGCCGCCAGCGATGGCGTGCTCGACAGCTTCGACCTGCGCTGGTTCGACGAACCGGCGCTGACCGTGGTCATGGCGGCCGAGGGGTATCCCGGCGACTATCAAAAGGGCACCAGAATTGGCGGTTTGGACGCGGCCGAAGCGGACGAGAATGTGAAAATCTTTCATGCCGGCACCGCGCGCGCCGAAGATGGCGGCCTGATCTCGGCGGGCGGGCGGGTGCTCAATGTAACCGCCCTGGGCGCAAGCGTTGCGGAGGCGCAGCAACGCGCCTATACCGCCATCGACAAGATTGACTGGCCTCAAGGCTTCTGCCGCCGCGACATCGGCTGGCGGGCCGTGGAACGGGAAAGACGAACCTAGTGGGCCAGCAAGGATTTCCGAACAAACCGATATCTGAACGTCGCTTGCCGGCGAACGCACTTCCGACGTGGCTGAGATAATCGATGGATACCTCCCTGATTGTCGCAATCGTCCTGGTCAGCGCCGCCCTGCTCGCTTTTGAATTCGGCATCTCAAGCGCAATTGTCGAAATCATCGCAGGGGTCTTGCTCGCCTTCTTCATGACCGATCTGGATTCGCTGGACTGGCTGCAGTTTCTCGCCAACCTCGGCATGCTCGGCCTGATGTTCATGGCTGGATTCGAGGTCGATATCAACCGGTTGCGCCACACCTGGCGCGCCAGCGTCGGCATCGGCGTTCTGTCCTTCGCCCTGCCGGTGGCGGGTGTCTTCACCGTCTGTTTCTACTGGTTCGAGTATTCTTTGCTGGTGTCGGGCCTTGTCGGCATCGGCCTTTCGACGACCTCGCTTGCGCTGGTCTATCACGCGCTCCGGGATCGAGGGATGCTCGACAGCGAAACCGGTCAGACCCTGTTGGCGGCCGCATCGATCGTCGACGTGATCAGCATGGTGAGCCTGGCGCTGCTGATGGGCGATGTCGGCTGGGGCACGGCGATCTTCGCGATCGTGGTCGTACCCACGATATTTGGATTGCCCCGCCTCGGGCGCTGGGTATTCCGGCGGTACAAAGGGTCGATTGTCGAACTGGAGTTGCGGTTCATGCTGGTCTTGCTGATCGGCATGGGCTTCATGGCCGAAAATGTCGGCGGCATCCACCCGGCGGTGGTCGCCTTCGCCATCGGCATCGTCATGTCCGAGGTGATGGACGAACACGAGGCGCTGGAAGAAAAGCTCAAAGGCATCGTGTTCAGCCTTCTCGGTCCGGTCTTTTTCCTGCACGCGGGCACGCAGCTTGATTTAAGGCTGCTGACGCCCGAAATGCTGGGCACCGCCGGCGTGCTGTTCATTACGGCCTGCGGGCTCAAATTCGTCGGCTCGGCCCTGCCGGCCCACTGGCTGATGAAATCCTCGGCCCGCTTCGTCGGCCTGCTGTTCAACTACCGGCTCAGCTTCGGGATCATCGCCGCCAGCGTGGGCCTGAAAACCGGAATCCTGACGGAAGACCTTTACGCGGTGATGCTGCTGATCGTGATCGGCAGCGCGGCCCTGCCGGTGATCTTCCTGCGCGACCGGCCGCAGGAACTATCCTGATCGCGCGCCGTTCGGCAAGACGCCCGAAAAATCGCGGATTCCGGGCAGCCGGGCGCACCACAAAAGTCGTTGTCGCCGTGGCAGACTTGAAGGATCATATGGTACGCTGGATGGGTTCGTAGCCTTCTCACAGGCCTCATCCGGACACTACAATCGATAAAGAGCAGAGATAGTTCTCAGTTCAGCGAGGAAACAATATGACAATGCGTTATTTGAAATCTGTGTGCGCCGCCAGCGCACTCGTCCTTTCCGCCGCGATCGCCTCCGGCCCCGTCGCTGCCGAAGTTAGCTTCAAGGGCAAGACCGTCACGATCGTGGTTCCCTTCAAGGAAGGCGGCGGCGGCGACACGACCGCACGGCTGTTTCAGCCGTTCCTGCACAAGCATTTGCCGGGCAATCCCAAGGTAATCGTCTTCAACCGGCCCGGCGGCGCCTCGACCAAGGGAAGCAACTATTTCGAACGCGAGGCGAAGCCCGACGGGTTGACCGCCATAATCGTTTCCACATCGACCATGGTGTCGCAAACATTGGGCGGCGGGAAAGCGAAATTCGATGTCCGGAAATGGCGCCCGATCTTTGTGGTTCCCCAGGACACCGTCTTCTATGCGCGCCCCGAGACCGGCGTCAAAGGCAAGGATCTCGCCGAAGACATCAAGGCGCTGCAAACCAACGGCATGGTGTTTGGCGCCAAGAACGCTACGTCGGCCGAACTTCGGGCCCTGACGACATTTGAAATGTTGGGGATTCAGAAGGTTAAAACCGTCCTCGGATTGAGTTCCGGCAAGCAACGCAAGGCGCTGATGCGGGGCGAATTGACCGTCAATTACGATTCGGCGAGCTCTTTCAACAAGAAAGTGCAGAAGCACGCGAAGAAGGGCACGGTCATTCCCTTTATGACGCTGGGCATTCCCCAGCCCGACGGATCGGTCATTAAAGGCAGCGAATTCCCGGACCTGCCGATCGCACTCGACGGATATCGGAAACTCAACGGCGGCAAGGATCCGAGCGGCGAAGTTTACGAGGCCTGGAAAAACTTCGCGACGATGGGCGTTTCCGCCTCCAAGGGAATTTCGCTTCCGTCCGGTACGTCCGACGAAATCCACAAAGTGTGGACGGTTGCCGTCAAGAATATCCTCAAAGACAAGGAATTCATGACGAAAGGCCGCAAGATCATCGGTGCGTATCCGTTCTCGTTCGGTAAGGACGCCGAGGCGATCTACAACAATGCAGTCAGCATTAAGCCCAAGACCAAGGAATGGATGAGGGCATTCATCCTGGATAAATTCGGCGTGAAAATCTAACGCACGCCTGAAAATAACCGGTGCCGGAAACGGCGCCGGTTATTTCTTTATTCCCAAATTCCATAGACCCAGACCCCCGGCACAGCAACCTTAGGGCGTTTCCCCCATGGAAGATGCGATCGTTAGCGCTCTGCTGACCCTGTTGAGCCCGCAGCACGTCATCTATTTGTGCTTCGGGGTTTTTCTCGGATTGATCGTTGGCATCCTCCCGGGACTCGGCGGCACCGCCGGCCTCGCGTTGCTCCTGCCCTTCGTCTTCACCATGGATCCGACGAACGCCCTGGCCATGATGATCGGCCTGCAATCGGTCACCGCGACGTCGGATACCTTTCCGTCCGTCCTCATGGGAATACCGGGAACGGCGAGTTCGCAGGCGACGGTCGTCGACGGCTTTCCGATGGCCAAGAAAGGCGAAGCGGCGCGCGCCCTGGGCGCGGCCTTTTCCGCTTCCCTGATCGGCGGTTTGTTCGGCGCGCTGGTCCTGACCTTTGCGATTTTCTATGCCGAGCCGATCATCGACGCCATGGGGTTCGGCGAGCAGATGATGCTAATCGTCCTTGCGCTCACCATGGTCGGCATGCTGACCGGCAGCCATCCGCTCAAGGGGCTCGCGGCGTGTTCGATCGGCCTGCTGATCGGCGCCTTCGGGTCGGCCCCGGTGAGCGGCGTCGAACGCCTTACCTTCGGCACCGAATACATGATCGATCAGATCAAGCTGGTGATTGTCGGGCTCGCCATGTTCGCCATGCCCGAAATCATCGACCTGCTGCGCCGCCAAATCACGATATCGGAATCGGGCGTTCTGGGGTCCGGCTGGTTGCGGGGCTTGAAAGACACCCTTACGCATTGGTGGATCGTGCTCCGCTGTTCCACCATCGGCTGCGTCGTCGGTGCGCTGCCGGGCCTGGGCGGGTCGGTGATCGACTGGATCGCCTACGGCCATGTGATCCAGACCAGCAAAAACCGGGAAACCTTCGGTACCGGCGATGTCCGCGGCGTCATCGCGCCGGAATCGGCGAACAACGCCAAGGAAGGCGGCGCGCTGATTCCAACGATCCTGTTCGGCATTCCCGGATCGGGCAGCATGGCGCTACTGCTCGGCGGATTCGTTTTGATCGGCATCGAACCGGGCGTCGAGCTGATTACGAGCGACGAAGGCCTGGTCTATCTGATGATCTGGTCGGTCGCGCTGGCGAACATCTTCGGCGCCGGCACCTGCCTGTTTCTGGCGCCGCAGATCGCCAAGCTGACGACGATCCGCTACACGCTGATCGCCCCCTTCATGTTCGGCCTGATCTTCTTCGCCGCCTTCCAGGCGACACGGGATTGGGGCGACCTGATCATGCTGATGATCGTGGGTACACTGGGCGTCTACATGAAACGCTTCGGCTGGCCGCGACCCGCGCTGCTGATCGGCTACGTGCTGTCGAGCCGGGTGGAAACCTCGATCTATCACACGATAACAACCTACGGATTTACCTTCCTGAAGCATCCAATCGTTCTCATCCTGCTCGCCCTCATCGTAATCTCCATCATTGGAGCGATTCGCTACAAGCCGCACCAATCGGAAATTACCGAGGACGGCGTCCACGCGGCCCACAATCGCATGCCGCAAGTCCTGTTCTACGGAGCGATCTTTATCCTGGCGCTGGTCGTAATCTGGGACGGCCTAAAATGGGATTTCCTGACCGCCGTTTATCCGCTGTTCGCAGGCGGCCTGTGCCTCGCTTTCCTGATCCCAATGGGCATCGAAATGTACCGGACCAGGAACGCCGCGCTCGTTTATTACGATTCGGAACGGGAAGAAATCGACAAGGCGCTGGAGTATCACTCCAACGAGTATTACCTGGCCTGGCTGCTCGGTATGCTGGGCGTCTCCGCGCTCTTCGGATTCGTCATCGGCGTCAGCGCCTTCATCTATATATTCGTCCGCCTCAAAGCCCGGCTTTCCCATTTGGGATGTGCCATTTCCGCGGGAGCGTTCGTCATTTTGCTCGGGACCTTGTCGCACTTCATGACGCTCAAATATCCGGAAGGCCTGCTGCAGAATTACCTCTCGCTGCCATGGCCGTTGCAATAGAGGCAACAAACGGCCGCCGTCGCCCAAGGTTTCGATCAGCGTTTCGCGCGTAGAAATCTGTCGATTGCGGCCGCGGCCGGAATCGCCATGCCGCGGTTCTTGTGACCGACGCCGGGCACCGTTTCGAGCTGCCAGTTGAAGGCGCTGTTGAGCCGTGCGGCCGCTTTTTTCGCGGTTTCGAAATAGGCCTTTCCGCGCGCCAGACGATCGCGGCCCTGGAGGTTCGCCTCGGCGGTCTGGCGTACATTTCGCGTGAGCAGAACGTCCCGCTCCCCCAACAGCACGATCATCCGCGCGGCGAACGCCGTCCGCAATTCCGCATCGGTAACGGCGGTGCCGCCCAGCCCATAGGGAAAGGTCACGGCCTTGTCCGGCATGGTGTACCAACCGGAATTGGCGGCGACAGCGATATTGACTTTAGGGCCCCCGGTAAAGGTCATATAGCGGTGGACGAATTGCCCGCCCGCCGAATGCCCGAAGATGCTGAAACGCTCGGTACGATTGCCGGTAATCCCGCGGACCGCGGCAAATATCCTGTCGATCATCGGGTATGTCCAATGCCGTCGGTCGATCGCGACGACCCGCCCGCCATTCCTGTAATGGCTGTTGCCGCGATGATAGGCGGCGGCGGGGAAATCGGTCCGGTCGAATTCCGGCGCGACGATCAGGAAACCGTATTTTTTGGATAGATCGGTCCAATTGTCGCGATAGTGCGAGGCGTTGCGGGTATTGCCGTGCATGACGAAGACAATCGGCGTGCCCCGCGTAAGCCGGGCC
>JBFFGE010000063.1:0-22651 GCA_041557595.1 Alphaproteobacteria bacterium
GCTGCTCTATCTTTATAGAATCGATCAACTTTTCTGCCTTTAATTGATTCCAATTAAAGGCAGGTTGATCTAGTCAGGATGGTTCGCGCATTTGGGAATGCGGAATTCTCTGTGCTGCTACGCGAACCCGTACTCGATTCCGCTGGGACGGATCCGCAACCAATTGAACATAAAAACAATACAAGATTGGCTGGGGCGGCAGGGATCGAACCTGCGAATCACGGGATCAAAACCCGTTGCCTTACCGCTTGGCTACGCCCCAAATCCGGCCGCAACATAAGGTCGAATGCCGCCGGCGGCAAGATGCCGCGTGGCCTCGGCATCCGACAAATTTATCGCGTCGTGCGGGTTACCGCGCACCACCAATCGTTCTCGCGCATGGCCTCGGCCGCGCGTTCGGCGGTCTCCCGGTCGTCGAACAGGCCGAAACAGGTGGCGCCGCTGCCGGACATCCGCGCGAGCCGGCATCCCGGCGCGTCCTCGATTTCCGACAGGATGGTTTCGATCGCCGAACAAAGGCCAATCGCCCCCTCGGTCAGGTCGTTTTCCCGGTCGCTCAGCAGCCGCGCCAGTTCCCGCACATCCCTGGGCGAGTCCTGGAAGACGGCAGGCGGGCTGAAGCCGCCCTTGCGGGCGCTGAAGACCGAGGCGGTGGCGACCTCGACGCCCGGATTAACCATTAGAAGGTCGACCTGCGGCAGGCCCGGCGCGTCCTCGATTTCCTCGCCGATGCCGCCGACGAAGGCGGGCCGCGCATGGATGCAGGCGGGCACGTCGGCGCCGAGCCCGAGCCCGACCTCGTACAAATCGACCGCATCGTCGGGGATTTGCCAGAGCCGCGCCAACGCCTTCAGCGCGGCCGCCGCATCGGAGGACCCGCTGCCCAGCCCGGCGGAGACCGGCAGGTTCTTGGTCAACGAAATGGCCGCCTTGGCGGGCCGGCCGGCGGCGTCCGCCAGCGCGTGCACGGCGCGAATGACGAGGTTGTCCTCGACATCCTCCGGCAGGGAGCCGGAAAAGGGGCCATCGATCTTGAGCGACAATTCGTCCGCCGGCGCGACGCCGATACGATCGCCCAACTCGGCGAAGACCATCAATGTGTCGAGCAGATGGAATCCATCCGCGCGCCGTCCGACCACATGCAGATACAGGTTCAGCTTCGCCGGGGCGTCGACAACAATCGGCGCGCTGGGCGTCTCGGTCATCCGCCGGAATCCGCTTCTTTAATGGGCTCAGCCTTGCCGAGGCCCTTTTTCAACTTGTCCTCGATCTTTTCGGATTCCTTTTTCTCCGGCTTGAAACTGAGCGCACGGCGCCACTGAAAACGCGCCTCATGGCGCCGTCCGACGCGCCAATAGGCATCGCCGAGATGGTCGTTGATGACCGGATCCTGCGGCCGCAATTGGACGGCGCGTTCCAGATGCGCCACCGATTCTTCGTACTTGCCGAGACGGTACAGCACCCATCCCATGCTATCGACGATGTAGCCGTCATTCTGCCGCTGTTGCACCGCGCGTTCGATCATGCCCCGCGCCTTGTCGATATTCTTGCCTTTCTCAACCCAGGAATATCCCAGATAGTTCAGGACGTAGGGCTGTTCGGGCTTGAATTCGAGCGCCTTGAGAAAATCCTTCTCCGCCCTGTTCCATTGATTGGACCGCTCCAGGGCGATGCCGCGGGAATAGTACAGCGACCATTGCTGCGCGTTCGGTTTCTCCAGCCGCTCGAACGCCTGATCGTAGGCGCCGACCGCCTTCTCGAATTTTTCCTTGTACCGCAGGAAATTACCGAGCTTGAGCAGGGCGTCGGTGCGTTTCGGACGCTCGTCCGCCATCGCTTCCAAGAGCTTGACCGCCTCATCCAGCTGCTTGAGCTCGTATAGCGAATCCGCCGTGCGCAGCCGCGCCGACCAACTGAAGGGCGAGGACTTCTTGACCTTGGCGTATTCGACGACCGCCTCTTCGTATCTTTCGCGGGCCGCCAGAATATCGCCGACCAGGAGGTGCCCCAGCGCAAAGTCCGGCGTGAGATCGAGGCTCACCTGGGTATACAGCAGGATCACGTTTTCGGCCCGGTCCCGCGGCAGCGCGGACGCCAGATTGAAAATCGCCTCGGACAAACCCTCGACCGGATTCCCCACCAGGGGCGGCAGTTGCGTTCCCGCCTTCAATTGCGCAAGACCGTCCACCAGGATGATACTTTCCGGAGTCTCCGCCAATTTTGCGCCCATCAGCTTGATCGCCTCGTCCAGCTTGCCGCTGCGCTGCAACAGCGCCGCAAACGACCAGAGCAGCCGGGCCGACGCTTCCTTCGGATCCTTGACGATCACGCGATAGCGCTTCTCGGCCGCCGCCGGCCGCCCGGCGAGTTCCTCGACGAACGCCGCATGCAGCCCGGCCAGGACGGCAAATCCCTTTTCCTTGCCCAGGGTTTCGAGAATGGCCACCGCCGCGTCGTGCTTGCCGCCGGCCGCGCGGACCCACGCCTCGGTCAGCATCTTGGTGTATTTCTCGAAACCGCGATCGTTCATCCGGGCCAGGCTTTTCTCCGCCTCGGCCAACCGGCCGGCCTTCAGGTCGCGAGCCGCCAGCAACAGGTTGGCAGTGCTCAACTCGCCGCCGGCTTTGACCAGGCGATTGGCGTAGCCCACCGCCTTGTCGCCCATGCCCGCACCGAGACTGAGAATAAAGGCGCGCCGCAACAAGGTTTCGTCTTCCGGATTGGCCTCCAGCACCCGTGCGATCAGCTTTGCGGCATGGTCGAGATTGCTCTGGCTTTCGGCGAACCGGCCGGACAGATAGCTGCCATAGATCGACACCTCTCCCGGCGTCTCGGCGAGCGTCATTTTCGGCTTTCCGGCGGCCGCCACGTTTTTATTCTCGGCGACGTCCTCTTCCGAGCACGCACCCGCGAGCACGGCGAAGGCGATGGAGAGGCCGATACCGGCAACGGATCGGCGGCGCGTTGTTCGATACCACAGCATGTGCTGGTCTCAAATCCTCATACAATTGCGAAAATTCGGCCGGAAGGCCCGCCCAAGGCGCGACGCATCTCATTTCGTCGGGCACACCGCCCTGTCGGTATCGCCCCACAATGATTTTACCCGAAAGGCGGGGGTTAAGTCAGCCGCAAACCGCCCTTCCCTACATATTCGGATAATTGGGCCCGCCGCCGCCTTCCGGCACGACCCAATTGATATTCTGGCTCGGATCCTTGATATCGCATGTTTTACAATGGACGCAGTTTTGAGCATTTATCTGCAAGCGCGGATTTGATCCGTCGTCATCGCGGATAATTTCGTAGACGCCGGCCGGACAATAGCGCTGTTCGGGCGCATCGTAATCGGCAAGATTCAGCGCAACGGGCACCGAATCATCCTTCAAGGTCAGGTGGATCGGCTGATCTTCCTCGTGATTGGTCGCCGAGAATGCGAGATTGGTGAGACGGTCGAAGGTCACCTTGCCGTCAGCCTTCGGATACTCGATTTTCTTCGATTCCGACGCTTTTTTCAGGCTCTCGTGATCCGCATGGGCATGGCTCAGGGTCCATGGCGCCTTGCCCCGCAACAGCACCTGATCGATGCCGGTATACAAGGTTCCCCCGAGGAGGCCCCATTTAAAGGCGGGCCGGACGTTCCGCGCGGCGTTGAGTTCGCTGTAAACCCAGGACTCGCGGAATGCATCGGCGTATCCCGTCAGCTCGGCGCCCGCGCTATCATCCGCAAGGGCGTCGAAAGCCGCTTCGGCGGCGAGCATTCCCGACTTCATCGCGGTGTGCGACCCCTTGATTTTGGGCATGTTGACGGTTCCCGCCTCGCACCCGACCAACACGCCGCCGGGAAAGGTCAGCTTCGGCAGCGACTGAAGGCCGCCCTCGTTGATCGCACGCGCGCCATAGGCGATGCGGCGGCCGCCTTCGAATGTCGGCCGGATTTTGGGATGCGTCTTGAAACGCTGGAATTCCTCGTAGGGCGACAGATACGGATTGGTGTAATCCAGCCCGAGCACGAAGCCGACCGACACCAGATTGTCTTCCATATGGTACAGGAACGACCCGCCATAGGTATCGGTTTCGAGCGGCCAGCCGGCCGAATGCATCACCAACCCCTGCTGATGATTTTCCGGCGCGATCTCCCACAATTCCTTGATGCCGATACCGTAGGTTTGCGGCTCGACGCCGTCGCGCAGGTTGAAGCGCTCCATCAACACCTTGCCGAGATGGCCACGGCAACCCTCGGCGAAGAAGGTATATTTGGCGTGCAATTCGATGCCCGGCTGATAGTTGGGCCCGTGCTCCCCCTCGCGGGTGACGCCCATATCGCCGGTCGCCACGCCCCGGACCGCGCCATTTTCATCGTACAGAATTTCGGCGGCGGCAAATCCCGGATAGATTTCCACGCCCAGCGCTTCCGCCTGCTCGCCGAGCCAGCGGCATAGATTGCCGAGGCTCGCGATATAGTTTCCCTTGTTATGCATCGGCGGCGGCAACAGGAAATTCGGGCAGGAAAAGCCGCCCCGTTCGGTGAGGAACATGAATTTTTCGGCCGAAACCGGCGTGTTCAACGGTGCGCCCTGGTCGCGCCAATCGGGCAGCAGCTCGTTGAGGGCGCGCGGCTCGATGACGGCGCCGGACAGGATATGGGCACCGACCTCCGAGCCTTTTTCCAGGAGGCATACGCTGACGTCGCGGTCCTTTTCGCCGCAGAGCTGCCTCAATCGAATCGCCGCCGCGAGCCCTGCCGGGCCGCCCCCGACGATCACGACGTCGTATTCCATCGCTTCCCGATCCATCGCTCCCCCTTCCGTCTTGTCGTCACTGAACACGCTCGGTGCCAGCCGTTGTCTATAGCAATCCCGTCGTTTTTGATAGACAGTTGCTGTAGGGGGCGAAGGACAATATGGCGACCGGTGGCGGGAAACATTCGGCGGACATGACGCCGGCGCAGGCGTTGCGCTGGCTCGGCGATATGGGAGCCGACGAGCACATCGGCGACACGCCGGTAGACCGGTACGCACAGTCGGCTGCGCAATCTGCATCGCAATCTGCGGCGACGTCGGCGGCCCACCCCGCCGAACGCCCGAGGCCCGCCGCCGCCAACCCGGCGCGGCCGGCGGTCGCCGACGCACCCGACCTGATCGCGCCGTCCCAAGGCGCGCGCGATGCCCGCGACGCCGCCAACGCGGCCAGGACATTGGAGGAGCTGCGCGCAAGCATCGAGGCGTTCGACGGCTGCTCCTTGAAATTTACCGCGACGAACACCGTATTTTCGGACGGTCATCCAGACGCCGATGTCATGTTGATCGGCGAGGCGCCCGGGGTCGATGAAGACCGCCAGGGAAAACCCTTCGTCGGCGTCAGCGGCCAATTGCTGGATCGCATGCTGGCGGCGATCGGCCTGTCCCGCCAGGAACAGGGGTCCAAGGGGGTCTACATCTCCAATATCCTGTTTTGGCGCCCGCCCGGAAACCGCAGCCCGACCACCGCCGAAACCGCGGCCTGCCTGCCATTTATTCTCCGCCATATCGAGCTGGTCCGCCCGAAAGTATTGGTGTTTCTGGGCGGGACCGCGGCAAAGACAATGCTCGACCGGCCGGAAGGCATCATGCGCCTCCGGGGGCGCTGGTTCGAGCATATCTCGGACGGCCTCGAGCAGCCGATCCCGGCGCTTCCGACCTTGCATCCTGCGTTTTTACTTCGGCAGCCCGCACAAAAAAGGGAGTCTTGGCAAGATTTTATTAAATTTAAAAAGAAAATTGAAGAATCATCATAGTAATATATATATCTATACAGGATGGAAACAGAATATTAATGAATATATATTAATTATTAATCTCCGATGCTTGCGGGGCCACCAAAACCGCGCGATACTTTTTACAGGAGCATCGAGGGGAGCGTCGGCGGCACTTCCGCCACATTTTTAACTGATATGAGGTTCACGCCTGTGCGCGACACCTTCCGTCTCATTGTGTTAGGGCCGGCTCTCGCGGCAATGGTTTCCGCCGCCAGCGCCGAGGATTTGGAATTCTACGATTCCAGCTCGCAACCCGTACCCAATTCCCTGATGGATGAATCGGGTGTGGACATCAATGTCAGTACCAGAGAGATCCGCAAGGTCCTCAAACGGCATACCGCCCATGAAAATGCGCAATATCCGGACGCGTCGGACACCGCCGCACGGGACGGCGCCACGGAAGGCGCCAGACCCGACCAAGCGGCCGCGCCATCCGAACAGCGCGCGGCCGGTCAATCCAGCGACCAGCCGAAGACGACAGGCGCCGCAGGCGCGCCGGCAGCCGGATCGTTCAAATTCGCCGTCCTGAAGGAAAATGCGCCATCTGCGCTGCACGATCCGGCAAGCAGCGTCCCGAAATTGCTGAGCGACGCCGATGTCCGCCTTTACCGGCAAATATTTCATCACCAAAACAAGCGCCGGTGGAAGCGCGCGGACCAGCTGATCAAAAAGCTTACCGACCGGTCGCTGCTCGGCCATGTCTATTACCAGCGCTACCTCCATCCGACCGGCTATCGCGCCAGCTACAAGGATCTGCGCAACTGGATGGTCAAGTACCGGGATCACCCGGGCGCACACCGCATCTACAAACTGGCGACCAAGCGCCGCCCGCGGAACCATCTCCATCCGCCCGCGCCGCTGAAGGTACGCAGCGCCGTACCGCGCAGCCATAATCGCGACCGGTACGAAAACCGCCGCGAATACTACAGCCTCAGCAGTTGGAAACGGCGCTATGTGCGCCAAACGCAAAGACGGATCCGGCGCTATATCGAACAGGGCCAGCCGACCCGGGCGCTCCGACTCCTGACGACGAAGAAGTCCCGCAACATCTTCGATTCGGTCAGCCTCGACGAAAGCCGGACCGACGTGGCGCGGGGCTACTTTCATGCCGGCGAGAGCCAAAAGACGCTGGAACTGGCGGGTCCCGCGGCCTTGCGCTCGGGCAAGGCAATTCCTCTCGCGCATTGGTGGGCCGGCCTGGCCGCCTGGCAGTTGGGTAAATACGACGTCGCCGCCAGTCATTTCGATTACATGACGCAGACCAATCTTCGGTCCAGCTGGTCCCGCGCCTCCGCCGCCTATTGGGCCGCGCGCGCCTATCTGGTCAGCCATCAGCCCGACAAGGTCAACGCCATGCTGCAGGAAGCGGCGAAATACCCGCGGACCTTCTATGGCCTGTTGGCGATCCGGTCGCTCGGGACCGAGCCGTCTTACGACTGGTCGCTGCCGCCCGTCCGGCATGACGAATGGCGCACCCTCGAACACCACGCCCACGCACGCCGCGCGATGGCGCTGATCCAGATCGGCGAAGAAATCCGTGCGGAAAACGAGCTGAGGCACCTGTCGAATCGGCTGCCGCAGAATACCGCACGCACGCTGGTCGCGCTCGCCAGCAGTCAGAACATGCCGTCGCTCGCCCTGCGCATCGGCAGAAACCTGCGCGAACAGAGCGGCGAAATCTACGACGCTGCACTTTATCCGCTGCCCGATTGGGAGCCCGCCAACGGGTTCACCATCGACCGCGCGCTGGTGTTCGCGGTCATGCGGCAGGAATCCCGTTTCCGCATCCGCGCCAAGAGCCGGGCCGGCGCCCGGGGCCTGATGCAATTGATGCCGCGCACCGCGGGCTTCATGGCCGGCAAGCGGTTCCGCGGGTCCGGCCGCCACCAGCTCTTCGATCCGGAACTCAATATCACCCTCGGCCAGAAATATGTCCGTCACCTTCTGAACGATCCCAATATCGACGGCGACCTGTTCTATGCGGTAGCGGCCTACAATGGCGGTCCGGGTAATTTGCGCAAATGGCGGCGCCGGTCGGATTATGGCGGCGACCCGCTCTTGTTCATCGAGAGCATCCCGCTCAAGGAAACCCGCATATACGTCGAACGCGTGTTGACCAATCTCTGGATTTACCGCTACCGTCTGGGGCAACCGGCTCCGTCATTGGACGCGATCGCGACCGGCGAATGGCCGAGCTACATTGCGCTCGACGACAAGTCGATCAAGCACACAACGAATATGGCAACGGGACTCTGAACGACGTGCCTCTGGACCAGAACAGGCCATTCCTCCCTGTCAACATCGCCGTTCTGACCGTTTCCGATACCCGTACCGCCGAGACCGACCGCTCCGGCGATTTGATCGCCGAGCGGATCGAAACCGCCGGGCACCGATTGGCGGCGCGGTCGATCATCGTCGACGACGCGGACGCCATCGCCCAGCACCTGCAGGGCTGGATCGACGACCCGGAGATCGATGTGGTCATCGCCACCGGCGGCACCGGGGTGACCGGCCGCGACGTGACGCCCGAAGCCTTGAGCCGGGTTTGGGAGAAGGAAATACCGGGCTTCGGCGAATTGTTCCGGTGGATCAGCTACCAGAAGATCGGCACGTCGACCATTCAGAGCCGCGCCACGGCGGGGGTCGCCAAGGGAACCTATCTGTTCGTCCTGCCCGGATCGACCGGCGCCTGCAAGGACGGTTGGGACGAGATCCTCGTCCACCAACTCGACAACCGGTTCCGGCCGTGCAATTTCGTCGAACTCATGCCACGGCTTCAGGAACGCTGACGCCCGGGCCGGCGGTGCAGGGCGCGCCACGCCTTCAGGTCGGCCGCGGTGTCGACATCGATCAACGATTGTAACATCCCGGCCCGGACCCGCGGCCCCAACCGCGCGACGGAATCCGCGAGCGCGTGTTCGGTCGACCACCGGATCGGCCCATCCAGGCGGGGCATGAACGGCCGCCGCCGCAACCCGACGAGCCAATAGCCGCCGTCGTCCGCCGGCCCGAACACCGCCTCATGATTGCCCAACACCCGGAAGGCCCGCGCCACATGCGCGGTGCCGATGTCGGGAATATCGGTGCCCACGATCACAACCGGCCCGGGCGGCAGGGACCGCATCACCCGGGTCATGCGGTCGCCGAGATCGCCGCCGCCTTGCGGCAATCGGGGCACCCCGCACGGCCAGCGGGCGCACCCCGGCGTCACGGCGAGAAAGGTGTCCCACCGCCGCTCTCGGGCCAGTCTCCGGACCACGGCATTCATCGTTTGCCAGTAGAAACGCAGCGCGGCCAGATCGCCGATCTCGCGGGCCAGCCGCCGCTTGACGCCGCCGAGGCGCGGCGCCCGCGCAAATATGACGAGGCGGGGCCTCACCCGTAGAATTTCTCGATCGCGCGCGGCGGCACGCCAAGAAAATAGAGCGTGAGACAGCACAGGTTGCGGAGCGGCCGCAGCAGGTAGCCCTCGCGGCGGTAGCGTATGGCGGAGGTCTCCACCGCGCCCGTCAGCGCCCTCAGGCGCCGCCGGCCGATGCGCCGGACGAAATCTACATCCTCCATGAGCGGCAGCGGCCGGAAGCCGCCGAGGCGGCTGTACAAGGCGCGGGATATCAACAGCCCCTGATCCCCATAGGGCAGTTTCAGAACGCGGCACCGGAAATCCACCAGCGTTTCAAGCCATCGCGCGGCGACCGTCGAATCGTCCAGCCCGAACCGGAAGTATCCCGCCCGTTCGACATTGTCCGGATCGTCGATGAAACTGCGGATGCCATTTTCCCATCCGGCGGCCAATTTCGTGTCGGCATGCAGGAACAGCATCCAATCGCCCCGGCTCGCCTCGGCGCCGGCGGCGAGCTGCAGTCCCCGCCCCCGCGCCGCGGAAACCAGCCGGGCGCCCGAAACCTCGGCGATCTCCGCCGTATGGTCGGTCGAACCGCCATCGGCGAAGAGCACTTCCCGTACCAGCCCGACCGCTTCGATCGCCGCCAGCGGCGGCAGCGACCGGCGCAACGGTTCGGCGGCGTTCAAGGTTGGAATGATGATGCTGAGCCGTGCCAATCCGGCCGATCCCCTTCAATTCGGATACGCCATCTATACCACACCCGACATTGTCATGGCCCGGGCGGATCGTCGCGGCGCGGCTTGAATGTTCTGTAATTGTTCTATACCATGAAACCATGCCGGACGCCGATCAAACCATCGCCGCAAGACCGCGCAAGGGCCGTGGCGCCATCACCAACGACAGCGGGCGGTTCGAGCATCATACCTACTCCGCCTTCGACGACGGATGGTCCAGCGACGAAGCCCTGCCGCCGCTGCGAACCACCGTCTCGGTCGACTCGGCGCGCCGCGTCATCACCTATAACAAATCGCCGGATATTCCCTTCGATCGCTCGATCAATCCGTATCGCGGCTGCGAACATGGCTGCATATATTGTTTCGCCCGTCCGACGCACGCCTATTACGGCTTGTCGCCGGGCCTCGATTTCGAAAGCCGGCTGTTCTACAAGCCCGACGCCGCGAAGATCCTCGAGACGGAATTGCGCCAACCCGGCTATCGGCCGGACACGATCGCGCTTGGCACCAATACCGACCCCTACCAGCCGATCGAGCGTGAGAAGCAACTGACGCGGGCCATCCTCAAAGTCCTCAGCGCCTACCGCCACCCGGTCGGCATCGTGACGAAATCGGCGTTGGTGTTGCGCGACATCGACATTCTCGGACCGATGGCGGCCCAGGGCCTGGCCGCGGTCACCATATCGGTCACGACGCGCGACCGCCGGCTTGCCCGGCTCATGGAGCCGCGCGCGCCGACACCGGCCAAACGGCTGGAAGCAATCGCGGCCTTGAGCGCGGCGGCGATCCCGACCGGGGTGCTGGCCGCCCCCATGATCCCGGCGCTGAACGACATGGAATTGGAAAGCATTTTGGAGGCCGCCTCGCGGGCCGGAGCCTCCAGCGCCGGCTATGTTTTGCTGCGGCTCCCCCTTGAAATCAAAGATTTGTTCGAGAACTGGCTTCTCAACAATTACCCGGACAGGGCCGGCCACGTGATGGCGCTGGTGCGCGACACCCGCAAGGGAAAGGCCTACCGCGCCGAATGGGGGCAGCGGATGAAAGGCAGCGGCGCCTACGCCGACCTGCTGCAGCAACGCTTCAGGCTGGCCCGCAAACGGTTCGGTCTCGATCGCCGTCGACTCGATCTCGACACCGGCAAGTTTCGACCGCCGCCGCGTCCGGGCGATCAATTGACGATGTTCTGATCACGTTTCGGTTGGATTTTTTTAAAAGTTTAACGGGCCGTAAACGACACCGTGCTAATGTCGCCCCGTCATGGAAGGCGCACTCGAACTCACGGGCATAACAATCGTCGCACTCGCCGCGATGCTCTGCGGCATGGTCATGACGAGCCTGCGGCAACCGGCAATCGTCGGCTACATTTTCGCCGGCCTCATCCTCGGCCCCACCGGATTTCAACTCGTCGGCGATCGGGAACAGGTTCACATTCTGGCCGAACTCGGCGTGCTGATGCTGTTGTACTTCATTGGCATGGAGCTGTCGCTGCGCAGCTTCCGGCGGATGTGGCGGCTGGCCCTGCTGACCACGGGCATGCAGCTCGGCGCCAGCGTCGGCGTGATGCTCTTGGTGATGAAGCTGCTCGATTGGCCGCTCGAACAGGCGGTTCTCTTCGGTTTCGTACTTGCGCTCAGCAGCACCGCCGTCGCGGTGCGCATGCTGGAGGATGTCGGCGAATTGCGCACCCGGGCCGGCCGGATCACCGTCGGCGTGCTGATCGCCCAGGATCTCGCCGTCGCGCCCATGTTGCTGATCATCGGCGGCATGGCCGGCGGCAGCTTCAGCTATTGGATCGTCCTCAAGGTCGGAGCGGCGATTGCGGTTCTCACCGCGGTAATCCTCTTCCTGAGCGGCAAAAGGAAGATCAATTTGCTGTTCGCCGACCTGCTGACGACGAAGCCCGATCTCGCGCCGCTCATGGCGCTGGGCGGCTGCTTCGGATTTGCCGCGGCCGCCGGACTGGTCGGGTTGTCCCCGCCCTTCGGCGCGTTTCTCGCCGGCCTCATCGTCGGCAACAGCGCGCAGCGCCAGATCGTCTATCAGATCGCCAAGCCGATCGAGAGCATTCTCATGATGGTATTTTTCCTGTCCATCGGCCTGCTCATCGATCTGCCGTTCCTATGGAACAACATCGGCTTGGTGTTGCTGCTCTGGTTGTTCATCGCCGTTTTCAAATCCGCCCTGAACATGGGGGCGCTGCATCTTTTGGGCGAGCGTTGGCAGGTCGCCTTTCTGTCGAGCGTGATGCTCGCCCAGATCGGCGAATTCTCCTTCGTTCTCGGCGCCGCGGCGATCGACCATGGCATCATCAATACCGACATCCACCGGATGATCGTCGCGGTGACGGTATTATCACTGATATCGAGTCCGATCTATCTTGGCACCGCCCGGCGAATCCATCGGCACGCGATGCATCGAATCGATTCGCTGAGCCGCCTGCTGCGGCTCGTCTATTTCCGGGAATGGCAAATAACCCGGCAGTTGACGGCGCGAATGGTCGGGGCGACCCGGCGGATATCTAAAATGGCGCGCCGCGATAAATCCGCAGATGCCGCGAATCCGGCCACCGATACCGACGTTGCGGTCGTCCATCCGTCGACCGGCGACGCGGCCCTTGCACCGGCACCCGCCAATGACGCAAAACTATCGGCCGACCCACCAGATGCCGACCCAGCGGATACAGCAGCATCGGAGGCCGCCGACAGTGCCGAACTTCAGCCTGGAAAGCCAAGCCGGCGGAAGCGTCGCCGGGATTGATGAGGCCGGCCGAGGGCCATGGGCCGGACCGGTGGTCGCGGCGGCGACGATCCTCAACCCAAAGACGCTGCCGGAATCGCTGCTGCAACGGCTCGACGATTCCAAAAAACTGAACCGCACGATCCGCGAAACGCTGTTCGCGGAGTTGCAGGGTCATGCGGCGATCGGTGTCGGCACGGCCGATGTGGGCGAAATCGACAGCATCAATATTCTCCAGGCAACCCTGCTGGCGATGCGCCGGGCGCTCGACGATCTGCCCGTGCAGCCGGATTTCGCACTGGTCGACGGCAACCGCGCGCCGGACCTTCCTTGTCCCTGCCAAACCGTGATCAAGGGCGACGGCCGGTCGCTCAGCATCGCCGCCGCATCGATCGTTGCCAAAGTCACCCGGGACCGCCTGATGCGCCGGCTGGCGCAAGAATTCCCGGGCTATGGCTGGGAACGCAACGCCGGATACGGAACCGCGGAGCATAAAACCGCCCTGCAGCGCCTCGGTATTACGCCGCATCATCGCCGCTCCTTCGCCCCCATCGCTATATATTGCAAATAATTCGTTTACCAAACTCAATATATAGTGTGCGCATCGAAACATTTGACGCGACGAGTCGAGTGAATCATTGTTAGCCGCACAAAAACTGGCGAAGTGAAATGAATAAAGCACCAAGTAATAAGATCCTTCAGGGGGACTGCATCCGCCTGTTATCGGAATTACCGGAAAAATCGGTGGATATGATATTCGCCGACCCTCCCTATAACCTCCAACTCGATGGAGAATTACATCGACCCAACAACACGAGGGTCGACGGCGTGGAGGAGAGTTGGGACAAGTTCGGCGGATTCGCCGAATATGACGACTTCACCCGGCGCTGGCTCGGCGCGGCGCGGCGCCTGTTGAAAGACGACGCCACCATCTGGGTGATCGGCTCCTACCACAATATCTACCGGGTCGGGACGATCCTGCAGGATCTGGGCTACTGGACGCTGAACGACGTGGTTTGGGTCAAGACCAACCCGATGCCGAATTTTCGCGGCCGGCGCTTCACCAACGCGCATGAAACGTTGCTGTGGTGTTCGAAATCGAAATCGTCGCGCTACACCTTTAATTACGAAGCGATGAAGGCGTTGAACGAGGATCTGCAAATGCGCAGCGATTGGATGCTCCCGCTGTGCACCGGACAGGAACGCCTCAAGGACGATGCGGGCAACAAGGCGCATCCGACGCAGAAGCCGGAAGCGCTGGTCTATCGCGCCATCATAGCGGCGACCAATCCCGGCGATCTGATCCTCGATCCGTTCTTCGGAACCGGCACGACCGGCGCGGTCGCCAAGAAACTGGGCCGACGCTATCTCGGCATCGAACGCGAAGGGACGTACATCCGCGTCGCCGAGCGCCGGCTGGCGGCAATCCCCGAAGCCGGCGACCCGTCATTGCTTGAAACGCCGTCGAAACGCCGTCAGCCCCGGATCCCGTTCGGCTGGCTCGTGGAACGCGGTATGCTCGCGGCCGGGGATATGTTGATCAGTCCCTGCCAGCGCTGGACGGCAAAAGTGCGGGCGGACGGCACGATCATCTCCGCCGATCATCGGGGATCGATACATCAGGTCGGCGCGGCGGTGCAGAATGCGCCGAGCTGCAACGGCTGGACATTCTGGTGCATGAACGAAAAGGGAAAATCTATTCCCATCGATATGCTGCGCCAGCAGCTCCGCGCCGAGCTTCAGTAAAGCCACAGCAACCGGTTACGAATTCGGGCCGTTCAGCTATGCGCCAGCGCGTGGCGGATGATTTTTTTCATCACCGTCGGCAGGGCGTGATCGCCGAATGCGTCCGGCAGGCACCACACGCACCCCTCCGGTGCGGGCACATTCGAAATGCCGGCCGCGACGGTCAGTTCCAGATGGAAATGCGTGAAGGTATGGCGCACCGTGCCGGGAAATTCGCGCCAGCCCCGCGCCGCACACGGCGTTTCGCGGCGCGCCCGATCAAGTGGTGGCGCCTCGCCTTCGCGCCATTCGGTGGAGGGCACCTCCATCATGCCGCCCAGCAATCCCTTGTCCAACCGGCGCCGGAGCAAAATCGCGCCGTCCTTCCGGATCAGCCAGAACGCCACGCCGCGACGCGTCGGCTTCGGCGCCTTAACCCGCTTTCGCGGCAGGGACTCCGCCATCGACCGGCCCGCGCAGCCTTCCGCAACGGGGCAGAGCATGCATTTCGGCCGCCGCGGTACGCAAATGGTGGCGCCCAGGTCCATCACGGCCTGGGCGTAATCGCCCGGCCGGCGATCCGGGGTCAAGCGGTCCGCCAGCGCGTATAGCCGGGCCTTCGAATCGGGCAAGGGTTCCTCGACGCGGAACAGCCGGGACATGACCCGCTCCACATTGCCGTCGACCACGACCGCGCGCCGGTCGAACGCGATCGCGGCAATCGCCGCCGCCGTATACCGTCCGATGCCCGGCAACGCGCGCAGCGCCTCTTCGGTGTCGGGAAACCTGCCGCCATGCAGATCGACGATTTGGGCTGCGCATTTGTGCAGGTTGCGCGCCCGCGCGTAATAGCCGAGCCCCTGCCAGGCATGCAGCACGTCGTCGAGCGGCGCCGCCGCCAGATGCTCCACGGTCGGCCACCGTTCGACGAATTCGATGAAGTAGCGCCCGACGGTCGCGACCGTCGTCTGCTGCAGCATGATTTCGCTGAGCCATATATGGTACGGCTCGGCGCGCGCACCCGGCGCCGCACGCCACGGCATTTGCCGCCGGTGCCGGTCGTACCATCCGAGCAGGCGGTGCGGAACGGATTCGAGCCAATCGGATTCGGTGTGGTCTATTCGGGCGGACATGCGCGATACTATAGACAAGGCCGCTTCAGAAAACAGGCTCGATACAGGATCGAATTAGGGTCAATGACAGTACCGACCGAGCCCCACGGGAAACGGGATCAAGATCGCCGGGATCGCTCCGGGCGCCTGCGGCCGGTGGCCGCCCTGCTGCCGAAGCTCACGAAAAAGGCGCTCGGCAAACACGGATTTTCGTCGGCCGGCCTGATCGAGCGCTGGGATTCGATCGTCGGCGCCGACCTGGCGGGCCTGTGCCGCCCGGAAAAACTCTCCTTCCCGGTGGGCAAACGCGACGGCGGCACGTTGCGAGTCCG
Source organism: Alphaproteobacteria bacterium (assembly GCA_041557595.1). Taxonomy (GTDB): domain Bacteria; phylum Pseudomonadota; class Alphaproteobacteria; order UBA8366; family UBA8366; genus JAOTYV01. The sequence goes on from JBFFGE010000063.1 coordinate 15,777, forward strand.
CGCCGATGGCGGCGCGGCGCTGGAGCTGCAGCACCTCGCCCCGCAAATCGTGGAGCGCATCAACGGCTTTCTCGGCTATCGCGCGGTCGCCCAGCTGAAGCTGGTGAACGGGCCGGTCGCCGCCCGACGGACCGCACCCGCCGCGCAACCCAATCCGCCAGGCCCCGAAACGATACGGCGAAAAGCCGCGCTCGAGCAGCAGCTAACGGGAATCGGCGACGACGGGTTGCGCGACAGCCTGCGCCGACTCGGCGCGGAAATTCTGAAAAACGACTCGAAGGGCAATTCCTGAAAGAAACCGGCGCGGCCATTGGCCTGGCGGTGGGCACGGCGACGTGATCCAACGTGCGCATCACAAGCCTTGAAGACGCCACATTTGCTTTCCTATACTCGATTTTCGCAATCTGCCGAGGAGTGACGGGTGAATCGATACGCATATGTACTTGCAATTGTTGCAATGTTCTTTTCCGCCTGCTCCGAAGCGGAGCCGCTGGCTACGAAACAGGCCCTGCAGGATCGGATCCTTGGCAAGGCCGATGCGCCGGTGACGATTATCGAATATTCGTCACTTGGCTGTCCCCATTGCGCCAAATTTCATACCGAAACGCTGCCGGACCTCAAAAAAAATTACATCGACACGGGAAAGGTGAAACTGATTTACCGCGACTTTCCCATCGGCAATCCGGCGTATGCGGCGGCCATGATGGCGCGGTGTGCGAATCCGCAACGGTATTTCCAATTCGTCGATGTCCTGTTCACCAATCAGGATACCTGGACGCGCAGCCAGGATCCGGGCAAGGCGTTGGCGCGGATCGGCAAACTCGGCGGCATGAGCCAGGAAGACTTCGACAAATGCATGAAGAACGAAGACCTGTTCAAGGGGCTTCGTAAAGTCCAGCTTGATGCAACCGAGAAACATGATGTAAACGCCACCCCAAGCTTTATTATCCGGCGAGCGGATAATTCCCTGGTGGAGAAGATTTCGGGTGCTCAGCCCTACGCCACGTTCGAAAAGGCCATCAAGAAGGCCATGCCCTGAAAGCAAGACGGTTCGCGCCTGCGCGCCGCGCTCGCAGGTCATCGGCGGCTAAATCGTGCATTTCACTAAACTTCGTGTAAGCGGCTTCAAGTCCTTCGTCGACCCCGCGGAAGTGCCGATCGAACCGGGCATGACCGGCGTCGTGGGCCCGAACGGCTGCGGCAAGTCGAACGTGGTGGAAGCGTTGCGCTGGGTCATGGGCGAGACGTCGGCCAAGCAGATGCGCGGAGGCGAGATGGATGACGTCATCTTCGGCGGCACCGCGAGCCGGCCGGCGCGCAACATCGCCGAAGTCATCCTGCATCTCGACAATTCCGACCGGACCGCGCCGGCGCAATTCAACGACACCGAAGAACTTGAAATTTCACGGCGCATCGAGCGCGGATCCGGCTCGACCTACCGTATCAACGGACGCGAGGTCCGTGCCCGCGACGTCCAGTTGCTGTTCGCCGACCTGGCGACCGGCGCCCACTCCACCGCGATGGTGAGCCAGGGGCGGGTGGGCGCGCTGATCGGCGCCAAGCCGACGGAGCGGCGCGGTCTCCTTGAGGAAGCGGCGGGGATCAAGGGCCTGCATTCGCGCCGCCACGAGGCCGAACTCCGCCTGCGCGCCGCCGAGACCAATCTGGAACGGCTGGAAGAAGTGATCGGCGCCCTGCAAGGGCAATATCAGGGGCTGCAGCGCCAGGCGCGGCAGGCGACCCGCTACCGCAATATTTCGGACCAGCTGCGCCAACTCGACGCGATCCTGCTGCATCAGCAATGGCGTGCCGCGACCAACGCGCGCGAAGAGGCGGTGGAGCTTCTGAAACAGGCCGACTCGGAGGTCGCGGCCCATACCGGCGCGGCAAGCACCGCCGCCACCCGGCAGGGTGAGCTGGCGGCGTCCCTGCCGGACTTGCGCGAGCGCGAGGCCGCGGCCGCGGCGGAACTGCAACGGCTCACTCTCGCCCGGCGCGAACTCGATTCCGAGGAAGGCCGCGTCCAGGAAAGCATCGACGAAACCGAGCGTGAACTGGATCAAATCGCCGCCGACACCGAACGCGAAGCGGCACTCGACGCCGACGCCAAGGAAGCGCTGAGCCGTCTGGCCGCCGAAAAATCCGCGATCGAGGCCGAGCGGCAAGATGAAGAGGCGACACGGCAGGAGGCGACCGAAGCCTTCGAACAGGCGCGTGGCGAACTGACCGAGCGCGAGAATGCGCTGACCGCGCTGACCGAACGGGTCGCCATGGCGGAAGCCCGTCGCGCCGCCCTGATGCGCCAGCAGGATGAAGTGCAGCAGCGGCTCGTACGACTGCGCGGCCGGAGCGATGAAATCGGCGTCGAGCGCGAAAAAATAACCGTCGAATTGCAGCAGCATGCGGCCCTGCAGATCGCCGAAAAGGACGTGCAAGATGCCGAGGCGGCGGTCGAGTCCGCCCGCAAGGATCTGGACGCGGCGGACGAGGCACGCACCGCGGCGACACAGGCCGAGCAGGCCGGCCGGGCGGCCGCGCAAACCGCCGAGTCGGCCCAGGCCAAACTGACCGCCGAGATTTCCGCGATCGAAGCGGTTCTCGAGACCGGATCGGTAGACCTCTTTCCGCCCCTGATGGACGCGCTCGAGGTTCAGCCCGGATACGAAAAAGCGCTCGCCGCGGCGATCGGCGAAGATCTGACCGCTCCGATCGATACCGCCGCAGAAGTTCATTGGGCACATTTGTCGCCCCTGACCGCCGCTCCCGCGTTGCCGGATGGCGCGGCGCCCCTGTCGCAATTCGTCAAGGCGCCGCCGGTGATGTCTCGTCGGCTGGCCGCAACCGGCGTTATCGAAGAAACATCCCTCTCCCCCGATCAGCGCGACAGCTTGGCGCCCGGCCAACGGCTGGTGACCAAGGATGGCGCGCTGTGGCGGTGGGACGGCTTCACGATTCGGCCCGGCGCGCCCACCGCAGCGGCCAAACGGCTGCAACAGCGCAACCGTCTGGCCGAGCTTCGCGAACACTTGAAATCGGCGGCTACCGAGGTCGTGGCCGCACAGGAACATACGGAAACCCTGAAAGCCGCCGTCGCGCGCGCGACGGAATCGGAATGGGCGGCCCGAACGGCGCTCGAGTCGAGCTACGGAAAACTCAACACCGTGCGCGAGAAGCTGGCGGAGTCGTCCAGCAAGATCGCCAACTCGCAGTCCCGGGCCGCGGCCCTGTCCGACAGCGCCGCGGAAATCCTGACCGATGTCTCGGAAGCCGAAGCGGCGCTTGCCGCGATCGAGTCGGACCTCGCGGCGATGGAGGATACGGACACTGTCCGGGCGGAAATCGAAGCGCTGCGCGCCGCCGTAACGGAATGGCGATCGACCGTTGCGGACCGGCAAAGCGCCTACAATCAGTTGCATCAGCAGGCGGCCGAACGCGACCGGCGCGTGGCCGCCATCGGCCAGGAGAGCCAGTCCTGGCACGACCGCGCGAAGGGCGCCGAAGCCCGGATCGAGAGCCTCACCGAACGGCGGACCCGCGCGGCCGAACGGCAAACCCGCCTGACGGAACGCCCGGAACAAATTCAGGAACAACGAAGTCGCCTGCTCGATGCCATTTCCACCGCCGAGACCGGACGGCAATCGGCGGCGGATGCATTGGCGGTCGCGGAAACCGCATTGGCCGAAGCCGACAAGGCGCTGCGCAACGCCAACGCGGTGCTGGCGGAGGCCCGCGAGTCGCGCATCCGCTGCGAGGCGCGAGTCGAACAGGCGGAAGCGGAATGCAACAACGTCGCGAGCAAGATCGCCGAAAAACTAAATTGCAAACCGGACGAAGCGCTGAAGTCCGCGAGCATCGAGTCGGAAGACGGGCTGCCCGAACCGAACGAAGTGGAAGACAAGATCGAGCGTTTGATCCGGCAACGGGATTCGATGGGGCCGGTCAATTTGCGCGCGGAGACCGAACTCGCCGAACTCGAAGAACAGATCAATTCCATGCGGACCGAACGGGAAGACCTGCTGGCGGCGATCGCCCGCCTCAGGCGCGGCATTTCGTCGCTCAACCGCGAGGGACGGGAGCGGCTGCTGGCCGCCTTCGAGACGGTGAACAGCCACTTCGAGGAATTGTTCGAACGCCTGTTCGGCGGCGGCAAGGCCTATCTCACGCTGACCGAGGCCGACGATCCCCTGGAAGCCGGGCTCGAGATTATGGCCAGCCCGCCGGGCAAGAAGACCCAGATCATGTCGCTGCTGTCGGGCGGCGAGCAGGCGCTGACGGCGATCGCCCTGTTATTCGCGGTATTCCTGACCAATCCCGCGCCGATCTGCGTGCTCGACGAGGTCGACGCCCCGCTCGACGACGCCAATGTCGACAGGTTCTGCACCCTGCTGGACGAAATCGCCCATTCCGGCATCACGCGGTTTCTCTGCGTCACCCATCACCGCATGACGATGGCGCGCATGGATCGCCTGTTCGGCGTCACCATGGGCGAGCGCGGCGTGAGTCAGTTGGTGTCCGTCGATCTACGGCGCGCCCAGGAGCTCCGCGACTCCGCCTAGGGCGTTGCGCGCGCATCGACAAAAAACCACGTAAATCCCGGCATTTTCGTCGTTTCGCGGCGCACCATTCCGCCTTGACAGGCACAACACCGCTCACTATCGTGCGCGCGATTTCGGGCGCGAGGATTGTCGATCTTCCAGGCAGTCTTTTGCATCTCGGACGCCACACGCATGGCCGGGGTTATGAACGACCGTAAACCACCGCCATCTCTGGACGACCTCGATGCGAAGCTTCGGAATGCGAAGGCGCGACGCGAGAGTCCGCAGGAGATGCCCGATCCGGCATCTATTGGAGCGGGCCTCGGATTCGCGTTGCGGGTGGGGATTGAACTGGTCGCCGCGTTGGCGATCGGAGTCGGCATCGGGTGGTTGCTCGACTACTGGTTGGAGACCTCTCCGTTGATGCTTGTCGTGTTTTTCTTCCTGGGAAGCGCGGCCGGGTTTTTGAATGTCTACCGCGCGGTAAGCGGATATGGCTACGCCGCCGGGTACAGTTTAGGCGAGGACGAACGGCCTTCGTCATCGCAAGAAGAGCCGCCTTCGCAAGACGGCAAGGGGAGCGGGTAAGGGCATACGATGGCAGAGGCAGGCAGCGGCCACAGTCCGCTCGAACAATTCCAGATCAAGGAAATCATCCCGCTGAAACTCGGCGGCGTCGACGTCTCGTTCACCAATTCCGCGTTGGCGATGACGGTGGCGGTGGTGCTGGTTTCCTGTTTCCTCATATTCAGCATGCGGCGCGGCGCGCTGGTGCCCGGTCGGTGGCAGGTTTTGGCGGAACTCAGCTACGAATTCATCGCCAATATGATTCGCGACAATGTCGGCCAGGAAGGTCGGCGCTATTTCCCCTTCATTTTCGCGCTGTTCATGTTCATCTTTGCCGGCAACCTCATCGGCATGATTCCCTACAGCTTCACCTATACCAGCCATTTGGCCGTTACCTTCGGCATGGCGGCGGTGGTGTTCATCGGCGTGACGATCATCGGCATCGTGAAGCACGGCGTTAAGTTCTTCGGCTTCTTCCTGCCGCATGGCGTCCCCTGGTTTCTGGCCTGGCTGATCATCCCGATCGAGATTCTCTCCTATCTCTCGCGACCGGTCAGCCTGTCCTTGCGCCTGTTCGCCAACATGACCGCAGGGCACACCATGATGAAGGTATTTGCCGGGTTCATCTTCGTCCTTGGCGCGGCCGGACTCGCGCCGCTGGTCATGGTCGTCGCGCTCACCGGACTGGAAATCATCATCGCCTTCCTGCAAGCCTATGTGTTTGCGATCCTCACTTGCGTCTACCTGAACGACGCAATTCACCTGCACTAGGCCACAGATCGACTACCATCTAGCCAATTCAAATCTCGCGTTACGAACACTCTGGAAAGGACAAAACTATGGAAGTTGCAGCCGCAAAATTGATCGGCGCAGGCTTGGCCGTTATCGGCCTCGGCGGTGTCGGCGCCGGTATCGGCAACATTTTCTCGTCGATGATTGCCTCCGGTGCGCGCAATCCCGCCGCCATCCCGCGCGTACAGCTCTTCATGTGGATCGGCTTCGCGCTGGTCGAAGCGGTCGCGCTTTATGCGCTGCTGATCTCGTTCCTGATCTTGTTCGGCTAAGCAAGAAAACGCCGAACCGGCACAGGGGGCCAACAATGCCTCAACTCGACCCATCGACCTTCGGGACGCAGCTGTTCTGGCTGTTCGTCGCCTTTACGGTGCTCTTTCTGATCGTCTGGAAAGTGGCCCTGCCGCGCATCACCGATGTGCGGGAGGTGCGGCAGAACCGCATCGACGACGATCTCGACAAAGCCTCCAGCATGAAAGAGGAAGCGGAGTCGGTGCTGGAGGCCTACGAACGGACCCTGGCATCCGCCACCAGCGAAGCGCAGGACCTGCAACGCCAATCCGCCGCCGAGCTGGCCGAAGAACGGGCAAAGCTGCAAGACGAACTGGCGCGCACGTTATCGGAACGGGCCAGCGAAGCGGAAGCGCGAATCAACGCGGAACGGCAACGCGCCGTGGAGAACATTCGTGAAGCAACGCTCGGCGTCGTACAGGCTGCCACCGAACGACTGATCGGCAATCCGGTCTCCGAAAGCGACGCGGATGCGGCGATTCGCGCAGCCTTGCAGGAGACCCGTTGATGAACGCCATGCTGCAAGACCCGACGTTCTGGACCCTGGTCGCCTTCGTCATTTTCATCATTGCGATTTTCCGGCCGGTCAAGAAGGCAATCCTTTCTGGTCTGGACGGGCGCATCGAACAAGTGCGAAGCGAGGTCGAGGAAGCGCAAAAGCTGCGCGAGGAAGCGCAGGCCCTGTTGGCC
>JBFFGE010000064.1:0-22645 GCA_041557595.1 Alphaproteobacteria bacterium
CGCGACGACGTATTTGCGGGCACCGCGACAAAACCGGGTTGCAGCCCCGACGTAAAGATCAATCATTTTTAGAGAGTCGCTGGCGAGCTATGCGTTTTATGCATAGGTGCGATGTAAAATTTACCATATCCCCGCATGCAAAGTCGCACTATCTGTTAACAAGGTTGTTGCATTGCAGCGACGAATTCCATGGCGTTTTCCAAGCGATTTATCTCGCGCGGCACGCCATTGCTGAACGTCTCCCAGACGTAAAGCCTCCCTGTTTACTTGAGCCGGACCCCTTATAGGGTCCGGCTTCTTTCTATTGCGGGGGGGGGGGGGGGTGCGCCGGAACGGCCTACCGGAACAAACGGTCGCCTTCGGTCTTTTCCATGCCCGCATACAGGCTGGCGACGAACTCGCCATAGCCGTTCCACGGCAGCGTCGGGACACGGCCGCTCTTGCCGAGAACGCGCTCGGACGCCTGACTCCAGCGCGGATGGTCGACTTTCGGGTTCACATTGGCCCAAAAACCGTATTCCTTGCCCTGAATCCGCTCCCAGAAGCTGACCGGCCGCTTGTCGGTGAAGGTAAACCGGACGATCGATTTGATCGACTTGAAGCCGTACTTCCAGGGCACCGCAAGGCGCAGCGGCGCGCCGTTTTGCTTCGGAATCGGCTTGCCGTAGAGGCCGGTCGCCAGGAACGCCAGCTCATTGGTCGCTTCCTGAATCGACAGCCCTTCCAGATAGGGCCACGGATACCAGACCTGTTTGAGCCCGGGCATCGTCGCCTTGTCGGCCAGCGTCTCCATGCTGACGTATTTGGCCGCGCCCAGCGGGCGGGCGAAGTCGACCAGCGCCTTGAAGGGAAAACCGCTCCACGGGACGGCCATCGACCAGGCTTCAACGCAGCGATGGCGGTACAGCCTTTCTTCCAGCGGCATCTTGCGCAGCAGGGTGTCGATATCGACCGTCATCTTCTTTTCGACCAGCCCATCGATCACCACCTGCCATGGCCTGATCTTGAGCGCCTGCGCCTCGTCGGCGATACGCTTGTGACTGCCGAATTCGTAGAAATTGTTATAGGTAACCGCGTATTTTTCTTCCGTAACCGGACGATCGAGCGTGTATCGCTCGTTGCGTTTCACCGGATAGAGCGATGCCGAGGGGTCGCCCGCACCGGTCGCAGCGAGAGCGTTTCCGGCGATACCGCCGAGGCCACCGGACAGCAAGACGGTGCCCAATCCCATATTCTTCACCAATTGCCGGCGATTGAGAAAGATCGCCTCGTCCGTCGCCGCGGATTCCGGGAGTTCCCAAGCCTTTTTCGTCCGTACCAGCATCTGTTTCGCCTTGCTTCCGTTTACGGTACCCCAGTGTTTAAACCGTCCTCCGGAGAAAACAAATAAAGCTTGCGTGAGGGGGCCAAATTCGCGGCCGCCGGCTATCCTCGGAAATGGACCTCGACGGCGCCGAGATCGGCAAAATCGGCGGTAACCGTGCTCCCCACAGGGGCCGGCAACGGCCCGGTCGCCGCCCCTGTCGTGATCCACTGGCCTGCTTTCAGCTCATACCCGCGGGCCGCCAAGTGGTTGGCCAGCCATGCCAGGGCGTTCAGCGGGTTGCCGAGCACATTCGCGCCGTCGCTGGCGGCAATTTCTTCGTCATCGACGAGGTGCCGCACCGTGCAGGCCGGCAAATCGAGGGCGCGCCAGTTGTCCACCGCCGCGCCGCAGACGAGGCTGAAATTGCCCGCATGGTCGGTCACCGTCCCGAGCACGCCAAGCGACGCCCGGTTGCCGAGCCGGATCCCCGTCACCTCGATCGCCGGGTGCAGCGACGCGACGGCCGCGGCGACGGCCGCGGCGTCATAGGGCGCCCCGCTGGCGGGCAGGTCCGCGGCCAGTTGAACGGCGAATTCGCACTCGAACCCGCTGACGCTCGACGCATCCCGTTCGATGACATTCGGGCTCGTATGGATAAAGGGTGCGAAAAGCGGCCCCGCCGCCGGTTCGTCCGCCCCGGCCCGGCGCTGAGCCTCGTCATTCGTCAGCGCGACTTTCCAGCCGGCCAGCGGCGCATCCGTGCCTGCGATAATCGCATCCTGGATCGCATAGGCCTCGTCCAGCGTCGCGGGCTCCGACCCCGCGGGCAGCGCCTCGATCATGGCGCCGTCGCGCCGGGCGGCGATCAGCAGCGCCGCCGCATTTGCAGCATCAACCATGGCACAGATTCTCCTCTCTTCTTTAGTTGTTCTTGTAGCGGCGGAAATCTCACGCGGCGCAGGTCGCGGTGCACTGGCCAAGCGGCCCGAAATCCGCGACGAGTGCGCACTCGCGAGGGACCGGATGCATGCCGGTGCACGACCCCGTCGTCACCACGTCGCCCGCCTTCAGGGCATTGCCCTGTTCGCGCAGCTTATTCGCCAGCCAGGTCAGCGAGTCGACGGGATCGCCCATGACCTCGGCGCCGCTGCCGCTCGCCGCCACGTTGCCGTCGACCGAGAGCGTGACGGCCTGGCCTGTCAGATCGAAGCCCTGCCAATCGGTTACGCCGTCGCCCAGAATGAAAGCGAAGTTCACGCAATGATCCGCGACCAGCGCCCGCGCGCCGATATCGAACCCGCCATCGACCCTTGTGTGCACGATCTCGATCGCCGGATGCAGCGACGCCACGGCATCGACGACCGCGTCGCGGCTATAGGCATCCGGCCGAACCGGAAGGTCGCGCGCCATCGTGAAGGCGTATTCGCTTTCGATCCGGCGGGCGCAATTTTCCGGCGTCGACACCCGGGCGCCGCTTTCGAAAACCCAGGATGCAAAGAGCGGCCCCAGCGCCGGCTCATGTGTTTTCATCTTTTCCATCGCCGCACCGTTCGTGAACGCAGCCTTCCACCCGAGTACGCGATCCTGCATGCCGCCGATAATGGCATCCTGCACCGCATAGCATTCCTCGAGGGAGCCGGGAATTTCCGGCAAATTTATGATGGTGTCGTTGCGGCGCGCCGCCACGAGCATGTCCGCCAATTTGGACGGGTCGGTCATTATGAGGGCTCCTTGAGCGGCTGCTGAAAGGGAGGAGTCAGTGAACTCGGCGCACGGACGCCATGGGCCGGTCCACCATACCACACCCCCATCGCCGCCTCGACCGGCTGCGATGGGGTCATTGTCACTGAGTGGACGGCGTTCTACTCGGCGGCTTCCTTGCGGTGCGCGACGATCGTTTCCGCATCCCGGCCGGAGATCTCCGAGAGATGATCGAATCTCCATTCGAACGTACCGACCCCGAGCGTCAGGGACCGAAGGTCGACGATCAGGTCATGCAGCTCGGATTGCGGCATGTGCGCCTTGACCTCATCCCAGCCGCCCCACCCGGCCTTGGCGTCGAAGCCCAGGATTTGCCCCCGGCGCTTGCTGATGACGCTTTGGGCCTGACCGGTGAATTCGCTCGGCACGGAGATATTGACCATGGCGACGGGCTCCAGCAGCACCGGATCGCATTGGGGCAACGCGTCCTTCATGGCGAGAATACCGGCGCGCCGGAAGGCCATGTCCGAGGAATCAACCGAATGGTGCTGGCCGTCATACAAGGTCACCGAAATGTCGATTACCGGAAATCCGAGCGGCCCCTCGGTCATGTATTCCTTCACGCCGGTTTCCACCGCCGGGATGTATTGGCGCGGCACGACGCCGCCGGTAATCTTGTCGATGAATTCGAATCCCGCGCCGCGCGCCTGCGGTTTGATTTCCAAATGGACGTCGCCGAATTCCCCATGCCCGCCGGATTGCTTCTTGTGGCGCGCATGCTGTTGGATCGGCTTACGGATGGTTTCCTTGTAAGGCACTTGCGGGCGCCGCATCGTGACGCCGACATTGTAGCGATCGCGCAATTTATCGGCGACCACCTGCAGATGAATGTCGCCCTGCCCCCACAGTACCAGCTCGTGGGTGTCTTCGTTGTGTTCCACGACGATCGACGGGTCTTCTTCCAGGACCTTGGCAAGGCCGGTCGACAGCTTGACTTCGTCCTCGCGCCGCTCCGCGGCAATCGCCGCCGAAAACACCGGCGGCACGGGATCGAGCCACGGCAAGGCCTCGTGCGAAATTCCCTCCGCGGTGAGGACATCGCCCGATTTTACCGCTTCCAGGCGGCCAAGACCGACCACGTCGCCCGCGAAGGCCTTGGTGACCTTGTCGAGCGCATGCCCCTTCATCTGCGACAGGCCGCTCACCCGGTGTTCGCCGAAGGACATGCCGTCTTCGACCGCGCCGCGCCAGATCCTGGCCAGCGACAGCTTGCCGGTGTGCGGCAAATGATAGGTCTTGAACACCTGTACCAGCGGATCGCCGTCGGCGCCGCCCAGACGCTCCAGCGTCTGTTCCGGACCCGGCGTCTCATGACGGAGCGCCTTCATCAGCCGGCGCACGCCGTGGTCCTGTTCGGCCGCGCCCAGGAAGACCGGTACGATCCGGGTCTCTTGCAGCTCGCGCGTCAGATGCTGATAGATCTCATCCTTCGGCGGCACCACATCCTCGAGCAATTGCTCGAGCAGGGCATCGTCGAAATCGGCCAATGTCTCCAGCAACTCCTGACGCGCCGATTCGTTCCGGCCCTCCGTATCCTCCGGAACTTCGATCAGCGAGGAGGCCTGCCCGGGCTCGTATTGATAGGCGCGTTCCGACGCCAGATCGACATACCCGGTAATCGTGTCGCCATCGCGGATCGGCACATGGCGCAGGGCGAGCGTGCGGTCGGACACCGACTGCAGCGCTTCGAGCACCTCGCGGACCCGGTCGTTCGCGGTGTCCATCTTATTGATGAACACCATGTGCGGGATATTGTGCAAGTCGAGGAAATGAAACAGCGGCGCCAGGGTCAACGCGCGGCTGGCTTCGGGCTCGCACACCACCACCGCGACATCGGCAACCTTCAGAGCGGCAAACGTGTCCTGGGAAAATTCGACCGAACCGGGACAATCGAGAAAATGCCACTGCTCGCCCAGGAATTCCGCGGCGGCGGCCGACACCTCGATACTCATATTGCGCGCGCGGGCTTCCCGCGACGCGTCGCCCACGGTGTTGCCGTCCTTGACGGTGCCCTTGCGATGAATGGCGCCGCAGGCAAACAGCAACGATTCGAGAAGCGTGGTTTTTCCGCTGAGATAGGATCCGACGATTGCAGCACATCGAGGTGCCGACGGGGTACGCCCTGACATTCGAAACCTCCTTTTCGGCAAGTATTCCGCCGTATGATTTTGTTTCATCCCATCGCCCAGGCAGACGCAGGATGTTACCTCCCATTGTACGGGTATGGTTCCAAGCCGGGGGCCGCGATGCAAGCAAAAATCGGCGGGATTAATCCATCCGTCCCATAAGGTAGGGCTTAAGGACGGCATAGAGCACGTCATGGACGGGGGTCGGGACGCCGGAGTCGCGCCCCAGCCGGCACACCGCGCCGGAAAGATGGTCCAGTTCCAGACGCCGCCCGCCTTCGAGGTCGTGCAGCATGGACGCCACCATCGTTTCGGGAAATCCGTCGATCGTGGCCATTTGGCGCGCCGCAGCGTCTTCCGGCAGGGCGACGCCCCGCGCGCGCCCGACGGCGACCGCCTCGGCGATCGCCTTTTCGAAAAGCGCCCGCGTGTCCGGATCGTCGCGCAACTGGCCGACGGGCTTGCGGGTTGCCGTGGTTACCCCGCTGAGCGCCGCCAACACGATAAATTTCATCCAGATTTCGGTTTCGACGGCGGCGCTGAACGTAACGTCGAGGCCGGCCTCGCGGCATGCCGTCTCGAGCCGCGTACCGCGCGCCGAGGTCGTCCCGTCCATTTCGCCGAAGATGACCCTGGCGAACTGGCCGGTCTGGCGGATCACGCCGGGTTCGGCGACGACGGACGCGATATAGACGGTACCGCCCATGACCCGTTCGGGCCCGACGACAGCGCCGATCGCCGCTTCCGAATCCACGCCGTTCTGCAGCGCGACCACGGTCGTATCAGCCCCGATCATCGGCGCGCAGGCCCGGGCAACCGCTTCGGTATCGAACAACTTTACCGCGAACAGGATGTAATCGACCGGCCCGATTTCCGACGGGTCGTCCGTAACCCGGGCCGGATTGATGTGCATATCCCCGTTGGGACTCTCGACGCGAAGGCCGCTTTCGCGAATCGCCGCCAGATGGGCGCCGCGCGCGATAAAGGCAACGTCCTGCCCGGCCTCCGCGAGGCGGCCGCCGATATAGGCGCCCACCGCGCCGGCGCCGAATATGGCGAATTTCAAGGCCGCCTCCTTTCGCCTAGGTCAGCGCGGCGCAGGCCCTCTGGATGCGCGCGCAGGCATCTTCGAGCACCTCCGTCGCCGCCGCGTAGGAGATGCGCAGGAACGGCGACAGGCCGAAGGCTTCGCCATGCACCACGGCCACGCCCTCGGCCTCGAGCAGGTAGGTCACGAAGTCCTCGTCGGTCTCGATGGTCTTGCCGTCGGGCGTCTTCTTGCCGATACAGCCGGCGCAGGACGGGTAGACGTAGAAGGCTCCGGCCGGCGATGCGCATTCGATCCCCTTGGCCTGGTTCAGCATCGACACCACAAGATCCCGCCGTTCCTTGAAGACGCGCACATTCTCCTCGATGAAGCTCTGGTCGCCGTCCAGCGCCGCCACGGCCGCCCACTGGCTGATGGTCGACGTGCTGCTGCAGTTCTGCGACTGCACCTTGTTGATCGCCTTGATCAGCTCGGTCGGGCCCGCCCCGAAGCCGACGCGCCATCCGGTCATGCAATACGCCTTGGACACGCCGTTCAGCGTCAGGGTGCGGTCTTTCAGTTTCGGCTCGACCTCGGCGACGCTGTAGAACTTGAAATCGTCATAGGTGATGTGCTCGTAGATATCGTCGGTGAAGACCCAGACATGCGGATGACGGAGCAGCACATCGGTCAGCGCCTTGATCTGGTCCCGCGTATAGGCGGCGCCGGTCGGGTTGCTCGGCGAATTGAAGACCAGCCATTTGGTCTTCGGCGTGATCGCCGCCTCGAGCTGTTCCGGCGTCATCAGGAAGCCGCTCTCCTGCGTCGTGTCGACGATCACCGGCTTGCCTTCGGCGAGCACCGCGATGTCGGTGTAGCTGACCCAGTAGGGCGCCGGCACGATAACCTCGTCGCCCGGATTCAGCGTCGCCATCATCGTGTTGAAGATGATCTGCTTGCCGCCGACGCCGATGCTGATCTGATCCGGCGTATAGTCGAGATTGTTCTCGCGCTTCAACTTGCGGCAGGCGGCTTCGCGCAGCTCGAACAATCCCGAGGGTGGGGTGTACTTCGTTTCGCCGCGGTCCATGGCCGCAATTGCCGCGTCCTTGATGAATTGCGGCGTATCGAAATCCGGCTCGCCGGCGCCCAGCCCGATGATATCCCGGCCGGCCCGTTTGAGTTCCTCGGCAATGGCGGTGGCCGCCATGGTGGGAGACGGCTTGATCCGACCCAGTCGGGACGCGACAACAGACATGATACACCTCGCAATTCAGGCGTTGGAGAGTTGCATGGAAGCGGCAAAACCTACGCCCATGGCAGCGCGCATTCAACACCCTATCCGCCGAATTTGCGCGAATGAGGACGATAATTCCGGACGCGCGCAATACCGCCTTTGAATCCCGCCCTGCCGCCGCCCGCAGCGTCCGTTGGCGTGCTTGACCGGTCCTGCGCATGCTCCGTAGAGTGCAGCCTCGCGAACGCAGCCCGAAAGGCCGAGCCATGCCGGCATCCCTATCCGAGCACGAAATCCAGCGATACCGCGAGGACGGCATCCATTTTCCGGTGTCCGTCCTGTCGCCGCAAGAAGCCGCCGGCTACCGGCAGAAGCTCGAGGCGTTCGAGGCGAGCCAGGGCGGCACGATCCTGGGACGCAAACGCCAGAAGCTCTACCTGCTGCTGACCTGGGCCAATGAGCTGGTCCGCCATCCGCGCATTCTCGACGCGGTGGAAGGCATCCTCGGCCCGGATCTCCTGTGCTGGCAGTCGGCCTTCTTCATCAAGGAGCCGGACAACAAGGGCCACGTCACCTGGCACCAGGACTCGACCTATTGGGGGCTCAGCGCGCCCGATGTCTGCACCGCCTGGCTGGCGCTCAGCCCGAGCACGCTGGAAAGCGGCGCGATGAAGATGGCGCGTGGCACCCACAAGCTGGAACAACTTCCGCACAACGACACCTTCGACCCGAACAACCTGCTGACCCGCGGCCAGGAGATCGGCGTCGACATCGACCAGTCCGAGACCGTGGACGTCCTGCTGCAGCCCGGCGAAATTTCATTGCATCATGTCATGATCGCGCATGCCTCCGCGCCCAACCGATCGAACGACCGCCGCATCGGCTTCGCCATCCGCTACATCGCGCCGCATGTGAAACAGATCACCGGCGTGCCCGACAGCGCGATGCTGGTGCGCGGCGAGGACCGCTACGGTAACTTCGAAGCGGAAACGCCGCCCAAGGCGGACATGCACCCGGATGCGGTCGCGCTGCACGACCGCATCACGCAAACCCGCGAAGGCTTCATCTATCAAGGCACCGACAAGGGCGCCTATCGCGGTGAAGGAAGCGTGGTCAGCGACTCTTGATCCCGTGTAGCGGCCAAACGCGCCGCGGCAAGATCGAACTCCAGTCATGACGCTTGGCGTCACCCTGCTGCTGCTGCTTGCGGCGGTCATGCATGCGTCCTGGAACGCGTTCATAAAAGACGCGCGCGATCCGGTTGCGATGGCGACAACGATCTACGGCACCGGCGCGGTCCTGCTGCTTCCCAGTTTGCCCTTTGTCGGGTTGCCGCCCGCCACGGTCTGGTTGCTGCTGGCGCTGCATCTGCTGTTGCACGGCGTCTACAAGATCGCCCTGGTGTCGATGTTCCAGCATGGCGATCTCAGCCACGTCTATCCGGTATCGCGCGGCGTCGCGCCGCTGCTGGTCACGCTGATCGCAATTCCGGCGGCCGGCGAATTGCCGAGCCTGAACGGCATGTCGGGCATCGCGCTGGTCTGCCTCGGCCTGTTGATCTTCGCATTGGAACGGGGCGGCCTGTCGCAAACGAAACTCCGCGCATTGTTCCTGGCGCTGCTCGCCGGCGCGGTGATGAGCGCGTACACAGTGGTCGACGGCCTCGGCGTGCGTGTGCCGGGAGCGGCGCTCAGCTACGTCGCCTGGCTGTTCGTGCTCGACGGGTTGATCATGTTGATCATCGCGCGGGTATGGCGTGGCGAACGGATTTACACATTGCTGCGCGACCGCTGGAAGACCGGCGTCGCTTGCGGATTGGTGAGCGTGGTGAATTTCAGCATCGTGCTCTGGGCGCTCAGCTTCAGCGGCATGGGGGGCGTGTCCGCGCTGAAGGAAACCAGCGTCGTGTTCGCCGCGTTGATCGGCGCGCTCTTCATGGGCGAATCGTTCGGCACCCGGCGGATAATTGCCGCCGTCGTCATCGCGGCGGGTATCTTCTGGATGAACGTTCCGGACTGACCGCGCCAACAGATTGCCGCATTTCTCCGCGAGAACGTCAAAAAGTCTCCCAACCGACGCCGCAATACACCGTTCTTCTTGTAGCCGGCACAAGACGCATACAAGGAGACAGGGAATATGCGCAAACTGACCGGTAACCCGGCATACCTTCGAGTTACATCCCGCAGACGCCGACGCAGATATCGCACGATTCAGGATTTCGCACTGTTGGTCGTCGGCGCGCTTGTTTTTATTGGCGTCGGGATCATCGCTTTGGTCGCGGAAGCCGCCCCGGTGGCGGACGGCGACGGCAAGCAACGGCCGCGCAGCGGACTCTTTCTCCGTGGTCCCGGCGGCGGCGCATTCGGCGCCCCGGCGCCGGGCGTCGACAGCACGGTGTCGATTAATGTCAGCGGCGTGACCACGCGGGTCAAGCTGCGCCAGACCTTCAAGAACCCGAGCGCGAAATGGGTCGAGGGCGTCTACGTCTTTCCGCTGAGCCGCAAGGCCGCCATCGACCATCTCTTGATGCGAATCGGCGACCGCGAAATCGAAGGCCGCATCGACGAACGCGCCGCCGCGCAGAAAAAATACGCGACCGCGAAACGGAGCGGCCGCAAGGCCAGCCTCGTCGAACAGGAGCGGCCCAACCTGTTCACGATATCGGTCGCGAATATCCCGCCCAAGGAATCGATCACGGTGGAAATTTCATATCAGGAACCGGTCGGCGTCACCGACGGCCTGTTCGCGCTGCGCTTCCCCATGGTCGCGACACCGCGCTACATCCCGAAGGGAAAACTCGTTGCCGGCGTGGGCGGCATGGGCTGGGGCGCGAACACCGTGGCCGTGCCCGATGCGGAACGGATCACCCCGCCGGTGCGCGATCCGGCAGAGCCGTTGGTCAATCCCGTAGCCTTGTCGGTCACGTTGAATGCGGGCATGCCGGTCGAGGCGCTACGCAGTCTCTACCATCCGGTGCAGGTAACCGAGACCGCACCCGCGCAGTATCGTGTCGCGCTCAAGGATGGTGCCGTGCCGGCGAACCGGGATTTCGTCCTGGAATGGCGCCCCGTGACCGGACCGCTGCCGAAGCCGGTGGTGTTCAAGGAAGTGGTCGGAGACGAAACCTATCTCCTGGCGATGATCATGCCGCCGCCCCGGCCGGAAACCCCCGAAAGGGAGCGGCTGCCGCGCGAGGTCGTCTTCATCCTCGACACCTCGGGCTCCATGCACGGCGCATCGATCGATCAGGCCAGGCAGGCGCTGCATTTCGCGCTCGACCGGCTGCAACCGACCGATCGTTTCAATGTCATCGCCTTCGCCAGCGCGCCCACGGTGCTGTTCGGACAGCCGACCCTGGCGGACCGGCAAGCGATCGCCACGGCGCGAATTTTTCTCAACAGCTTGAAAGCCGATGGCGGGACGGAAATGCGCCGCGCCCTGGAACTGTCGCTCGACGACCGCATCGATACGAGCCGGCTGCGCCAATTGATCCTCCTGACCGACGGCAGCGTCGGCAACGAGGCGGAGTTGTTTCGCATGATCCGCCGGGGCCTCGGCGACAGCCGCCTGTTCACGGTGGGCATCGGCAGCGCACCGAACGGTCACTTCATGGCCAAGGCCGCTCGATTCGGCCGTGGCAGTTTCACCTTCATCGGCAAGCCGACGGAAGTCGCCCAGAAAATGAGCCCGCTGCTCGCCAAGCTGAGCGAACCGGTGATGACCGACATCGCCGTCGACTTCCCCGACGCCGCGAACACCGACGCCCATCCGAACCGCGTGCCGGACCTGTATCGCGGAACGCCGATCGTGGTCAGCGCCCGTTTGCCGAAGGCCGAGGGCGAACTGGTGATCTCGGGCCGGCTCGCCCGGCAGCCCTGGACGACACGGATCGCCCTCAACGGCGCGCAGGACGGCCGCGGCATCGCGAAATTATGGGCGCGGCGTAAGATCGAAACCGTGATGGACGGGCTGCATGAAGGCGTCTCTCCCGACGCGGTGCGGCGGGACGTTCTCGCCGTGGCGCTGCCCCATCAATTGATGAGCCGCTACACCAGCCTCGTCGCGATCGATCGGCCGGTGAGCCGCCCGACCGAAGCGTCGCTGACCCGCGAGGCCGTGCCGTCCAATCCGCCCGCGGGCTGGACCCTGCCGCCGACGGATCGGCAACAGCGGCTGCAGCGGCGCGCGCAGACGACCAAAGGCATGCGCCTCTTCGCCGACGCGGCCAGCAAGGCGGCCGGTGGGTCGGCGGTGCATCAGCCGCGTCTGGGCGGCCCGATGATCCGCCTGAACGCGCAGACCGCCACGCCGGCGCGAATTCACCTGCTGATCGCAACGCTCCTGGCGTGGCTTGCCTTCATGATCTGGTACCTCCGCAGGCGCCTCGCCAGATGAGCTCCCGTATGGCGAGCGCTCTCGCCGTTCTGCTACTCGCCCTCGGCGGGTGGCAGTTCGGCGAGGCCATCTGGATCCACGGCAAGGCGCTGCTGGCGCAGTCTTTGATCCACCGGGCCTGGGCCGATACACGGTCAGGCCACACGCAGGTCCGCCCGTGGTCGTGGGCCGATACCTGGCCGGTCGCCCGGCTTGCCGTGCCGCGTCTCGCGATCGATCAGATCGTGCTGGCGGGTTCCAGCGGCCGCACCCTGGCCTTCGGTCCAGGCCATATGGACGGCACCGCACGGCCATTGTCCGACGGCCTGACCGTGTTGACGGGACACCGGGACACTCATTTCTCTTTTCTGCGCGCGTTGAAACCGGGCGACATGATCGACTTGACCGATGGACAGGGCGTGTCCCGCCGCTACCGGACCGCCGAGACCCGCATCGTGGACTCGCGGCAGGAAGGGCTTGCCGACGACCGCAGCGGGGCGCGTCTCGCCCTGGTCACCTGCTACCCGTTCGACGCGGTGCGGCCCGGCGGCCCCTTGCGCTTCCTGGTGCTCGCCGATGCGATCGACGCCAGGTAGACGCCGAACACGATCGCGACCACCCCGGCCAGATGGTAGGACTGCAACCGCTCACCCAGGAAAATAACGGCGAGGATAGTCGCCACGACCGGCACCAGATGGTTGAACGGCCCGGTCCGGTTCGGCCCGATGATCGCCACCGCCCGATTGAACATGATCAGCGCCACCGCGGTCGGGAAGATGCCGACATAGCCCGCCGCCAGGATCGATCCCATGGTCACCGGCATCGGTTTTCCGCTCGCCGTCTCCCACACGTAAAATGGAATCAGCACCACCGTCGCCACCGCCAGGATCGCCGTCAGAAATGCATTGGGCGACATTTCCGGCGGCCGCTGTTTGGCATGCACCGAATAATAGGCCCAGCACAGCATGGCGGCGATCACCAGCCAGTCGCCGGCGCGGAATTCGAACGCGGCGATGACCTGCCAATCGCCCCGGGCTAGGATGATGCCGACACCGAACAGCGACACCAGGATGCCGGCGGCCTGCCAGCGGGTCAGGCGCTCGCCGATCAGCATCAGCGAGAAGATCGGCACGGCGACCGGCGTCAGCGACATGAACAGCGCGCCGTTGATCGCCGTCGTCGTATGCAGCCCCATATACATCACGCTGTTGAACACCGCCGTGCCGAGCACCCCCAGCCCGAGCAGCACCGGAGCGTTGCGCCGGAGCATCGGCCATAGGGTCAGCAAGTCGCGCCAGGTAAACGGCAGCATCACCGCCAGCGCGATCAGATTGCGCCAGAAGGCGAGGCCCAGGGGCGGCACTTCCACTACCGCGGCACGGCCGACCACCATGTTGCCGCCCCAGAACACCGTGCACAGGACCAGCAACAGATAGGCGAGACCGGCGCTCCCGGCCGGCGGCGCGGATGGCGTGGATGACAACGGAGCGGACATGGCGCGGCACCCTAAAGACGCGGGCGGTCGGCGGCAACCGTCGGCGACGCCGGCAGCGCCGCCGCAATGTGCGTGCTAGACTTTGCCGTGAAGGCGCAATCGCAAAACGCGCCATGCTTCCAAAACGGGAAAATGCTCCATGACCGCTTCCGAACCGCCCCTGCTTCTCAATGCGACCCGCGACCTCGCGCGGTTCGCCGCCGACCTGACCTTCGAACAAATCCCCGCCGAGGTGATCGAGCATCTGAAACTCTCCATCCTGGACAGCATCGGCGTGTGCCTGCACGGCATCACCCTGCCCTGGACCCGGCACGTCCAGGCATTGGTGGAAGCCGAGGAATCGCGCGGCGAAGCATCGATCTTCGGCAGCGGGAAAAAGACCTCCGCGGCCAACGCCGTCCTCGTGAACAGCACCGCCGGCCATGCTTTCGAGCTGGACGACATCCACAAGGAATCCATCATCCATCCGGGGTCCCTGGCGTTTCCCGTGGCCTTGGCGCTGGCGGAAGCGAAGGGCGGGGCCGGTAGCGATACGAGCGGCCGCGACCTGATCACCGCGATCGTCGCGGGCTACGAGGTCGGCGCGCGAATCGGCAACGCGGCCACCGTGCAATTGCTGCTCGACGGCTTCCATCCGCAAGGCACCTCCGGCGCCTTCGTCGCCGCCGCGACCGCCGCCCGCATGCTGGGGCTCGATGCCCATCATACGCTGCACTGTCTCGGCATCGTCGGCTCGCAGGCGGGCGGGCTGATGGCGGCGCAGGAAGGCGCGATGGTGAAGCGGTTTCATTCCGGCCGCGCGGCGCAGAGCGGGATCTATTCGGCGCTGTTGGCGCAACGCGGTTTTACCGGTGTCGAGGACGTGCTCGAGGCGGCCTATGGCGGTTACCTGGCGACGCATTCCGGCGCGCCCGCGCCTGAAAAACTCACCGCCGGGCTGGGCAGCACGTGGGAAATACAAAATGTCGGCTACAAGCCCTATGCGGCAGTCACCAGCATTCATACGGCGCTGGACGCCCTGCTCCGGATCATGCGCGAACACGACTTGAGCGCGGACGACATCGCCACTGTCGACGCCGCCGTGAGTCAGGCGACCTATGTGCACTGCGCGTGGGAATACAAGGCGCAGGGCCTCACCGCCGCACAGATGAACCTCTATTTCGGCCTGGCGCTGATCGCGATCGACGGCAACGCCTTCGTCGAACAATACCGCGAAGACCGGTTGCAGGACCCGAAAGTGCTCGACTTCATCGGACGCGTGAGCGCCCGCGTCGACCCGGAGATCGAGGCGATGGGGGCGGCGTTCCGCCACGCGGCGCGCATCGCCGTGACGACCCGGGACGGCCGCACCTTGAAATCGGAAAAGCTCAACCGCCGCGGCAGCGCGGAAAACCCGCTGACGCCCGATGACATCGAGCGCAAGTTCCGCGACGTCGTGCGATCCTGCCTGGCGGCTGATGCGATCGACCGCCTGGTCGTCCTCGCGCAGGAACTGGAAACGCGGGACAGCCTCGGGGAGCTCATCCAAATCATGGGCGCGCCAACCGCGCGGCACTGAAACCCTGCCAACCGGACGCCCGCGTCAGAATTCCTTGCCCGCCCATTCGGTAATCTCGATCACGTTGCGATCCGGGTCGTGAACGTAGAATTGCCGGCCGGGGAAAGTGCCGCCGGTCCGGTTTTCCTCGTCGATGACCTCGACCCCGTTTTCCAGAAGGAACGCCTTGGCGGTCTCATACGCGCTTGCGTCCACCGCAAAGGCGTGATGCACGCGCCGGCCGCCCTCAGCGTTGGGCTGGATGGGCGTCTCGCTCTCGCAGAGGGTGACATAGTCCTTACCGGCGCTCAGGAACATCATTCCGTACGCCGGCGAGTGCCGCAAAAAAGTAAGCCCGAGCAATTCGGTGTAAAATTTCTTGCTCACGTCCAAATCGCTGACGGCGATGCTGAAATGGACGACGCCTTTGGGTCTTATCGCGGACACAATGCACTCCTCTCGCTTCTGGCCGAACACCGATAAGGTCGCATACCGGGCTGTCATCCACAAATCCGGGGCGCGCTACAAATCGCCTGACATCGCGGCGGCGCTTCCATAGATTGATTGCGCGCAAATCTGCCGATAATTCCGACCTTCCGGGTACGAACATGAATGCACACTCCGATCAGGACTACCTGTCGCGCGCGCGCACACTGGCAACGGCGATCGAAGCCGCGGCGGACGAAACCGAACGCTCGCGCCAGCTCGCCCCGCAGGTCGTCGCGGCACTGATCGACGGCGGATTCTATCGAATGCTGCAGCCGCGCCATCTCGGCGGCAGCGAATTGTCGCTGTCCGCCTTCGCGGCGGTGATCGAGGAAATCGCCAGGAGCGACGCCAGCACCGCCTGGTGTCTGGGACAATGCTGCGCGTGCTCCATGGGTGCGGCCTATCTCGATCGCGAGACTGCGCGGGAGGTGTTCGGCCCGCCGGACGGCATCATCGCCTGGGGCCCGCCCGCACCGTCCGAGGCGCGGATGGTCGAGGGCGGGTATCGCGTCACCGGCAAATGGAATTTCGCGAGCGGCGGCCATCAGGCCAGCTGGATCGGCGGCCAAAGCTTCGTGATCGGCCGGGACGGCGCGCCGCGGCGCACACCCGATGGCGCGCCGGTGATCCGCATGATGGTGATGCCGCGCAAGGACGTAGAACTGGCGGACGCCTGGAACGTGATGGGGTTGAAGGGAACCGGCAGCGACTCCTATGCCGTCACCGATTTGTTCGTACCGGAACGCTTTACGTTCGGCCGCGACGCCGCGGCGGACCGAAAGGAGGACGGCCTCCTCTTTAATTTCAGCACCAGCAATGTCTATTCCTTTGGTTTTGCCGGGGTCGCTCTCGGCATCGCGCGACGCATGCTGGACAACGCGACGCGGGTCGCCGCCGAAAAGACCGCCTACGGGACGAAACGCGCGATGCGGGACAACAACGTCGTTCAGGCAAATATCGGCCGTTCGGAAGCTGCCTGGCGGTCGGCGCGAACCTATCTGCATAAGACGGCGCAAGACCTTTGGCAGGCGATGGCGGAGAATCCGACGTTGTCGCTGGAGCAGAAGATCGAGATCCGGCTGTGCTCGACCTGGGCCATCCAGCAGGCATCGGAAATCGCGGCCACCGTCTACCACATGGTCGGGTCGACCGCGGTGTTCGAGTCGCACCCCTTCGAACGGCGCTTCCGCGACATGCACACGGTCACCCAGCAATTGCAGGGCCGGCAGAGCCATTACGAGAATGTCGGCCAGGCGCTCCTGGGCGTGGAAACCGACGCCGCGCTGTTCACCACATGAGCCGTATGGCCGTCGCTGCTACGATCCGGAACTCGAACACAGGAAACAATCGATGAAAGAAGACATCAGGCTCGACGGCAAGGTCGCCGTGGTCACCGGCGGCGCCCGCGGGCTGGGCCGGTCGCTGGCGCTCGCCCTGGTGGAGGCCGGGGCGAATGTCGTTGCCGCCGACCTGATCGGCGAGAATTTGGCGCAGGTGGCGGGCGAAGCGGCCTCCCTCTCGAATACCGGCGTGCTGACCGGCGTGACCGCGGATATTCGCCAGGCCGATGATTGCCGGCGGATCCTCGAGACGGCGCGCGAACGCTTCGGCGGCCTCGATATCCTGATCAACAATGCCGGTCTCCTGCCGTCCTACGCCTATCCCGGGCGGTTCCTGGATGACGCCGCGCCGGCGAAATTCTGGAACCTTGCCGACGATGTCATCCGGGACGTCATCGACACCAATTTCGTCGCCCATGATCGTCTGACCCGCTATGCCGTGCCGCAATTGATCGACAAGGGATGGGGCCGGATCGTCAATGTGACGACGCGGCTCACGACGATGAACCGCACCGGCGCATCGCCCTATGGCGCCTCCAAGGCGGCGCTGGAGATGGCGTCGGAAATCTGGATGAAGGATCTGGATGGCACCGGCGTCACCGTCAACATCCTCAACCCCGGCGCCGCCGTGGACACGCCGGGCTTTGCCACGCCGGAGGAAAAGCGCGTGGCGACCGCGTCGGGGCGCCTGCACATGATGGATCCGGACCGGATGCGCGCGCCGGCGGTGTGGCTGGTCTCGCACGCCACCGACGGGATCAACGGCATGCGCTACGACGCCGTGTCCTGGGACGCCGCGCGGCCCGCGTCCGAGCAGGCGGCGCTGCATGGCCGGCCATTGGGCTTCAATCTCAAAGCCAAAGCCGATGACGATAGCGACGAAGTCCGCGATGACCGGCCGACGACGGGCACCCGGGCCGATTTCCGGCCCTGACCGACCCATTGGCGGGTTGTCGGCGCCGCTCAGGCGAAGGCGGGCATGATTTCCTCGGCGAAACTCTGCATCAATCCGGGTGTCGCATACGCGCTGGAAAACAGGATATAGGCAACCCCGCCGTCCCGCAGGCGCTGGATCTTTTCGATGATCTCTTCCGGCGTGCCGATCAGCGTCCCGTTCTCCGCCGCCTGCCGAAGGTTGGGGTCGGACGCCATACTGGAGACGTAGCTTCCGTCGGCGGAGGTGGCCAGCGTATTCATCCGGCCCAGCGCCTGTATGCGCCGTTCGTAGGCGCGTTCGCGTTCTTCTTCGTTACGCACGATGGCGATGCCGCGCGCCACGGCGACCGACATCGGGTCGAACTTGCGGCCCGCCGCCTCGACCGCCTCGCGGTAGATCCGCACCCGCTCGAGCGTCAGGTCGAAGGTCGCGAATTGGTCGAGCAGCAGGGAGTAGCCGTCCTCGGCGGCCTTTCGCAGCGACTCCGGCCGGCCGGCGGCAAGCCACAGCGGCGGGTGAGGGCGCTGCACCGGCGGCGGCTCGACGATGATGTCCTCGAAATTCCAGCGCGCGCTGTGGTGCGAAAAACGCTCATCCGACGTCAGTGCCTGCCGGATCAGATGCATCGATTCCTCGAAGCGCTCGGTCGCTTCCTCGAGCGGTATGCAAAACCGCTCGAATTCGTTCGGCCGGTAGCCTTTGCCGACACCGAAGTCGAGCCGTCCGTTCGACAAGACGTCGACCGTCGCCGCCTGTTCGGCCAGCAGCACCGGATTGTGCCACGGCACGACGACCACGGCGGTGCCGAGCCGGATCGTCGTCGTCCGCGCGGCGATAAAGGTAAGCAGGTTCAACGAGGCGGAAATCTGGGCACTGCCCGTGAAGTGATGCTCAACCAGAAAGATGCTGTGAAATCCGAGACGTTCGGCTTTCACCACGCCCTCGATCAACTGCCCATAGCCATGACTGTCGTCGGACCGGGAATAACCGAGCCGCGCGCCGCCGTCGGCCGTGCCGTGTCCGCCTCCCTTTGCCGTCGCGCCGCCGAATAATCCGAATTTCACCGGATGCCGCTTTCCTTGTTGCGATCCCCTTACAGGCTACCAGTCCCGGGAAGAGACACCAAATGCGGCGCCGGCGGACGGAGGCAGAATGATCCGGACGCATTGTGCCGGGGCGGATTCGCCATGTCGCGCCGGCTGCGCTACGGTTATCCCAATTTCGAAACATTGGCGGACATGCAGATATGAAATTCGGGATTTTTTACGAGTTGCAACTTCCCCGGCCATGGGAGCCGGGCGCCGAGCAGCGGCTGTACAACCACGCGCTCGATCAGATGGAATTGGCCGACGGGCTCGGATTCGATTACGCTTGGGAAGTAGAGCATCATTTCCTCGAAGAATATTCGCATTGCGCCTCGCCGGAGGTTTTCCTCGGCGCGGCCAGCCAGCGGACCAAGAATATCCGCCTCGGCCACGGTATCATCCAGCTGACCACGAACCACCCGGCGCGGGTCGCCGAACGGGTGGCCTCGCTCGACCTGTTGAGCGGCGGCCGCGTCGATTTCGGCATGGGCGAAGGCGGCAGCGTCACCGAACTCGGCCCCTTCGACCGGCCGCTCGAGACCAAACGCGCGGTCTGGGAAGACGCGGTCAAGGCGATCATGCCCATGTTCAAGGACGGCGGCTGCGAATATCACGGCGAATATTTCGACTTCCCGCTGCGCAATGTGCTGCCGAAGCCGGTGCAGAAACCACACCCGCCGCTTTGGGTCGCGTGTTCGCAGCTCGACACCATCGAAATGGCCGGCCGGCGCGGCCTCGGCGCGCTGGGCTTCCAGTTCATCAGCGGCGACGCGGCCCGTGCCTGGGTGCACAGCTATTACAATTCCTTCACCAAGCGCATGGACAAGCTTACGGACTACGAGACCAATCCGAATATGGCCCTGGTCAGCTATTTCATGTGCGCGGAAACCGACGAGGAAGCGCGGCGCCGCGCCATCGGCATCCCGTTCTTCCAGTTCGCGCTCAAATTCTACAGTGCCGACCGTATCGGCGTGCAACGCGACCGGCCGCCGCCGGGCTCTGTCGACCTCTGGGCGGAGTACGAACGCTGGATGGCCGACAACCCCGAGGGGCTCGAGCGCGCGCTGTCGGGCGGTCTCATCGGCTCGCCGGAGACGATCCGCAACCGGTTGCGCAAATACTCGACGTCGAATGTCGACCAGATCATCCTGCTGAATCAGGCGGGCAAGAACACGCACGAGCATATCTGCGAGAGCCTGGAACTATTCGCCAAGGAGGTGATGCCGGAATTCCAGGAGATGGAGCCGGCGCACCAGGAATGGAAACAAAAGGTCCTGTCCGGCGAGATCCAGCTCGAGGAGATCGACACGGCGCCCTACAAGGATCGGTACAGCAAGAATTCGGTGCAACTCGAAACCATCCGCTCCGTCGACGCGGCGGACTAATTTCCCCCGCGGCGCCGGTTGCCCGGGGGATCCGCCGATGGACATCCTTGAACGGGGCTACGCCAACCCGGATTTGTTGTGGTCGCCGGACAGGCTCCGGCAGCGGATGGTGCAGCCCGGTCTCGCGATCGTCGACACGCGTCCGGCCGAACTGTTCGCGAAGGGCCGCATTCCCGGCGCCCGGCACTTCGATCTTTATTTCGTCAACACCGACGATACGGACCCGGCGCCGCTGGCGGCGTTCACGCGAATGTGGGCCAATCTTCTGGGGTGGCGGGGCGTGCATAATTCCGACACGCTCGTCTTTTATGGCGGTTTTACGGATATGTGTGCCGCGCGCGGATTCTGGTTTGCCGAATATCTGGGCCACGCGGACGTTCATGTCCTCGATGGCGGCATCGCGGCATGGTCGCGGGCGGGACTTCCGATGGAAACCGAAAGCGATCCGCCGAAGCCGGTCAAATATGCCGCCAGGCCCGTCCCGGAGCGGGTCGCCGGCTATCGCGATGTCTTGGATGCCATCGAGGATCCCGACCGTGTCATCGTCGACACGCGCAGCCGGGCGGAATTCGAAGGCTCCGACCGGCGCGCCCGCCACGGCGGCGCAATTCCCGGCGCCGAGCACCGCGACTGGGAAGACCTGTACGACCACGGCGACGGTTGCATGAAACCCGCCGATGCGCTGCGGGCGCTCTTCGATCCCTTGGGCGCCACGCCGGACAGGGAAATCACGCTGTATTGCAACACCGGGTATCGGTCCGCCCACGGCTATCTGGCGCTTCGACTGCTCGACTATCCCCGCCTGCGAAACTATGTCGGGTCCTGGCAAGAGTGGGGTAACCGCGACGGGCTCCCGATCTGGACACCGCCCGCTGGCAGGTAATCGATCCGAAATCGTGGAAGACCGGGTCGAATTCGTGCTAGAGCAAATCCCGAGCGAACCGAAACGGTTCGCGACGACGTATTTGCGTAAAAACCAGGAGATAGACCATTTCATATGAGTCAATTTAAACAAGAAATGGTCTAGCACTGCACGGGTAAGAAAACGCATCGGCGCATCGGCTCCGTCGCTCTCTCGCCGGCCGCCGGAGATGGAGAACAGAAAATGCGCCCCTTTTTCCGCTGCTCGCCTTTCCTCATCGCCGCGTTGTCGTTCGCGCTGCCCGCTGCAGCCGCACCGCAAATCCTGCTTGCCGTCGCTGCCGAGAAGACGATCCCGCTACGCTGCGGCGCGCATGACTGCGAAGCGGAAATCGGCACGATCTGCCTGCAACCCGACCGGTCCGATCCGGATCGCGGCACACCCTATACGCTGCTCGATCCCGGCGCCGTGAAAGTCGTCGCCGACGATCCGAGTGGCGAGCCCATGCAAATCCCGCTCGCCGCCGGCCTCCGCATCGTTGCGGCGCGCGGCCACACGGCGATTCGCGTGGCTCTGCCCCGTGCCGCTGTCGCGGGTCTTACCCACCCGGCCCTCCGATTGACGGACACTGTCATATTCATACCGCAACCAGCCGTCGGCGACACCGAACCGCAGCGCGCCGCCGATACAGCGCTCGCCCGAACGACCCTGCGAAGCATCGCTGCAGTGGCGATTCACGAACAAGCCGACCGAACCCGCGCAACCGGCGTGATCCTGCGCGCGATCAATGCGCTGCCGCGAGACCGGCCTCCGACGCGGGCCGAACACGCCATGGCAATGGACCATCTGCGGCTAGCAACCGTGCCGGAAAGCGCCCGCACTCTCGTACAGCGGGCCGCTCGCCATTGCGCGGGCCTTGGCACCACGTTCATCGACGACGAACCCCTGTTCAGCTATCGCGGCTGTCTCGCCGTGAACCACGACTCGATGCTCGAGGAAATTTTCATGGACTACCGCGCGGTGCTCAAAGGCGCACGCGCCGGCTAGACCACTTCTTGTTAAAATTGACTCATATGAAGTGGTCTAACTCTTGGTTTTTACGCAAATACGTCGTCGCGAACCGTTTCAGTTCGCTCGGGATTCGCTCTAGCCGTCCACCAATATCCCGGTCAGCACGTCGGGCATGCTCAGCATCGGAAAGTGCCCGGTGTCGAGTTCATGCCACCGCGCCTTCAGTTTTTCGGCGGTGCGCCGCTGGTGCGCCTCGCCCGGGTTCTCCACCCGCTTGCAGAAGACGACCGTGGTATCCCACTCCTGATCCCAGAAATCCCTGAACACGACCGGTTGTTCGAAGACTCCGCTCGGATGCAGCGTCGAGCGATCGGCGGCCCATGCCGCGAGTTCGGGATCGAGGTCGGCAATAAACCTTTCCAGCCGTTCGTCGCGGGTCGGCCCGTTCGCCACGTCGGTTTCAATTGTCGACGGGCCCTTTACGATGTCGCGGATCTTCTCGCCATGCAGCAGCGCCAGCGCATCGGCGAAGACGAGACGACAGACCCGCTCGCGCGCGAGTTCCGCGGTCTTCGCCATGACCATGCCGCCGGCCGACGCGCCGACCAACACCACGTCGCGCACATCCTCCGACCACAGGAAACCCGCCACTTCCTCCGCCTGGGTTTCGGTC
>JBFFGE010000065.1:0-22390 GCA_041557595.1 Alphaproteobacteria bacterium
GACGATCCGCCGAGACACTCCAACAAGAAGAGAGCCTTAACATGAAAATTCTCCTGCTCCAGGGCGACGGTATCGGCCCCGAAATCGTCGCCGCCGCGGAAACCGTGGTGCGCGCGGCCAGCCGCCGGTTCAATCTCGGCCTCGAATTGATCGACGCGCCGGTCGGCCTCGCGGCGCTGGACTCCCACGGCACAACGATCCCCGACGAGACCAAGGCCATGATGCTGGAATGCGCCGGAATTATCCTTGGGCCTGCGCATACCGCGGTCTATCCCGCGCCGGCGGAGGGCGGCATCAACCCGTCCGGCTACACGCGCAAGGAACTCGACCTGTACGCCAATATGCGGCCGTCCCGGCTGCGCCCCGGCGTGCCCGCGCATGTGAAGGAAATGGATCTGGTGATCGCGCGCGAAAACACCGAAGGGTTCTACGCCGACCGGAACATGTTCCAGGGGTCGGGCGAATTCATGCCGACGCCGGATCTCGCCATCTCGATGCGCAAGATCACCCGCGAAAGCTCGGCCCGCATTGCCAAAGCGGCTTGCGAGCTCGCCGTGCAGCGGCGCGGGCGGCTCTCCATCGTCCACAAGGCCAACGTGTTGAAGGTCACCGACGGGCTGTTCGCCGACACGGTGAAGGACGTGGCCTCCGGCTACAAGCTGGAGGTCGAAGAATATTTCATCGACGCCATGGCCGCGCTGCTGGTGCGCAAGCCGGAGTACTTCGACGTGGTCGTCACCACAAACATGTATGGCGACATCATTTCCGATCTCGCCGCCGAACTGTCCGGCGGGCTCGGGCTCGGCCCGTCGATCAATGCGGGCGCCGACCGGTGCATCGCGCAGGCCGCACACGGCTCCGCGCCGGACATCAGCGGCCAGAATATCGCCAATCCCACCGCGATGATCCTCTCTTGCGGCATGCTGCTCGACTGGCTCGGCCGGCGCCATGACCTGCCCGAAATGCAGGAAGCGGCGAAGCGGATCGATTCGGCGATCGACGCGCAGATGACCGAGGATAGCGGCCGCACGACGGATCTCGGCGGGCCGCTCGGCACCGACGCCTTCGGCGACGCGGTGGCGAAGCGGATCGAGGGGTAAAAAAAATCCAGCTCGCTGTTGGCCAAGCGCCAAAGCTCAGCCGCACACTTCGACAAGCTCAGCGTGAGGCTGTGCTAATTCATACACCTACCTCACCCTGAGCCTGACGAAGGATGCGCGTGCACATCGCTTTGTTTGTACGCAAATACGTCGTCGCGAACCCTTTCGGTTCGCTCGGGATTTGCTCTAAATCACACCCCGGTCCTTCAGGTCGTGCAACTGGTCGGCGTCAATATCCAGGAGCCCGCCGAGCACATCCTCGTTGTGCATGCCCAGCGTCGGCGCGCCCGACAGTTTCGGCAGCGGCTTGCCCGAGAAGGTGATGGGGAAGCCGACGACCACATTGTCGCCGGCCGGCTCGTCGCTGGCGAAGTGCTTCATCGGCTGCAAGGTGCCGCGCTGATAGAAGTGATCGTCCTTGAGCACTTCGCCCAGCGTGCGGACGGGCGCGATCGGCACGTCCGCCGCTTCCAGCCGCGACACCGCCTCGTCGCAGGTCATCTTGCCCAGGCGTTCCTGGATTTCCAGGCGCAGCGCATCGAGGTTCTCGGCCCGGCTCGGCACGGTGGTAAAGCGCGCATCCGCCAGCAATTCGGGCGCATCCATGCCCTGACACAGTTTCTGCCAGCGGTCGTCATTGGTCACCGTGATGATGACGTCCGCATCCTTGACCCGGTAGAGCCCGGTCGGATTGGTGCGGCTGTTGTTGCCGGCGCGGATCGGCTGGCCTTCCGCCAGCGCCTCTTCCAGCGGCTCCATGAACATCAGGGTCGCCAGGGTATCCATCATCGAGGCGTCGAGATATTGCCCCTCGCCGGTCTTTGCCTTTTGGCGCAGCGCCGCCAGAATCGAATAGGCGGCGTAGAGCGGCGTCACCAGATCACTGACGAAGACGCCGACCCGGGTCGGTGGCCCGTCCGGCTGACCGTTGATGTCCATCATACCGCCCATGGCTTGAATTTGGTGATCGTGCGCCGGGTTGGCCGCGTAGGGCCCGGTTTGGCCATAGCCCGAAATCGAACAGTAGACGATGCCCGGATTGACCGCCGCCACCGCTTCGTAATCGAGACCGAGCCGCTTCATCGAGCCCGGCGACAGGTTTTCGATCACCACATCCGATTGTTTCGCCAGTTCGAGGAACATCCGCACGCCCTCCGGGTCCTTTAGATTGAGCGTGATGCTCTTGACGCCCTGGGTCCGTTTCATGAACCGCGTGGCGACATCCTGATCGGTCCGCGGTGTCGGATGGACGCCTTCCGGCCCGGCGAACGGCCCGATGCCGCGCATCGAATCGCCAAGCCCCGGAACCTCGACCTTGATTACCTCCGCGCCGAAGCGGGCCAGCGTCATGCTAAGAAACGGCCCGGCGAGAAATACCGTGACCGCCAATACGCGGATATCGTTAAGCGGTTGCAAATTCCTGCCTCCCTGTTTGCCCCAGCCTTCAAAATACCAACTTTGTGACAACGGACAAAATACAGCGGGGAAGCAGCCTTCCCTACCTCCCCTCCAAAATCGCGTCGGCGATTTTTTCGGCTGTCATCAAGGTGGGAAAGTTGGTGTTGGCGCAGGGCACCACGGGAAAGATCGACGCGTCGACGACGCGCAGGCCGTGGATGTCGCGCACCCGGCCGACCGTATTGGTGACCGCCATCGGATCGTCGTCGGCGCCCATCCGGCAGGTGCAGGACGCATGCCAGACGCCGATTGCCGCCTCGCGGACGAACGCCTCCAATCGTTCGCCGTCCTGCATCAGATCGCGCAGGCTCGCCCCTTCGACGATGAGGTTCTCGATCAGGAACCGTCGCAGCATGGCGGGGCCGTCGAGCAGCTTTGCCATGAGCCCGGTCAGGACCTGGTTCTTCCGGGTGACCTTTCCGACTTCCCGCACCTTGTCGGTGTAGCTCGCCGGGAAGGCGTCGGAGGCGACCGCCTGCAACGCCGGCGTGTCGTGCAGCGCCGCCATCTGCCGGAAGCCGTGTACCAGCCGGTCGAGATCGCGCCGGTCCGACAACAGGTTGAAATCGACCATCGGCTCGTCCTGCCAATCGCGCGACGCCAGCCGCACCTGCCCTTCCTCCGAATAGGTCTTGTTGACGAAGACCAGCATCGATGCGATCTGCTCGCCGACCGGATGCCAGGCGGACTTGCTGACGGCGGCGACGAACATGTCGCCGTCGGGCGCGTCGGCGATGCCCGACGAATAGCGCAACCCGACCAGCAGGTGCCGGCGGGTGTATTCGTTGAGCCGGGCTTCCGGCCTGAGATACGAGGCGACCGCGACCGAGGGGTGGTCCATCAACCGCTGGCCGACGCCGGCCAGGTTGGCGCGCACCTCGATACCGAGGTCGCGAAGCTGCATCGCCGGCCCGATGCCCGCGCGCAGCAGATGCGCCGGCGAATGGATTGCGCCGCACGACATGATCACCTCGTTGGCGCGGAATTCGGTCTCGCGGCCCTGCACCATTGCGGTGACTCCGACGCAGCGGGCGCCGTCGAACAGCAGTTCCCTGACGCGGGTGTCCGTCGAAATCGTCAGGTTTTCGCGCAGCCGCGTTCCCGGATCGAGATAGCCGATCGCCGCCGACACACGGTTCTCATAGGCGTTGGAAATCGTGATCGGGAAATAGCCGTCGCGGAACTCGCCGTTCTGGTCGGGCAGGTATTCGTAGCCGGCCTGTTTGAAGGTTTCGCCGACCGCCTTGGCATGTTCGTTCCACAGATCCGGCATGATGCGGCGCACCGGGATCCGGCCCGAATTGCCGTGCAACGGGCCTTCGAAATCCATGTCGCGCTCGACCTTCTTGAAATACGGCAGCACCGCGTCCCAGTTCCAACCCTTGGCGCCGCGCGCCTCCCATTCCGCGTAATCGGTCGGCGCGCCGCGATTGGCGAGCTGGCCGTTGATCGACGAGCCGCCGCCCAGCACCCGGGCTTGCTCGTATTTGCGCAACGGCGGGCGGTCCTCCTCGGGATCGTTGTGCGATATCGCCCGCGTCGTGACCTTGAGGTCGGTCCAATGGAAGCGATTGTCGAAATAGGCGACGCCGGGATAGCTGTCGAGGATCTCCTTCGGCACCTTGCCGTGCGGCGTGTCCTGCCCCGCCTCGCACAGCAATACCTTGTTCGCATTGCGCGCCGACAACCGGTTCGCCAGCACGGAGCCCGCCGACCCGCCGCCGACAATCAGATAGTCATAGATCATGTGTCTCCCCACCCCCCGTCGCGATCCTGAATCCGTGAATTATGCTGCCCGCGACGGGCCGACGGAACAAGGGAGGAATAACGGCGCGTATCGTGGATACCGTTAGCCGGCGCCCCCGGCACAGCGCGCATAGACCAGCCGGGCGGCCGCAAGATCCTCGATCGCCGCGCCGACCGATTTGAAGAGCGTGATTTCCGCGGGATCGCGCCGGCCCGCATGGCGGCCGCGTGTCAGGTCGAACAGATCGGCCGCCACGTCCTCTTCCGTGAGCACGCCGCTTTTTAACGGTTCCGCAATATCGCCGGTCGCGTGCAGCGCGCCCGCGCGGGTGTTGACGAAGACCGTGGCACGGCGGATCGTCTCGTCATCCGCTTCGCGGCTGGTCGGCGAATAGGCTCCGACCAGATCTACATGGGCGCCGGGCTTCAGCCATTCGCCTCGGATCAGCGGCGTCTGTGAGAGAGTGGCGCAGGAAACGATATCCGCATCGGCTACCGCGGTGGCGAGATCTTCGGTCGCCGAGGCAGTGACGCCGCCGCGCGATACCCGCGCCGCGACGGCCGATGCCTTCTCGATATCCCGCCCCCACACCGTGATCCGGTCGATCGGCCGCAACACCGTGTGCGCCTCCACCAGATTATCGCCGGCGACCCGGCCGGTGCCGACCACCACCAGGTGCCGACTGTCGGCGCGCGCCAGATAATCGGCGGCAAGCGCAGAGGTCGCCGCCGTGCGGCGCGCGGTCACCTCGCCGCCATCGATCAGGGCCAGGCATTCACCGGTGCGGCCGTCCATCAGCATCACCATCGCGTTGACGGCGGGCAGGCCGCGCGCGCTGTTGCCCGGAAACAGGTTCACGACCTTGACGGCGATGTGTTCGCCTTCCGCCCAGGCCGGCATCATCATGAGTTTCGCATCCGGCTCGCCCGGCACCGGCACGAAATGCTGATGCTTGACCGGCATCGACCAATCGGCGCGGAAGCCGTCGCGGATCGCCTCGATAAGTTCCGACCACGGCAGCGCGCGGCGGGTTTCTTCTTCATCGGTCTGGATCATCGGGGACTTCACGGGCAACGACGAGACCGCGCGAAACGGCCTTCGCCGTCACGACGCTTTCTGGAACCGGGAGGCCTTCGGCACGTAGAGGTCGAGCAGGCTCACGCCATTGCGTTGCCCGGCCTCATCGTCGAGCCACAGTCGCACAAGATGGCGCCGGTGATCCGCATCGTCCTGGTATTCGGTCCGCGAATGCAGAATGACGTAGTTGTTGATGAACTGCATATCGCCCTTCTGCAAATTCATCGACAGCTGCATGTCGGCGCGCGTCGTGATCGCATCGAAATAATCCAGCACCGCGATCTCATGGGCGCTGAGTTTCAGCCCTTCCTTCTCCGCCCAGACGATCGGGTTGCGGTTGTAGCAGCAGTGCAGCAGATCGTTGTGGAAGTCGAAGACCGGGATCGCCTCGGGCGACAGCGGCGGCTCGCCCGCATCGTGTTGACCGCGCCGATGGTGAAAGAATCCGCGCCGCAACGTCTCCATGTATTCGGGCTTGGTTCGGAGAATTTCGTTGTACACCTCGGGTGCGCTGGTGATCAGGCTTAGCCCGCCGCTGGCCGCGGTCTCGAGGCACAGCAAGCCGGCGTAATCCGCGCCGTCGGTGTGAAACGGCAGCAGCTTGTTGCTGCTGTACCCGCGCGATTGATGGTTGTAGGGAATGCCCTTGTCGATCACGTCGACCGCGAAATCGCCTTCGTAATTCTGGACGACGATTTTGCCGAAATGCGACGCCATCCCGCTATAGGCGAGCAGGTTGTCCGCATAGTCGTAGCGCTCCACGGGGAACCCGGCGACCACGGTAAACCCCTGGCCCTCATTCAGGTCGCGATAGGCCTTGGCCAGCAATTCCGCCGTCGCATCGAGCGGAAAATCCTCGCGGGTGATCTCCCGGAACGGCGTACCCTTCGCCTTGACCGCCTGCAGGGCCGCCTCCACCTCGGCAATCATGGCCGGCGTGAGATGATGCACCCAGGCGCGGGGCTGCTTGAAATCCGCCCCTTTCCAGGCGCTGGCATCCTCGATCAACGGGTTTTGGTCGGCGTTCATGGCATTCACTCCCAAAATCGGCGATAGCCGGGCCGCAACCGGTCGGCAGGCATATATCAGGCCATTATCGGCCGCCGCCTCACCCTGTCAATTTCGGCGAAGGCCGATCAGTGAAGCTGCGGCGATTTCAGCAGGTCCTGGCGGCTCACCGACTGCACATTGATCTGGATCTGGTCGCCGCCACGCTGAAAATGCAGCGGTATCTCCGTCCCCGCTTCGCCGACCGCCCAAATCCGGCGAAACAACGTGGCGAGGTCGACGACCGCTTCGCCATCGACGCCGAGCACGATATCGCCGATGTTCACGCCCGCATCTTCCGCCGGGCCGCCATCGACCAGCCCCGCGACGACCAGCGCGTCATTCACTTCGGTCGTGATCATGCCGAGCCAGGGCCGCGGCGGCTTTTGGCGCCTGCCATACTGCAGCAATTCGTCCAGGATCGGCTTCAGCAGGTTGATCGGCACGATCAAATTGCCGTCGTTGCGATCTTCCGACGGTACCGCCTGCTGAACGACGAGCGACCCGATACCGCACAGCTTGCCGGACGCGTCGATCATTGCCGCACCGCCCCAGAACGGATGCGGCGGCGCCGTGAAGATACCTTCGTCGAGGACGTATTCCCAATATCCGGCGAATTCGCGCTTCGAGACAATGCGCGCTTTTACCGCGTTCCGCCGCCCGCCATGTCCGGCCAGGATCACCGGATCTCCAACGGCGATATCCGATGAATCGCCCAATTCGAGGGCCGGCAGGTTGAACGAACCCAACGCCTGCACGAGGCCGAAGCCGGTTTCCTGGTCGTATCCCATGACGTGGCCGGGTGTCGCGTTGCCGGAACTGTCCAGCATCCAGATCGATTCGGCTTCGGTCACCAGATAGCCGACGGTCAGAACCAGCCCTTTTTCGCCGATGACAACGCCGTGCCCGGCCCGTTCCGTGCCGAGGGTGTTGGCGGTCATCGCATCGTCGGCAATCCGCGAGCGCAAAGCGACGACCGAACTCAGCGCGCGATCGAGATCGTAGCCCACATCGGCGGGCTTCGGCTGCAACGCGGGGTCTATTCGAATATCTTCGGGGTCCGACATGACAGAAAACTTTGCCTTTATTTACCTAAATTCGGCAGCCTCGGTGCGCCGGGCTGCACCTGCTCACAAGACTGATACAATATACTAACCCATCGCAACAGGAATCACCCACTCGATGGCCGCTTCGATAGCTCATATGGGTCGCCGAAATCGACTTCCCAAGGCCATCGCACAGGAATTGATCGGTGCAGACGCGCCAAATCCCGTTAAAATCCGGCCCGACCCCGCGCGCAACCGGGCGGGCGGGCCTATTTGATCACAGCGTCGGAACGCCGCCATGGACCCATCGATTATCGAGCACCTGAAGAACGCCGCAGGTCCGCGCGGCTGGCTCAAGGAGGACTCCGACAAGGCCGCATATCTGACCGATGAGCGGGACCTCTATCATGGAACCGCGCCGCTTGTTCTGCGCCCCGACTCCACCGAGGCGGTGGCGGCGATCGTGCGCATCTGTGCCGAAACCGGCGTCGGCATCGTGCCCCAGGGCGGCAACACCGGGTATTGCGGCGGCTCGATTCCGGGACGCCGCAACGACGAAATCGTCCTGTCGCTGGGCCGCATGAAACGGATCCGCGACATCGATCCGCTGAACTACACGATCACAGTGGAGGCAGGCTGTATTCTGGCCGATCTACAGAAGGCCGCGGCGGACGCCGGACGCTTGTTCCCGCTCAGCCTGGCGGCCGAAGGCACCTGTCAGATCGGCGGCAATCTGGCGACCAATGCCGGCGGCACGGCGGTGGTGCGCTACGGCAACGCGCGCGACCTCGTGCTCGGTCTCGAGGTGGTCCTGCCGGACGGCGAAATCTGGCATGGGCTGCGCCGCTTGCGGAAGGACAATACCGGCTACGACCTCAAGCAGCTGTTCCTCGGCGCGGAAGGCACGCTCGGCATCATTACCGCCGCGGTCTGCAAGCTGTTTCCCATCCCCCGCGAATCCTGTACCGCCTTGCTGGCGGTACAGGATCCCGGCGCGGCGACGCACATCCTGGCGCAATTGCGCGCCGCCTCGAGCGACGGCGTCACCACCTTCGAATACTTCCACCGGCGCTGCCTCGACATGGTGCTCGAACACATTTCGGATGTCGCCGATCCGTTCGAAGCGCCGCACGAGCACTATGCCCTGGTCGAGCTGTCGTCCGGCCGCGAGGACGGCCGCCTGCAGGAAACCGTGGAAACCGCGCTCGCCGATGCTTTCGATTCCGGTGCAGTGGTGGACGCGGTCATTGCAGCGAGCGGCCGGCAGGCGGCGGCGCTCTGGCGGCTGCGCGAAACCATCCCGGAATCGCAGAAGCACGCGGGCGGCTGCATCAAGCACGACGTCTCGGTGCCGGTCTCCCGCGTACCCGAATTTCTGGAAGCGGCGACCGCGGCGGCGGCCCGTGAAATTCCCGGCGTCCGTATTGTGCCCTTCGGCCATCTGGGCGACGGCAATATTCACTTCAACCTGTCGCAGCCGGCATCGGAAGACCGTGAAACCTTCCTCGCCCGCACCGAAGCCATCGAAAAGGTGATCCACGACATCGCCGACGGCCTCGACGGCAGCTTCAGCGCGGAGCATGGCGTCGGCGTGCTCAAGAAAGGCGAACTGGCGCGCTACAAATCGCAGGTCGAGCTCAGGATGATGCACGCGATCAAGGACGCCATCGACCCGGGCGGCATCATGAACCGGGGAAAGGTGTTGTGAAGACTGCCCGATAGACCTCCAATTACCCGTCCACTACGATAGACCCTCATCACAATCCCCTCGACGACCTTGCCCGGCATTGGCGAGCGGCGGCGGTCAATCCAACTCAAGGAGAGTCAATCCAATGCGCGGCGCCGATGTTCTAGCCAAAACGCTCAGCCAGGCCGGGGTGGACCGAATCTTCGCCATGTCCGGCAACCAGATCATGATCGCCTTCGACGCGTTTCTCGACGCGGACATCAGGCCCGTCCACATCCGCCAGGAAGCGGCGGCGGTGCATATGGCGGACGCCTGGGCGCGGCTCACCGATACGGTCGGCGTGGCGCTGGTCCCGGCGGGACCCGGTTTCGTCAACGCGCTGTCGGCGCTGTACACCGCGCAAATGTCGGAAAGCCCCATCGTACTGCTGAGCGGCCATGCGCCGACCGCACGCATCGGCATGGGCGGATTCCAGGAAATGCCGCAAGCGGAAATGGCCGTGCATCTCACCAAGGCGTCCTGGACCGTCAAGGACGCCGCCGAAATCGCCCCCTCGATCGTCCGAGCGTTTCAGATCGCCGCGTCGGGCCGGCCGGGTCCGGTGCATGTGGCCGTTCCGGAAGACATCCTTGCCGCCTCGGTCGACGCCATGCCCGACCTTGCCGCGGATGCGTTCATGCCACCGTCGTTGCCACTCGACGAGGGAATCGGCCGCGATGTACTCGGCCTCCTGACCGCGGCGAAACGCCCGCTGATCGTCGCCGGCCCCATCCTGGCCCGGAATGCAGCCATCGCGGAACAACTCGAGCAATCGACCGGCATCCCGGTGGTGTGTACCGAGAGTCCTCGCGGCACCAAGGATCCCTGCCTCGGCGCCTTTGCCGAAGCAATGGCGCAGGCGGACATGGTCCTGTCGCTCGGCAAGATCATCGATTTCAGTTTCCAGTTCGGCGACGCGCTGGACGGCAATTGTAAGGTCATCCATATCGATCCGGACCCGGAGATGATCGCCCGCAGCCGCGCCCTGTTCGGGGATCGCCTGGTGTTGACGGCAGAAGCCGGCGCGATCGCGACCGCCGAACGGCTGACCGGCCTCGCCGCTAAACCGGCCGGCGGATTTGCCGACTGGATAATAACGGTAAAGGACAGTACGACCTATCGGCCGCCGGAATGGTCGACGCTCAGCTCAGACCCCGATGGTCCGGTCCACGCGGTCGAACTGTGCCGCGCCGTGCAGGCCCGGCTGGACGCATCGCCGGACTCGGTCCTGATCGTCGATGGCGGCGAATTCGGACAATGGGCGCAAGCCTGCCTGTCCGCGCCGAACCGAATCATCAACGGTCCGGCCGGCGCCATCGGCAGCGCCATCCCGTTTGCGGTGGCGGCGGGGCTGGCGAAACCCGACGCGCCGGTGATCGCGCTGATGGGCGACGGGTCCGCCGGGTTCCATCTCAGCGAATTCGATTCCGCGGCGCGCTCCGGCTCGCGGTTCACGCTCATCGTCGGCAACGATGCGCGCTGGAATGCGGAGTATCAGATCCAGTTGCGCGATTACGGCGCGCAGCGGCTGCACAGCTGCGAGCTGAACGCGACGCGCTACGACCAGGCGGCGACCGCGCTCGGATGCCATGGCGAAAACGTCACCCGCCCGGACGAAGTCGCCTCGGCGCTCGACCGGGCAGCCGCGAGCAAGACCGCCACCTGCATAAACGTCGCGATCGAGAGCCATCCGGCGCCTGTGGTGCAACGGGATCCGGACGCCGCGCCCGCAACCTCCGGCCATTGAGGAAACGCCCGAGCGTCAGGCGTCCGCCTGCGGCTGTTCGGGATGCAAGCTCTTGCCCAGAAGGTGATCGCTATTGCCGATGACATGGTGCGAGGACCCGACAATGAGCGGATCCGGCCCCTTAATGAGGCTCATCTCCTTATTTGGATAGGGCAGCGACGCGAGGAAATGTTGCATGCAATTGATCCGCGCACGTTTCTTGTCCGATGATTTGACAATCGTCCACGGCGCGTCGGCTGTGTCCGTATAGAAAAACATCGCTTCCTTGGCCTCGGTGTAATCGTCCCATTTCTCGAGCGATGCCCGGTCGATGGGCGATAGTTTCCACTGCTTGAGCGGGTCGAGCTCGCGCGATTTGAATCGCTTCATTTGCTCTTCTCGGGTGACCGAGAACCAATATTTGAACAACCGGGTGCCCGAGCGCACCCACATGCGCTCGAGCTCCGGCGCCTGTCGCATGAATTCCAGGTAATCCTGCGGTGTACTGAATCCCATTACCCGCTCGACGCCCGCACGGTTGTACCACGACCGGTCGAACAGGGTCATTTCGCCGGCTGTGGGCAGGTGCTTGATATAGCGCTGAAAGTACCATTGCCCCTGTTCCTCGGAAGTTGTTTTTTCAGGGCAACGACGCGCGCGCCGCGCGGGTTCAGATGTTCCATGAAGCGCTTGATCGTACCGCCCTTCCCCGCTGCATCGCGTCCCTCGAACAGGATCACGATCTTCTGACCGGTTTCCTTGACCCATCGCTGTACCTTGAGCAACTCCACCTGAAGCTCGGCCTTGTGTTTTTCATACACGCGCCGCTTCATCTTGTTCTTGTAAGGATATTCGCCGTTCTCGAAGAGACGACGGATCACCTCGGCGTCGTGACGCATTTCGGCCAGTTTGTGCCGCTGCGCATCGCCATCGCTCGAAGGATCGATTGCACCGTTGCCGGCATTCGGCGTCGGCGGCTCCTGGCGCGTGTCGGCGGATACGGTCGTTTTAACTACCGGCTTACCGGCGCGCGCCGCCGATTTTCGCGATTTGGCCCCCTTCTTTTCCGAAGTCACCCGGGTATCCGCACCCGATTCCTGTCCCGCCTGTGCCATCGGATGTCGTCTCCCGTTTCCCAATATTGCCTCCCGGTCAAAGAATTCCAGCAAAACAACACCGCCGGGAGGTCGCCCTGATCTCGATCAAGCCCGCCAAATTTCTCTGCCTCCCGCGCCGCGGCACCGACGTCTGCGGTGGCAGACATTTGGATCCGGCCGACTTCAAGGGGTCGCCTGCAGTGTGATAAGCTTCATCGGATCGAAACTGGAGCGCCAAATCCGACACCTCAGGGAGAGCAATCATGCGCGTCGTTACACTCAAGGATATTCCGGAAGAAGACCTCGGCGAGGCCACGCCGATTGCCGGCTGGACGGGCGGGTCGGTCACCCGTTCACGCCAGACGATCATTCCCAGCGGCGAATCGGAAAGCTTCAATTGCAGCGTCGTGAATTTCAGCCTTGGCTCGACGACGGGCTGGCATACGCATGATTGCGATCAGATCCTCGTGGTTACGCACGGCTCCGGCATGGTCGCGAACGAGCAGGAAGAACGCGAAATCAATGTCGGCGACGTGGTGCAGATCGAGGCCGGGGAAAAACACTGGCACGGCGCCAAGGCCGACACGACCATGGGCCATATCACCATTACGGTGCGCGGCAGCAAGGCGACCTGGCTATAGGCCGGCACTCCTGCCGTTGCCGCACCCTTCGACAGGCTCAGGGTGAGGCCGAAGGAATCCGATAGACCAAATTCATTCAGAATTTGTCTATTGGGTTGGCCGCGCCGGAATGCCTCAAGGACCTGAGCCTGACGAAGGATGCGGCCAATGCGCCGCGATGGTATTTTCGACACGCTACCGGTTTCCGTACGCACGTTAAGGACATTCCCATGCACATCAAGAAACTCGACGCGCTGCTGTTTCGCGCGCCGATCGCGGAGCCGTTGCGCACCTCCTTCGGCGTGCTGCACAGCCGTCCCGCCCTGCTGGTGCGCGCCGAAGACGCGGACGGCGCGGTCGGTTGGGGCGAAATCTGGTGCGTCTTTCCGCCCTGCGGCGCGGAACACCGGGCGGCGCTAGTCGAGACCCTGCTCGCGCCCATCGTGACCGGCCAGGCATGGGAAGATCCCGCCGCGGCCTACCGCGGCATGACCGAGGCGACCCATATCGTCATGCTGCAGGGCGGCGAGGCCGGGCCGATGGCGCAGGCGATCGCGGGCGTCGACATCGCGCTCTGGGATCTCGCCGCGCGCAAGGCGGGCCAGCCGTTGTGGCGCATGCTGGCCGATGACAAGACGGATGGCGACGGCACCATGCCGGTGTACGCCAGCGGGATAAACCCGGACCGGCCGGAAATCATCGCGGCCGCCAAGCAGGCGAAAGGCTACACCGCCTTCAAATTGAAGGTCGGCTTCGGCGAGGCGCGCGACCTCGATAATCTCAAAACCTTGCGGGAGACGCTGGGCCGCGACGTTCAACTGATGACCGACGCCAACCAGGGCTGGGATCTGGAGACGGCAATGCATATGAGCCCGAAGCTCGACCGTTATGGGTTGACCTGGCTGGAGGAGCCGCTGGCCTGCGACCGGCCGGCCGACGAATGGCTGACGCTGGCGAACAGCTCGCCGGTGCTGCTGGCGGCGGGCGAAAACCTGCGCGGCGACGGCGACTTCGACGCCATGATCGCATCCCGCAACATCGCCTATATGCAGCCCGACATGACGAAATGGGGCGGCTTCACCGGCTGCCTGCCGGTGGCCCGGCGGATCATGGCGGCCGGGCTGACCTATTGCCCGCACTACCTCGGCGGCGCCGTCGGGTTCATGGCGTCGGCGCATCTGCTGGCCGCTGCCGGCGGCCGGGGACTGCTGGAAGCCGACGCCAACCCGAACCCGCTGCGCGAAGAAATGCTGGGCGCCCCACCGCCGATCACGGGTGGGCGAATGGTCCTGCCCGATGCGCCGGGGCTCGGGATGGAACCGGATTTGACGGCCTTAGAGCGTTTCAGGGCCGATTGAGTGCCCGCAATTGGCGGCGCTACGGTCTGAAGCCAAACGTCGTCACGCCGGGCGTCCGCAGCGGGGCAGCCATTTCGGCGAAGTCGCACAACATCGGGCGGGTGTCGCGGGGGTCGATAATTTCTTCCGGCATGTAGGATTCGGCGCTGCGCAAGGGCGAGCGCAGTTTTTCCAGCCGCGCCTCGATTTCGGCGAGCCGCGCCTCCGGGTCGGACGCGGCCGCTATGTCCGCCTTATAGGCCGCCTCGATACCGCCTTCCATCGGCAGCGATCCCCAGTCGCCGGACGGCCAGGCGGCGCGGATGCCGTAGCGGTCCGGATTCATATGGGCGGAGCCCGCGACGCCGAACGCCTTGCGCACGATCACCACGGCCCAGGGCACGGTCGAGCCGAACACCGCCGCCAGCGCCTTCGCGCCGTATCGGATCGTGCCTTCATCCTCCGCCTGCCGGCCGATCAGG
Source organism: Alphaproteobacteria bacterium (assembly GCA_041557595.1). Classification (GTDB taxonomy): domain Bacteria; phylum Pseudomonadota; class Alphaproteobacteria; order UBA8366; family UBA8366; genus JAOTYV01. The sequence goes on from JBFFGE010000065.1 coordinate 14,464, forward strand.
AAGCCAGGATTGTCGACCAGATGCACCATCGGCAGGTGGAAGACCTCGGCCAACTGCACGAAGCGCTCAACCTTTTCCGATGCCTTGGCGGTCCAGGCGCCGGCATAGTGGTAGGGATCGTTCGCCATCAGCGCGACCGGCCAGCCGTCGAGCCGGGCGAACCCGGTGATCATCGGCCGGCCCCACATCCTGCCCATTTCGAAGAACGATCCCTTGTCGACCAGCGACGCGATAATGTCGCGCATCTTGTAGACCCGGCGCTTGTTGCGCGGGATCGCCTCGATCAGCCATTCGTCGCGCCGGTTCGGGTCGTCTTCGCGCGGGCCCCGTGGCGGCAGCTCATGGACGCTAGGCGGCAGATAGGAGAGGAAGCGCCGCGTCTTCTCGAAGGCCTCCGCTTCACTGTTCGCTTCGTCGTCGATTGCGCCGTTGCGGGTGTGGATTTCGCTGCCGCCGAGTTCGTTCTTGGTCAGATCCTCGCCAATGCGGGCCACCACCGGCGGCCCGGCGACGAACATCTGCGCCGTCTCCTTGACGATCACCGAGTAATGGCTCGCCGCGACCCGCGCCGCGCCGAGCCCGGCGGTCGAGCCCAGCGCCAGCGCCACTACCGGCACGGTCGACAGGTTCTCGACCATGTAGACCCATTTGCGTCCATCGTATCCCGGCAACAGGGTGTGGCCCTTGGTTTCGATGTTCTTGACCGAACCGCCGCCGCCGGTGCCGTCGACCAGGCGCACGATCGGCAGGCGCAGGTCGCGCGCCATACGCTCGGAGGCGAGCGCCTTTTCGAAGATGCCCGCGTCGTTCGCCCCGCCCCGCACGGTGAAGTCGTCGCCCGCGATGACCACGCGCCGCCCGTCGATATCCGCCCGGCCGAGCAGAAAATTGGCGGGCGAGAAATCGCGCAGTTCGCCGTTTTCGTCATAGTCGGCGACGCCGGTGGCGGTGCCGATTTCATGGAAGCTGCCGGAGTCGACCAGCCGCTCGATCCGCTCGCGTACCGTCAGCTTGCCCTGGTTGTGGTGCCGTTCGACCTTCTCCGGGCCGCCCATATTCTTGGCGAGCGCCTCGCGGCGGCGCAGCTCGTCGACTTCCTTCTGCCAGCTCATGTCTCATTTTTCTGTTTGCGGCTCCGGCGGCGCGCCGGCGGGATGCGGCCAGTATCCCGCATTCCTGACGCAGGCAGAAGGGGCCGACGAAGCGATCGCGCCATGATCAATCGCCGGTGTCTTTCTCGAGCTGAATCCGCCGCGCAAGGCCGCGCCGGAGCGGCCTGCGGATATCGCTCCGTTTTGCCATGAACCGCTTTGCCTGCCCGAAATCGTCGATCAGGCGATATTCCGGCACGCGCTCGTCGCCCACGTCGATCTTAAAATCCCCGACATAAACCACCTGACCGGGACGGACGGTGAAATAGAGGGTGCGGCCGTTGATTCTCATCGGTCCCGAATCGCCGGGTTCGCGGACCCGCATGTGATCGAGATAGTAGTGCCCGACCTTCGCGCGTTTGATTTGATATCGGCCATACCCTTTGCGGTTGGGCTTGAACCCGGCCGGCAGCGGATTTGCCGTATGCCTCATTTCGAACCAGCGTTGCGGCGAAACCGGTTGCTTGGACTGCTTATCGAAGGCGCGCCAATACAGGCGAACCGGTATGCGTTTCAGATCGTTGCCGATCAGGCGAAAGACCACCAGCCCCGTGCTCGCCTTCTTCCCTGCCGCATGCCAGCCCTCGGAACCGCCGCCACGGGGGCCGCCCGCGCAACCGGCCAGGATCAGGACAGGCAGGATTCCGCAGAAAGCCATTCGCCGGATCAGAGTAAGCGCCATGATTAGTCCCTATCCGTTTTGCTCGCGCACGACGCGACGATACATCATTCGGTGAACGCCTGAAGCCCCGTCTGTGCGCGGCCGAGGATCAGCGCGTGGATGTCGGCGGTGCCTTCCAGCGTGTTGATCGTCTCCATGTTCAGCACGTGGCGGATCACGTGGAATTCGTCGACGATGCCGTTGCCACCGTGCATGTCGCGGGCGACCCGCGCGATGTCGAGCGCCTTTCCCGTGTTGTTGCGCTTGACCAGCGAGATCATCTCCGCCGTCACCTTGCCTTCCTCGCGCAGGCGGCTGATCCGCAGCGCGCCCTGCAAGCCCAGCGCGATATCCGTCTGCATGTCAGCCAGCTTCTTCTGGATCAACTGATTGGCGGCGAGCGGCCGGCCGAACTGCTTGCGGTCGATCACATATTGCCGCGCCGCGTGCCAACAAAACTCCGCCGCCCCCATGGCGCCCCAGCAAATGCCGAACCGTGCGTTATTGAGGCAGGACAGCGGCGCGCCCAGGCCGCGCGCCTCGGGCAGCCGGTTTTCCGCGGGCACGAACACATCGTCCATCATGATGAAGCCGGTCGGCGACGCGCGCACCGAGAACTTGCCCTCGATCTTCGGATTGTCCAGCCCGTCCATGCCTTTTTCCAGCAGGAACCCACCGATCACGCCGTCATCGTCCTTGGCCCAGACGACGAACAGATCGGCGATCGGCGCATGGGTGATCCATTGCTTGGTGCCGCTCAACCGGTAGCCGCCATCGACCGCGCGCGCCCGCGATTTCATGCTGCCCGCATCCGACCCGTGATCCGGCTCGGTCAGGCCGAAACAGCCGATCACCTCCCCGTCCCGCATCGGCGGCAGCCAGCGCTCCTTTTGCTCGGCGCTGCCATACATATGGATCGGCGCCATGGCGAGGCCCGACTGCACGCCGACCGCCGAGCGAAACGCGGTATCGACCCGCTCCAACTCGCGGGCGATGAGCCCATAGGCGACGAAGCCGATACCGGCGCAACCGTAGTCGGGAATATTCGCACCCAGGAAACCCAGTTCGCCGAATTCGCGCATCAGGCCGGAATCGAAGGACTCATCGCGATTGAAGTCGCGGATCACCGGCATCAGCCGTTCCTGCGCGAAACTCCGCGCGGTATCGCGGATCTGGCGCTCCTCGCCGGTGAGTTGATCCTCCAGCAGGAACGGATCGTCCCACACGAAGGTGGCTTTGGCTGCGGCCACGGTATTCTCCAAAAATACGAAAGGGGTGCCGAAGCACCCCCTCCCTAACCCTCCCCCGTCAAGGGGGAAGGAATTGAAATAGCATCACTTCCTGTTTGCCTCCCCGCTTGGCGGGGGAGGCTGGGAGGGGGGTGAAAAACAGCCCCCCTTACGACATCCGTTCCATCACCACGGCGGTGCCCTGGCCGACGCCGACGCAGAGCGTTGCCAGCGCGTATTTGCCGCCGGTGCGCTCGAGCTGCCGGGCCGCCGTCAGGAAGATACGCGGACCCGACGCGCCGAGCGGATGGCCGAGCGCGATCGCGCCGCCATTCATGTTGACGCGGCTGTCATCCTCGGCGACGCCGAGACCGTTGAGACACCCCAGCACCTGTGCGGCGAAGGCCTCGTTGATTTCGATAACATCCATGTCGGCGATCGTGAGCCCCGCCCGCTCCAACGCTTTCTGCGATGCAGGCACCGGGCCCATGCCCATGATGCGCGGCGGCACGCCGGCCGACGCGGACGCGAGGATCCGGACTTTCGGTGCGATGCCGGCGTTCTCGCCCGCGCCGCGGCTGCCGATATAGAGCGCGACCGCGCCGTCGTTGACGCCGGACGCGTTGCCCGCGGTGGTTACGCCGTCCTGGAACAAAGGACGCAATTTAGCCAACTGTTCCATTGTCGTCTGCGGCCGCGGATGCTCGTCACTGTCGACCGTCACCTCGCCGACCTTGCGGCCACCGTCATAGGTCACCGTCGCAATTTCGCCGTCGAAGAAACCGTCTTCCTTGGCGGCCTTGTACTTGGACTGCGAGGCGAGCGCGAAGACGTCGGCCTGTTCGCGCGTAATCTGAAAATCCTGCGCGACGTTGTCGGCGGTTTTCGGCATCGCCCAGTCGCCGAATTCCTTTTCAATCTTCGGGTTCGGGAAACGGGAACCGATGGTGCTGTCGAAGACGTTGAAATTCCGTCCGAACGGCGTTTCCGACTTGCCGACCACGAAGGGCGCGCGGCTCATGCTTTCGACGCCGCCCGCGATAAACAGATCGCCTTCGCCGACCGTCACCGAATGGGCCGCGGCAACGATCGCGCTCAGCCCGCTTGCGCAATTGCGCTGCAGCACCTGGCCTGGAACACTTTCCGGCAGCCCGGCAACCAAGAGCGCGTGCCGCGCGATGCAGCGCGCATCCTCGCCGCCCTGATTGGCGCAGCCAACGATGACATCATCGATGTCTTCCGCCTTGAAGGGCGCCTCGTCGACGACCTTGCGAATGACGCCGCCCAACATATCGTCGGGGCGGACCGGAGCCAGCTCGCCGCCATAGCGGCCGAATGGGGTACGCTTACCTTCATACAAATATGCATCAAGCATGATGATTTCCTTCAGATTTCAGTCGTTAAAAGAGAAATGCCCAGCATCGCGCGGCGGCGCAACCACGGGCTCGCACGATAGCGCGGATCGCCATAGAACCGGTAGAGAGAATCGAGGATGCGCAGCACATTCCGCGGTCCCAGTACCTCGCCGAATTGCAGCGGTCCGTTCGGGAAATTGAGGCCGAGCACGACCGCCTTGTCGATGTCTTCCGGCGAGGCGGTGCCGAACTGCGCGATCTGGCAACCGATATTGCAGATCGTCGAGAAGACGCGCTGTCCCACGAAAGCGGGACAATCGCGAATGACCGTTGCGGGAACGCCGTCCTGGGTCAACAAGCCGTGCGCCGAATCCCGATATTCCTGTTTTGTCGCCGGGTTGGTGGCGATCGTCCGCCGCGTCTTGAGCCCAACCAGCGTATCGACGCCGAGTGTCCGTTCCGGATCCAGCCCCTGCGCCACCGCCGCGGTGGTCACGTCATCGCCGATCGGCGTGACCAGGATCAGCGAGTCCGCACCCGGCGTATCGCCCCGATCGAGCGGCGCGCCAGCCGATTGTACGATGTCGGTGAGGGCCCGATGGCCTTCCGCCTCCACGGGGCTGACCCAAACCTTGCGGCCGTCATAGTCGGGCGCTGGCGCCTCGTCCGGCGTCACCTGCTTGCCGTCCTTGTATTCGTAGTAGCCCTTGCCCACCTTGCGACCGAGAATGCCCGCTTCATACCGCGCGCGCATGATGTAGGACGGCCGAAAGCGCGGCTCCTGGTAATACTGGTTGTAGATCAGCTCGGTCGCCGGATGGGTCACGTCCAGGGCGGTCAGATCGAGCAGTTCGAACGGCCCCATGCGAAAGCCTGCGCCCTCGCGCAGGATGCGGTCGAAATCGACGAAATCGCCAACGCATTCGGCCTGGATGTGCTGGGATTCGATGTTGTAGCCGCGCCCCACCTGGTTGACCAGGAAGCCCGGCACATCGTTGAGCCGCACCGGCTCGCGGGTCATCCGCTTGGCCAGGGTCATCAGCGCGTCGCCGACCCAGGGTTCGGTCAGTACGCCGTCGATCACCTCGACCAGACGCATCAGCGGCACCGGATTGAAGAAATGGAAGCCGGCGACCCGCTGCGGCCGCTTGCAGGCCGAAGCGATGGTGGTGACGGACAGCGAGGACGTGTTGGTCGCGATGATCGCATCCTCCGCGACGATTTCCTCAAGCTGCCCGAAGATCTTCTTTTTCAGGTCCAGGTTTTCCGTCGCGGCCTCGATGACCACCTCGCAGGGCGCCAGTTCTTTCTGGTCGCTCACCGTTTTCAGCCGGCCCATCGCCGCCTTGACCTCGTCTTGCGTCATTCGGCCCTTTTCGGCGGCGCGGCCCAGCATGTTCTCGATGAATGCGGTCGCCTCCGCCATCTGGTCGGCGCTAACATCGAACAGGCGCACGCTCACGCCGCCGGTGACGGCGACCTGGGCGATACCGCGTCCCATCGCACCGGCGCCCACCACGCCGATCAAGAGGTCTTGCTTACTGGCGTCTACGGACACGCATACTCTCCTGTGTTCTTGTTATTCGACAGCCCCGGCGCAGCCACTATCCGGCGCCCCTTGGGGGTCAGTTTCTTCGATCAAATAGCCGGTGGGCCGGCCCGCTCCGGCGGCGCGATATTGGCCCAACAGGCAAGGCCGCGCAAGCCCGGCCAGGAGACTCACCGCCGCATCCTTGCGCGACTATTGCAATGTGTATATATTTATAATTTATACACATCCGGAGTTTTCACATGAGAACTAATGTCGTGATCGACGATACCCTGATGGACGAGGCTCTCAAAATTCCCGGCCTGAAGACCAAGCGTCAAGCGATCGAGGAAGGCCTCCGCCTGCTGGTGCGAACACGCCAGCAAGAAAAAATTCGGCGCCTTCGCGGCGCCCTCAATTGGGAAGGATCGCTCGACGATTCGCGGCGGGATCGATGATCCTTGTCGATTCATCGGTCTGGATCGACTATTTCAACGGGGTGCCGACACCTGAAACGGAGGTGCTGGACGGCTACCTTGGTATCGAACCACTGCTGACCGGGGATTTGATCCTGACCGAGGTGTTGCAGGGTTTCCGTAGCGACCGCGACTTCAACCGCGCCAAAGCGGCGATGGAGACGCTGATTTTCGAGCCCATGGTCGGCCATCAAATCGCACTTGCCAGCGCACGGAATTACCGGACGCTGCGGACGCAAGGCTTCACGATACGCAAGACAATTGACGTTCTCATCGCGACGTTCTGCATCATGGGCGGCCACCGGCTGCTCCACAGCGACAGGGATTTTACGATTATGGCGGTCCCCTTGGGATTGCAGACAGTCTGATCGTCCGCGCGGCATCGCTAACTTGAAAAGGTCACTTCCATGAACACCCCGGTCAGCGACGACGATTTCCGCCAATTTCTCGACTCCGTAAGGCGGTTCACCCGCGAAAAACTGATCCCCGCGGAACGCCAGGTCGAAGCGGAAGACGCGGTCCCCGACGCCATCGTCGCGGAAATGCGGCGGCTCGGCCTGTTCGGCATGACGATCCCGCAGGAATACGGCGGGCTCGGCCTGACGATGGAGCAGCAATGCCTGGCAACGATCGAATTCACCCAGGCGTCCAGCGTGTTTCGCGCGCGCTTTTCCACCACGCTCGGCCTGTCCTCGCAGGCAATCCTCCACAATGGCACCAAGGAGCAGTGCGACGCCTGGCTGCCGAAGCTGGCCTCCGGCGAGGCCACCGCCTCCTTCGCGCTGACCGAGCCCGAAGCCGGATCGGACGCCGGCGCGCTGAAAACCCGGGCGGCCCGCGACGGCAACGGCTACGTCATCAACGGTCAGAAATGCTACATCACCAACGCGCCGGAGGCGGACGTCTTCATCGTCATGGCGCGGACCGACCCGGCCAGCACCGGCGCCAAGGGCATCTCCGCCTTCATCGTACCGGCCGACACCGCCGGCATCGAGGTCGCCCCATATGACCGCAAGCTCGGCCAACACGGCTCGCACACGGCCCAAATCTTCTTCGACGATTGCCGGGTGCCGGGCGCAACCCTGCTCGGCGGCGAAGAGGGCCAGGGCTTCAAGAACGCCATGGCCGGCATCAACACCGCCCGCATGCACGTCGCCGCCACCTGCGTCGGCCAGGCGGTCCGGCTGATCGAGCTGTCACTCGATTATGCGGTGCAGCGCGAGCAATTCGGCCACCCCATCGCCGACTTCCAGGCAGTCCAGCACATGCTGGCCGACAGCCACACCGACACCCTCGCCGCCCGTTCCATGGTGATGGAAACGGCGCGCCGCATCGACGCGGGCGAGCGGCCGCTCGCCGACATGTCGGCCTGCAAGCTGTTCGCGTCCGAAATGGTCTGCCGGGTCGCCGACCGGGCGGTACAGGTGCACGGCGGCGCCGGCTACATGGCCGCATTCGACGTGGAGCGCCTGTACCGTGACGTCCGGCTGTTCCGCATCTTCGAGGGCACGTCGGAAATCCACCGCA
>JBFFGE010000066.1:0-21922 GCA_041557595.1 Alphaproteobacteria bacterium
CGTCAGATCAACGCGCGGACCACCTGCCGCTTTGGACGCATATGTATAATTGGCATCGACCCCATGGCGGAATAAAAGACAAGACGCCAATCAGTCGACTCCGGATCAACCGGGACAACCTGTTGAGGCTCCACATCTAGCTGCCAATTATGTCCGCGAGGGCATCCTGGAAGCGGTCCAGCTCGTCTTCCGTGTTGTAGTAATGGACCGAGGCGCGGACGACCGCCGCCAGGCCGCGCGCATCCATATCCAGCAGCGTGGACGTTCGGCCGGAATTCGACACGTTGATCGCACGGGCGCGCATCGCGTCGACGATGTGCTGCGGGTCGTGGCCGTCGGCAGTGAAGGAAACGATGCCGCCCTGCACCGCGCCGATGTCGCGCACGATGACTCCGGGCAGCACGGACAGGCGGTTGCGCAGCGCGTTGCCGAGAAATTGGACGCGCGTCCAGATGGCGTCGAGCCCGAGCGTCGACGCATAGCCGAGGGCGACGCCGAGGCCGATCTTGCCCGCGAAGTTACATTCCCAGTTCTCGAACCGCCGCGCATCGTCGCGCATTTGGTAGCGGTCGGGCGCGATCCATTCCGCCGCATGCAAATCGAGGAAGGGCGGCTCCAGCCGGTCGATCAGCGATTCCCGGATCCACAGGAAACCGGTGCCGCGCGGCCCGCGCAGGTATTTGCGGCCGGTGGCCGACAGCATGTCGCAGCCGATGGCGTTTACATCGACTGGCATCTGTCCGACCGATTGGCAGGCATCCAGCAGGAAGGGGATGCCGTGGCGTTTCGCGATTGTGCCCACCGCCGCGGCCGGATTGACGAGGCCGCCATTGGTTGGCACATGGGTGATGGCGATCAGTTTGACCCGGTCGTCGATTGCATCGGCCAGCGCATCGACATCCAGCGTCCCGTCGGGCGTCGAGGACACCGCGGTGATCTCCACGCCGTATTTCCGGGCGACCTGGAGATAGGCGATGTAGTTCGACGCGTATTCCGCTTCCGCCGTCAGGATGCGGTCGCCCGCCTGCCAGTCGAAGGCGTAGAAGGCCATGTCCCAGGCCCGGGTCGCGTTCTCGATAAAGGCGATCTCTTGCGGTTTGCCGCCGACCAGCCGCGCCGCCGCATCGTAGAAATTTTCGAGGCCCGCTTCGGCGAGGCGCACGGCCTCGTAGCCGCCCTGTTCTGCTTCCAGCCGCAAATGGTCGATCACCGCATCCAGCACGGGCCGGGGCTGCAGCGCCGCGCCGGCGTTGTTCAGGTGCAGGACGTTTTGCACGCCCGGCGTTTCGGCGCGCACGGCCGCGACATCGATGGTCATTTCAGTCCCTATGCGTGTGCCGCGTCGCCCCGTCAGGTGGCTTTGGCGAGCGCCTGATCGAGGTCGGCGATGATGTCGTCGATGTGCTCGATGCCGATCGACAGGCGGACATAGCCGTCGGTGACGCCGGTGGCGAGCTGTTCCTCCGCCGTGAGCTGCGAATGGGTGGTCGACGCCGGATGGATCGCCAGCGAGCGCGCATCGCCGATATTGGCGACGTGGTAGAACAATTGCAGCGCGTCGATAAACGCGCGCCCGGCCTCCTTGCCGCCCTTGAGCTCGAAGCCGAGCAGCCCGCCCATGCCGCCCTTCAGATAGTAGGCGGCGCGGCGTTTCTGTTCCTTGTCCTCGTGCAGGCTCGGGTGGATCACCTTGGTTACGCTCTTGTGCTTCTTCAGGTGCTTGGCGACCGCGTCCGCATTGCGGCAATGCTCGCGCATACGCAGCGGCAGGGTTTCCAGCCCCTGAATGAACTGGAAGGCGTTCTGCGGGCTCATTGCGGCGCCGATATCGCGCAACAGCGTGACCCGCGCCTTGATGATGTAGGCGACCGGGCCGATCGGCTTGACCGCCTCGGTCCAGACCGCGCCGTGATAGCTCGGGTCCGGCTGGGTCAGCATCGGGAAGCGGTCGGCATGTTTCTCCCAGTCGAAATTGCCGCCATCGACGATCATGCCGCCGATCGAGGTGCCGTGCCCGCCGATATACTTGGTGGTCGAGTAGACGATGATCGCCGCGCCATGGTCGAAAGGCCGGCACAGGATGGGCGCGGCGGTGTTGTCCATGATCAGCGGCACGCCGAGCTCGCGGCCGATATCGGCGACTTCCTTGATCGGGAAGACCGTGAGCTTCGGGTTGGGCAGCGTTTCGGCGTAATAGGCGCGCGTCTTGGCGTCGGTCGCCTTGCGGAAGCCTTCCGGATCGGCCGGATCGACGAAGCGGGTCTCGATGCCCATCGTCTTCAGCGTGTTGTTGAACAGGTTCCAGGTGCCGCCGTACAGGTCGGTCGCGCTGACGATGTTGTCGCCGGCCTGCGCGATGTTCTGGATCGACATCGCCGAGGCGGCCTGGCCGGATGCGACGGCAAGCGCGGCGGCGCCGCCGTCGAGCGCAGTGATCCGCTGTTCCAGCACGTCCGAGGTCGGGTTCATGATGCGTGTGTAGATATTGCCGAATTCCTGCAGCGCGAACAGCTTCGACGCATGCTCCGTATCGCGGAACTGGTATGAGGTGGTCTGGTAGATCGGCACCGCGACCGCCCCGGTCGTCGGGTCGGCGCGATAGCCCGCATGCAGGCAAATCGTTTCGGGATTCGGCGTGTCGGCTGCCATGATATGGGCTCTCCTGTCCTTAGCGCTTATTCGCTTACCTTTGGCGGTATCGAAACAGGCGCGGGCGCGGCTTGCAAGTCAAACCGGCGTTCGGGCGGATTTCGACGTGCCATGGCATGGAAATCGCGTGGAAAAGGTGCGTCCGCCGCAGCGATTTGCGGGTCAGACAGACAAACCAGCGGGAGGACCTCCGGTGTCCGAAAATCCAGCAAGCGTGACCTATGCGCCAGACGTGTTCGAGGTCGACAGTATCGAGCAGGCGAAGCGCATTATCCTGACCGCGGAAGACACGACGACGGAGGATCGCTGGCGGGTCGAAACGCCCTATCGCGCCGACGAGATCGGTGCGTTCCTGCAGCCGGATTCCAAGAGCCTGATCGTCGACTATGGCTGCGGCATCGGCCGGATGTCGAAGGAACTGATCGCGCGGCACGATTGCACCATGCTGGGGGTCGATATCAGCCAGTCGATGCGGCAGCTCGCGCCCGGCTATGTCGACGGCCCCCGGTTCACGGTGTCGCCGCGGCCCGCCTTCAAGGCACTGGCCGACCGGGGCATGCGCGCCGATGCGGCGATCGCGATCTGGTCGCTCCAGCACTGCGCCAAGCCGCAGGACGATATCGCGTTAATCAATTACGCGCTCAAACCCGGCGCCTGCCTGTTTGTCTGCAACACCCACCACACCGCCGTGCCGACGAATGTCGGCTGGGCCGATGTCGGCGGCGACGTGCGGGCGCTACTGGCCGATACCTTCGAGGAGATCGACCATGCGCCGATATCGGCCGAGCATACGACCGACACCATTGCCAAGATGGCGTATCTCGGCAAATACCGAAAACGCGCTGGTTGAAGCGGCGCTGCAGGCAGACGAATGCCTGTTGCGCCCAGGGAATGTGCAATAGGGACGTGCCGTCTATGCTGCAATCGGCCCTGAATCGACGATACGGCCGTCGAGGGTGTGGATTTGCCGGTCGGTCAGCGCGGCTAGGTCGGGATCGTGTGTGATCGCTGCGATGCACTTGCCCTGTTCATGCGCCAGCGACGCCAAAAGGTCGAATACCCGGCGTGCGTTGGCGCTGTCGAGGTTGCCGGTCGGTTCATCGGCGAGGATCAATAGGGGGTCGTTTGCCAGGGCGCGGGCGACTGCGACGCGTTGACGTTCGCCACCCGAGAGCTGATCCGGCCGTTTGTCCTGGTGTTCGGCCATGCCCATTTCTGCCAGCACGCGCACGGCGCGTCGCCGTTGTTCGCTTGCCGTCCAATGGCCCAGTTTACGCATTGGAATAACGACATTTTCCAGCGCCGTGAATTCCGGCAACAGGAAGTGAAACTGGAATACGAAGCCCATTTTTTCCAGCCGCAATTGTGCCAGTTCGGCTTCATCGAGCATGCCCGTATTGCGTCCTTCGACCCAAATTTCGCCTTCGGTCGGCCGGTCGAGCAATCCGAGCAGATACAGGAGCGACGACTTGCCGGAACCGGACGGTCCGGTGATCGCCACGAATTCGCCGGCATCGAGGTGCATGTCAATATCACGCACCAGGGTTACCGGTACCGGTCCGGGGAGGATGCGGGTCACGCTTCGTGTTTCGATCAGAGGGTTTTTGCGAAGCTCTTTCATGCCGCCCCTCGAATGATGTCGACCGGGTTCAAACGGGCGGCCCTGCGTGCCGGCATGTAGCCCGCAATGCCGGCGGCGATAACTGCCGCAGCGCCGGCGACAATATAGTGGACCGGGCTATACAGGATTGGCAGGCGGGTAAGCTCGGTAAAGGCTTCGACTTCGAAGGGAATTGATGCCAGCGCTGTGGTCAACCCATAGCCAAGCCCCCAGCCAAGAACCGAGCCGCCAACGCCCATGAGTAATCCTTCGAAAAGAAAGATTGTGCGAATGTCGAGTTGGCGGAAGCCGAGCGATTTGAGAATGGCGATATCGCGCGCCTTTTCGTAGGTGATCGTCGAGATAATGTTGAAGATACCAAATCCGGCGACGATTAGGATGGCGCCCACGACAGTGAACATGATGATGTTGCGAATGAAGAAGACCTCGAGGATGCTTTCATTGGCTTCTTCCCAGGATTCGCTGCGATAGCCCACTAACGCTTCAATGCGACGCGCGACATCGCGGGCCTGCGTAACGTCGTCGAGCCGCAGGCGTATCTGGTTGATGACGTTGGGCCGGTCCTGCAGGACTTGGGCGGTCTTAAGCAATGAATAGGCTTGGCCGTTGTCGAAGGCTGTCACGCCTGTATGGAATATGCCGACCACCTTCATACGCCGTGCCGAACCCACGGGTGAGGAAACGGTTAGGCTTGAATTCATCTGCGCGCCCAATTTCCGGGCGACGCCGCTGCCGACAATCAACGCATTGGCCGTCGTTCGCAGCCCGTCGAGGCTGCCGGCGCGCAAGTCGTCCTCCAGATTGGATACGCGTCGCTCGGTTTCGGGCTTCGTACCGACCAGCGTGACGCTGACATCTTTTCCACCGTAGCGAATCACCGCTTGACCGCGCAGCGTTGGACCAATGCCGATGCCCGGCAGCTCCCTGAGGCGGGCGATACGGGCGTGTACGTTTCGGATGCCGCGCAACTCTTCTTTTGGTTTTACGCCGCGCAGGGCGACAGCGCCACCTGGGTTGAGCCGGTCAATGGGTTGCAGCGGCGGGCGGCGAAACTCATCGCTGATCGTTACATGCGGCATGGCATCGATCATCTGCTTCACAAAATCCTCTTGCGAGCCCTGCATGAGCGCCGCCATCGCAATGGAAAAGCCAACGCCGGTGGCCACGCCCAGGAGCGATATAATCGTCTGCCGCCGTCTGCTTCGGATGTGGGCGAGCGCGATATCGATTATGAGTTTCATCCGCGTCAGTTTCCGGTTTGGGCGCTGACCGCGGTTCCATTCGTGAGGTCGCGCGGCGGATCGATCACCACCAACTCGCCTTCGGCGATACCACTTATGATTTCGGTAAACGCGCTGCCGACGACGCCGACTTCGACAGGGCGTGCAAGCGCCTTACCGTCTTCGGCGACGAATACATGTCCATCGAGAACGGCGGTAACCGGCACGAGCAGAACATCCTCTTTCTGCTCGGCGACTATGTTGACCTCCGTCGTCATGCCAATCATCAGGGGCGTATTGTCGGGCAACGCGATCCGAACACGATAGCTCTTGCTGACCGGATCGCCCTTTGGGGTGATTCGCCGGACCGTTCCCGGTAGGTCGCGGTCCGGAAAAGCGTCGGCTTTGATGAGCACGGACTGTTCCGGCGCGACCAGGGGGATATCCTCTTCGTCGACTTCCGCGACCAGCCACAGCGGCCGATTCTTACCGACCCAGAACAGCGCGTCGCCCGGACCCACAATCTCGCCAACTTCGCCGTCGCGACGCAATACTTCGCCATCCATCGGCGCACGCAGAATAAAGTGATCCAGTCGTTCTTTTTGTGCCTGCACGGCCGCGCGTGCCTGCAACAGCTCGCTGATTGCCTGTTCGTAGGCCTGAACGCTGACAGTGCGCCGTCCCAGCAATTTACGATAGCGATCCGCTTCACTTGTCAGAAATTTTTCGCGGGCATTCAATTCGGCCAGCCGAGCACGCGCCTCCCGGTCGTCGAGACGGGCCAGCACGGTATTCGATTTTACGGCCTCACCTTCGCACTTGCAGAGTTCGGCGATACGACCTTGCACCAGCGGTGTCACCTTGGCCCAGTTCACGGGTTCAACGACACCGGTCGCATATACCGCCTGAACCGTCGGGCCCCGCTTCACCGGCGCAACCACAACGTCGAGGCGTTTCCAAACAACCACATAAAGGATGGATAGGGCGATCACGCCCGAAGTGGCTATCAACAAAATTATGACATTTCGGGCTCGCACGTGAATCTCGTATCCCATTGCGGCTACGGTAGACAGGCGCAGCTTGTACCGGCCGGATCCAGCGAACCTTGCTATGAGTCAATCGGGGCCGATTCGTGTAGCCGGTCTAGCTGCGGTGTTGCTCCCAATGCGCTCGAATTCGGCGCGCTGACACGGGAAGCGCTTCTCAAGGTCGTCCAGCTTGATCTGGGGGCCGTCAACTTCGAATGCCATCGTTGTAGAATCCGCGCGACGGACAAGGACTGCGACAGGATATTTCTCGCCGTAGATTGAGACGGTACAGAGAGAGTTGCTACGGACCGAGCGTTCCACGATAGCGCCCACAGTGATTGCGCCAATTTGAATGACTTCGTCCAATTCAACCATGGTCAATGTGATCCAAACAGGCGATATGCGAACCGTACGCCAGGCGGAATGAATGTGATCGGAATGAGGCTCAGTTCCGCATATAGTTCACCCGTAGCGCGCGGCCCGGCAAAATCCGGTCTTACGGCGACCGACACCGCGGAGGTTCGAGACTGTGAATAGTCCACCGCGGCGATCAAGCCGAAGAGCTGCCCCGTGTCTGCAGGGTCGCTTAAGCCGATGATCGCATCGACCGATAGTCGTTCCAGATGGATAGGCCGTATCAAACCTGTCAGGAGTTGGGGCGCCGCCCCGACAACGCGGGGAATTTTCGCCATTGCTTGACGAGACACTGTCGCAAAACTCTTCTTTTTCGCTGTCGGATTGTTTCGTTTTTGCCTCCGGCGCGCGCTGTCGTGGATCGGTATTGGCGGCGTCAGGCCCCCGAATAGGCGCGCGGCAATTTTCACCCGCCATCTCGGCGACGTGTGCATGGTGAAATTAATTTTGGCCGGCGTCGTCAGCGCTGCGATTGCAAGCAGGAGCGGAACGGCGAACGCAGCGAGTAGCCACCAGAGCATGCCTGACATAGCAGGATCCGCCTTATTCCACGGCTTCGTCCTTGCGCGCAGGCGGTCGATCCATTGCGTGAACGGCCGCCTCTCCGATTGTCGCGGCGAGGCTTGTCATGGCCCCCTTCACGCCTTCTACCCGCGCGCCGTCCTTGTCGACGATGATCGCGCCAATCGGCTTTATTCCGCCCCCGGCGCCAGCGCCGCCGCCCTGGCCTTTCTTCTGCTCCGCACCTCCGCCCGCGCCAAAGCCGAAGCCATAGCTCACCATTGGAATTATGGTGGCACCATCTTTCTCGATGGGTGCGCCTAAGACGTTCTTCGCGTTTAATAAGCGGTCAAGCTCCTCGACCGTTCCTTTCAACAGACGTTCGACATCTTCCACTGATTCCTCCATTGACCGGTTTGACCGTTGATGAAAATTGTACGACATCGCTCAAAGGCCGGTTTGATCTCGATCATGATTGGCTTGTGCGCCGTTAAGGCGCTCAGCGGCCGACGTCGTCGATTGGTCTTGTGAGACGACGCGGTTATCGTATTTTCATCTACGAGCTGCTCTCGAGACCGCCACGAAAACAAGCAGGCAGCTACAATTCCTCGGCAACGACATACGGCAGAGGATTTCTCAACGTCACTATGTGCCCAAAATTTCAATTGCGAGCGGAAGTAATTCGCTTGGCATCCTGCTAGTATTGACGGCCAAACCAGGCATGGCAGTATCATGACGTTCGACCCTTCCTTCGACCTCAGCGAGGAACAACGCGCCTTCCGGGATGTGGCGCGCGGCTTCGCCGCGGCGGAAATGGCGCCGCACGCCGCGGCTTGGGACGAAGAACGCGTCTTTCCGGTCGAGGCGCTGCGCAAGGCGGCGGCGCTCGGGTTTGCCGGCATCTATGTCGATGGCGCGCATGGCGGCTCGGATCTCACACGGGCGGACGCGGTGGTGATCTTCGAGGAATTGGCGGCGGCGTGCCCGTCGACCGCCGCCTATATCTCGATCCACAACATGGCGAGCTGGATGATCGACAGTTTCGGCGCCGCCGCGCAACGCGCGGCATGGCTGCCGAAGCTGATGACGATGGAACATTTCGCCAGCTATTGCCTGACCGAGCCCGGCTCCGGCTCCGATGCGGCGGCGCTGAAGACCCGCGCGGTCCGCGACGGCGAGGACTATGTGCTCAACGGCTCGAAGGCCTTTATCTCCGGCGGATCGATTAGCGATATCTATGTCTGCATGGTGCGGACCGGCGGCGACGGCCCGAACGGCATCTCCTGCGTGGTCGTCGAGAAGGGCGCGCCGGGGCTGAGCTTCGGCCAGCAGGAACGCAAGATGGGCTGGAACAGCCAGCCCACCGCCGCGGTGATGTTTCAGGATTGCCGGATTCCCGTCGCCAACCGCATCGGCGCGGAAGGCGAGGGCTTCAGGATCGCCATGAAAGGGCTCGACGGCGGCCGTCTCAACATTGCCGCCTGCTCGATCGGCGGCGCGCGAGCGTGTCTCGAGGCGGCACGGGCGCATATGCTGGACCGCGAACAGTTCGGCCAGCGGCTCGCCGATTTTCAGGCGCTGCAATTTCGCCTCGCCGACATGGCGACCGAGCTCGAGGCGGCCCGGTTGCTGGTGCATCGGGCGGCCCGCAAGCTCGACCGGGGCGACGGGGATTCCACCGCCTATTGCGCGATGGCCAAGCGGTACGCCACCGATGCGGGGTTCCACGTGGTGAACGAGGCGCTGCAACTGCACGGCGGCTACGGCTATATCCGCGAATACCCGATCGAACGCATTCTGCGCGACCTGCGTGTTCACCAGATCCTCGAGGGAACCAACGAGGTGATGCGCCTGATCGTCTCGCGTCACCTGCTGAAGGAATAGCGACCGCCGAATTCGCGGCTATTCGAGCACTTTGGGCCAGTTCTTGTCGCCCTTGGCGATATTGCCGGGAATGTCTTCTTCCCATTGGCGCTGAACGCCGTGGCTGTAGTTGAGGTACAGCTTGTTATCGACGATCCGCCACGCGGTCGGGTCGGTGGAGGCGGTATAGCCCTGCGAGACCGCCCAGGCGCAATAGCCGCCATATTGCGGCGCGAATTTCTGCGGGTTCGCCTTGAACGCCGCCAGGTTGGCGGCGCTGGCAAATCGCCAGGTCGCGCCGTTCCATTTGAGTTCATGCTTGGCCGAGCCTTCGACCGGATTGCCCGCCTTGAAGTAGGCGACCGGGTCGTAGCCGCTGACCGCGAGGCTGCTGAAGGTTCCGGTGTAGACCGGGTTCTTGGCCTGGACCGGCGCCGCCGCCAGCGACAGAACAAACAACAGCATGACCAGGGGGAAAGTTCGAGTGCGCATATCGTGATCTCCAGGCAATCAGGTGTGGGATTGATGTCGGGCCGGAGTTTAGCCGCGCCGCCGGGGAACGGAAATCATCTCTGGTAACGACGCCATGAGCGTGGCGTTATCGCGCGGGACGGTGGGCGGCAGCCGCCTTGACGGAGCGGCGCCGAGAGCGAGAATTCGAGCCCGGGAGAGCGGTACATGGCGCAAGAAATCGAACGGAAATTCCTGGTGGCCGGCGATGCGTGGCGCAACCTCGCGACGGCGACGCCCTATCGGCAGGGCTACCTGTCGACGGCGAAGGAAAGCACGGTCCGGGTGCGAATCGTTGGCGAAACGGGTTACCTGACGGTCAAGGGGCCCACCGCCGGGGCAAGCCGCGTCGAGTTCGAGTATGAAATCCCGGTCGCCGATGCGGATGCCATGCTTGCCACGTTATGCGCCCGTCCGCTGATCGAGAAGACTCGCCGCAAAATACCTTTTGCCGGACTTATTTGGGAGGTCGACGAATTTTACGGCGACAATGAGGGCCTTGTGGTCGCCGAAGTGGAGCTCGACGATGAGGCACAAGAAGTCAGCCTGCCGGATTGGGTCGGTGAAGAGGTCACCCACGACGCCAGATATTTCAACGCCAATCTGGTGGCACATCCCTATAAGAGCTGGTAGTGCGGATCACCGATTGATGACGCCGTCGGCGGGCCGCGGGACCCGTACTAGGGCAATGCGGCCTGCCCGCGAATCAGCCAAATGTGGCTGCGCTGATCTGCCTTGAACGTGCTGTTGACGACGGCGATTGCGCCGGACCGGTTCACGGCGAGCTTCCGCATTAACAATCCTTGCTGACTGCCGTTGATGCCGTGTGCCGGGTCCATGCTGCCCGGAATAATGGAAGGCAGCGCGAATGTCTGTCCGCCGTCGCTCGAATACGTAACGCCGAGGCCGCTTGGATAGGCCCCCCCATCGGCAAAGGTTTCCCAGACGACGAATAGATTGCTGTCGCCGTCCAATCCCAGCGACGGGAAACCCACGCGCCGGAAAGGTTTCGATTTTCGGTTTGCAATGGTTTGCGGCTTCTCGAACGTCCGCCCGCCATCCTTGGATCGGGTGAATCGGATTCGGTCCCGGCCGAATGGCCCGCCGTCGCTTTCCGCGTAGACGAGGTGGACGGTTCCTGCCCGGTCGACGGCAATCTTCGGCGCATCCGAATGCGCGCTGCCGCGAAAGGCGACCCGCGGTGCGCCGAACGACCGGCCGGCATCGCCCGACGTCGCGATATGAATATCGGCGGATTTGTTTTCGCCGACCGTCCAGGCGAGATGGAGGGTCCCTTGCGCGGCGATGGCCAGGGACGGCCCGCGCGCGGGCTTTTCGCCCGGACCGCCGGCGACGCGCAGCGGAGAGGAGAAGGTTCCGCCCCGGTCCAACGACCGGCGGAACCACAGCCGCCCGTCATATTCCGTCCAGGCGGCATAGAGATTGCCGCCCGGCCCTATGGCCAGATCGAGGCTGCCGTTGTCCCAGTAGCGCTCGGTCAGGCGGGCCTTGCCGTCGCCCGCGAGGGAATTCGACAGGTTCACCGGTCGCCCGAACGTCTCGCCGCCGTCGCCCAAACGCGCGAAGAAGACCTCGCCGCCGTGCGACCCGCCGGAAAAGATGATTTCCTGCCACAGGATAAACACCTCGCGCGCGTTGCCGGCCGCGACCACCATGCGCGGCAGCCAGGAAAAGGTCGCCGGGCTGCGGGAGACGTTGACCGGCTGCTTGAGCGTCGGTTTGCCGTCGGGCCCGAATTGCTGGAAGAAAATATCCAGCCGGGACTGATCGGCCCAGGCGACGCCGACGTGGCCCTGCTCGCCGATCGCGACGGTCGGGTCGTCGACATACAGAAATTTGGACCGGTTCATGCGCCACGGTCCCTTGACCGCATCGCCGGAGGAAACGCGAATTTTGGCGTCCCATGAAATGCCTGACGATTCCGTGCGCCCTGGTGCTGCGGCGTTGAGCGCCATGCCAATGATCAGTGCGGCGGCGATCGGGGGTCGGATGCGCACGGTTAATGCCTCCGCGGCGAAAACATGATCGAAAACCTACTGCCGGAGTTTAGCCGTCCGACCGTGTGACGAAAATCACTTCCCGTAACGTCACGGCGAGGTCAATTTTCCGGGAGATCGCCACGACTTCACGGTCCTTTCCCCCATATGAATGGCGGCACGATTGTGCCGTTCGTTTGCGTGGAGCGGGCATGAATTGGGTCGCCGTCGTCAGCTTTGGATTGGAGATTGCGCCTATGCATCGGAAACCTGCGTCGCCTTTTCTTGCCGTGGCGTTGCTGTTGTTTGCCGCGGTGGCGACAGCGACGTCGCCGCAAACCGATGCGGCCGAAAAAGATCTCGAAATCGCAACCTTCGCCGGCGGTTGTTTCTGGTGCGTGGAATCCGATTTCGACTATGTGCCCGGCGTCGTCCGCACGGTCTCCGGATACACCGGCGGCGTATTGAAAAATCCCACATACAAGCAGGTCACCGCCGGCGGCAGCGGCCACCGCGAGGCGGTGCAGATTTTCTATGACCCGAAAAAAGTGACCTATGCGACGCTGCTCGAGGTCTTTTGGCGCAGCGTCGATCCGACCGATGGCGGCGGTCAGTTCTGCGACCGGGGGGAGAGCTACGCGACCGCG
The DNA here is from genome assembly GCA_041557595.1 of Alphaproteobacteria bacterium. Lineage (GTDB taxonomy): Bacteria > Pseudomonadota > Alphaproteobacteria > UBA8366 > UBA8366 > JAOTYV01. The sequence continues at coordinate 12,451 of JBFFGE010000066.1, forward strand.
ATTTTTGCCAACTCATCGGAACAGCAGCGGCTGGCGGAAGAGTCCAAACGCAAGATTCAGGCGTCCGGTACCCTCAAACGGCCGATCGTCACCCCGATTGAAACCGCCGGGCCGTTCTATCCCGTGGAGGACTACCATCAGGATTATTACAAGAAGAGTCCCGCGCGCTATAAATACTACCGCTATCGCTGCGGCCGCGATCAGAGGATCATGCAACTCTGGGGCGACGAGGCGCATTTCGGAATCGCCAAGCACAAGTGATTGGACCTGCTGCCGGCGGCCGGGCGGGCTCAAGGCACCTTCCAGAGATCGAGGTCTTTCAAATACGTGCGCAACGGCTCCAATGATTTCGCCTTGATGACGACGTCCCATTGGCCCTTCGTGCGATAGCTGATGATGCGGACATTCGTGGCGTCCCATTTCTGGCGGCTACCGCCTTTTACATAGAGGACGGAGTGCATCAACACCGCATTCGCGCGCTCGGAATAGACCAGCCATTTCCGCTCCGGCGGGGATGCAGGTGTGCGCCATCGGCCCCAATCGTCGAGCAGGACGAACAGGCGGTCCACCGTTTTGCGATTGTGGAGGATCGGGAAAATCTTCAGTACGCGGATGGTTTGAGTGTCGGTGCCGTCACCGGGGTCGGCATCGATCCTGCGGAATTTGAACACGTTTTTCGGCGCGATCCTGAAGCTCGGACCGTCGAATTCCCAGCGCCGGATTTGCCAGCCGCTGCGCAGTCGCCGGGCGAAATTGACCGGCGTCTGCCCAATCTCGAATACGGCGGCGGTGCGCCCCGGTCTTGTGGTCCGTGTGACGAAATAGGCTCCGCCCGGTGCCGGTTCAAAGGTCAGCACACGGTCGAGCGTGTTGCCAAACAGTACAGCCGCGCAGCTGATCTTCGGCAGACTCGTTAGGGCATTTCGCCCGCTGTCTAGATGCGCGACCAGTTCCCTGGAAACGACCTTTGGCATCGGCTTGGCGCAAGCCGCCTGAATTTCCGCGCCGCTGGCAAAGCCGGCAGCGCCGGCGGGCATCGACATCGAACATATCCAGAGCGTCGCGGCACAGATGAGGCGGGTCATCGCAAGTCGCTTTCGAGAATCGGTGCAAGATCGTAGCAGGGAATCCGTCATGAAAGAACAAAGGCACTCGGCTTCAAGGCGCCGCGTCTGGCCGATGTAGTTGACAATGGCGCTGGCGGCAAACGATCCTGACTGATGGTCAGGCGGCCGCAGCGCACGGCATGCCTTGGCCGGACGGATCGACGTAACGGCGGGACAGGGGCTATGACCGACGAATATTCAAACCTCGGCGTCATGGACACGCGGTTCCGCGCGGCGCTTTTGCGCATGGCGCAGGAAGGGCGGGTGCGGACCTACACCGCGCCGGCCGACACCAACCTCGAAATCGCATCGATCATGAAGCAGCGCGATGGCGGCCCCGCGCTGTTGTTTCCCGCCGGCGAGAACACCGCCATGCCGATTATCGGCAATCTGCTGTGCTGCCAGGAGAATTGCGAGGCCGCGTTCGGCGTCGACTACAACGGCATTCGTAGTCTTGTCGGCCGGGCCCTGGGCGAACCGCGGCCGCCCGAGCCGGTCAAGGGCGCGCCGGCGCAGGAGTGCGTCTTCACCGGGGATTTCGATATCCGCGAAATCCTCCCGGCGCTGTTTCATACCGATGAGGATGCGGGCCGCTTCGTCACCGCCGGGGTGGTGATCGTCCGCGATCCTGATACCGGCGTCCACAATGCGTCGTATCACCGGCTGCAACTGCTGGGGCCGAACCGAACGGGGATCAAGCTCGACTATGGGCGTCATTTGCGGGCGGCGTTCGACCGGGCACAGCGGTCCGGCGAGAGCCTGCCAATCGCGGTTTGCATCGGGACCGACCTCGCGCTGCAATACACCGCGGCGACCATGGGTTCGCAGATGCCGGAAGCGGCGGACGAGATCGCGGTCGCCGGCGGCCTCGCGGGTCGAAGCCTGCCGGTGATCAAAGCGGTGTCGCAGGACATCATCGTGCCCGCCGAGACGGAAATCGTCCTCGAAGGCCGGATTCTGACCGACGAAACCGTCACCGAGGGCCCGTTCGGCGAATTCATCGGCTTCCAATCGCCGGCGGCGCAGGCGCCCGTCGTGGAGATTACCGCGCTAACCCATCGGCGGAAGCCGATCTATCACGCCATCAACGGCTACGGCCGCGAGACGGTGATGTTGCGCAAATACGTTCTCGAGGCCAGCCTGATGCAAGTGCTTCAATCGGCGGCGCCAATTGTCAGCGATGCGGAGATGACAGCCGGCGGCCTGCACCGGTTCCACGCTGTGCTCCAGGTGCGCAAGACCATGCCACAGCACAATGGGCTGCAGCGCAACGCGATTTTGGCCGCGTTCGGCGCCCTGAAGGATCTCGACCTCGTCACTGTGGTCGACGACGATATCGATATCCGCGATCCGTATGACGTGGAATACGCGATTGCGACACGGTTCGAGGCGTCGCGTGACCTGATCCCCATTCCCGGCGCGCGCGGGCACGAATATGTGCGGGTCGGCGACGACGGCATTCGTACCAAGCTCGGCATCGACGCGACCGTTCCCTTCGAGGAACGGCATCGTTTCGCCCGCTGCGGATTTATAGACATGGCGGTCGATGATCGCGATTTGGCCGACGGCCACGACGCGGTCGCGGCGCTTGTCGAGGACTAAACCCGAGCTCCGTTGGAGAAACCGATGGTAAAAACCGGCGATCAACACCTCGATCAACTGCGCGACGGCCGCGAGGTGTTCCTGCGCGGCGAGGGCGTTGCGGATGTGACCGACCACCGGGCATTCCGCAACTCGGTCGCGTCCGCCGCCGCGCTGTATGACGTCCAGGCCGCGCCGGAAAACGTGGAGTTGCTCACCTACGCATCGCCCGACACCGGCGGCCGGGTAAACCGGCAGTGGCTACAGCCGGCGAATTACGAGGAATTGCTGACCCGGCGGCGCGCGCTGGAACGCTGGGCCGAGACGCATTACGGCTTCATGGGCCGGTCGCCGGATCACGTCGCGTCCTGCATCAGCGGCATGGCGATGGGGGCCGATTTGTTCGACGGCTACGACAAGAAGCGCGCCGGAGCGTTGCGCGACTATTACCGCTATGCCCGCGACAACGATTTGTTCCTGACCTACGTCATCATCAACCCGCAAGCCGACCGGTCCAAGGCCGCGCATGAGCAGGCGGATGAATTCGTCGCCGCGGGCGCCGTCGACGAAGACGGCGAGGGGCTGACCGTTCGCGGCGCGAAGATGCTGGCGACGTCGAGCATCATGGCCAACGAGGTGTTCGTCACCTGCATTCAGCCGCTCCAACCGGGCGACGAAAAACATGCGCTGTCCTTCGCGGTGCCGATGAACATCAAGGGGCTCAAAATTCTGTCGCGTAAATCCTACGAGGAGGCGGCGCCGTCGGAGTTCGACAACCCCTTGTCGAGCCGCTTCGACGAGAACGACGCGGTTCTGTATTTCGATGACGTCAAGGTGCCCTGGGACCGGGTGTTCGTGAATCAGGATATCGAAATGACCCTGAAGCAGTTTCACGCGACCCCGGCGCATATTTTCCAGAACTACCAATGTCAGATTCGGCTGCTGGTGAAGATGCGGTTCCTTGCCGGACTGGCCCATCGCATCGCCGAAATAAACGGCACGCTAGGCTTCCCGCAGGTTCGTGAACAGCTCGGCCAGCTCTCCGCCAATGTCGGCCTCGTCGAGGGGCTGCTCTACGGCATGGAAGCGAAGGGACAAATGGCGGGCCGGTTCTACGTGCCCGACCGGCATTTGCTCTATTCGGCCCAGGTGCTGACGCAGCAGCTCTATCCGAATGTCGTCAACACGCTGCGCGAACTCGCCGGCGGCGGCATGATCATGCTGCCCTCGGGTGTCGAGGATTTTGCCAATCCGAAGCTCGCCGAGCTGATTCACAAGACGCAGAAATCGCCGGCCGCCGCGCCGGAAGAACGGGTCAAGTTCTTCAAGCTCGCCTGGGATGCGGTCGGATCGGAATTCGCCTCGCGGCACGTGCAGTACGAGATGTTTTACGCCGGCGCGTCCTTCGTCACGCGCGGCCATGCCTATCGGACGTTCGATTGGACGCAGGGCGCGGCGCTGGTCGAGCGTATGCTGGACAGTTATCCGACGCCACCGGAATGAACCAGGCGATAGAGTAACGAGAGCAAGGAACCATCTTGGCGATCACCAAGGAACACCGGGAATTCTTCGCACTCGACATGGAGACCGGCTGGGAGGTGCCGGCGGGTTATCCGGAGGGCATCCAGCAGAAGATCCTGTCCGGTAACCTCGACGAGGACGCCAAGCGCGGCAGCCGGACGCGGCTGCTCCGGTTCGAGCCGGGCGTCTACACCACCGAGGCCTTCGTCCACGATTATTGGGAGGAAGTCTTCCTCGTTTCAGGCGACCTGACCGTCGGCAATGACGCGAACGGCGACGGCGGCGAAACGTTTGCGCCGTTTACCTATGCCTGTCGTCCGCCGGGTACCTATCACGGTCCCTTCAAGTCGGAGGCCGGCTGCATGCTGCTGGAGACTCACTATTTCGATCCCGTATGACCGGGTTCGCCCGCGAAGAGCTGGAAACCACTTGTCGCGACTTGAGGTCCATCGAACATGAAAACGCCCGACTTGAAGACCCTGAAGGCTTATCTGGGGAACGGCTTGAAAAAGGGTGACGGTTACCCCGATCTGCATCATCACATCCTGGCCTTGGCGGAACACGGACGGCTGGTAGTCGTTGACCGGCCGATCAACAAGGATACGGAGATGCACCCGCTGGTGCGCTGGCAGTTCCGGGGCGGCTTCAAGGAGTCCGACCGCATGGCGTTCCTGTTCATCAACCCGACCGACGCGAAGGGAAACTCTTATGACGGTTGGGTGCTGGTCGCCGGATTGGCCGGCAATCAGGCGATCTACAGCATCGGCATGGGGGCGCCCGTCGAGCGGATCGGCGAAAAATGGCTGCACGCGATTTCCAATCCGATTGCGCCGGAAATCGTCGACGATCCGCTGTGCCAGGAAATCGTCCAGACCGGCGAGGAGTTGTCCGCACCGGGCGGTGGGCTCGGCGCAATTCCGGTGCCGATATCGACGCCGGGATGGGACTGCGCGCCGTTCCTGTCAGCCGGCCACTTCATCACCCGCGATCCCGATACGGGTATCCCCAATCTCGGCAACTATCGCGGCCAGTTGAAAGGCCCGCGCCGGCTCGGCATGAATCCGTCGGTCGAGCAGCGCGCCGGGATCTATCTGCACTGGCTCAAATACAAGGAGCGCGGCGAACGGATGCCCACGGCGGTGGTTGTCGGCGCGCCGCCGGCGGTTTCGTTTACCTCGGTGCAGAAGTTGCCGGAGGATATGGACGAAATTACCGTGGCGGGCGGCTTGGTCGGGGCGCCGATCCGGATGGCGCGCGCGAAGACGGTCGACCTGCTGGTGCCGGCCGAGGCCGAATACGTCATCGAAGGCTTTATCGAGACAGATTACCTGGAACCGGAGGCGCCGTTCGGGGAATCGCATGGCTATGTGAACCTACAGGAGTTCAACGCGGTGATGGAGGTGACCGCGATGACGCGCCGGCGTAATCCGGTTCTGACGTCGTTTATCAGCCAGGTGACGCCGAGCGAATCGAGCACCATCAAGCGGGTCGCCTACGAACCGCTGTTCCTGCAGCACCTCCAGGGCACCCTGGGCATTCGTGCGGTGAAACGGGTGCACATGCATGAACCGCTGACCAGCGTCGTCGCCCTCGTGGTCATTCAGATGGCGCGCAACACCTCCGAGACCGAAATCTGGCGGGCGCTGTACGGCGCATCCGCGCTGCATCGCTTTGCCGGCAAGTGGGTCATTGCGGTGGATGAAGATATCGACCCGGAGAACAGCGACGCCGTATTCTGGGCCGCCTGTTACCGCTGCCAGCCGCAATACGATCTGCGGGTGCTCGACCGCAAGGACCCGGGCCACGGCCCGCGCGGGCCCCGCGACGGCGGCGAAAGCGCGGCCGTCCTGATCAACGCCACGCTGCGCGGCGATTATCCGCCGGTCGCGTTGCCCAAGCGGGAATACATGGAGCGCGCGCGCGCGATATGGGACGAGATCGGCCTGCCGCCGTTCGAGCCCCAGACGCCGTGGCACGGGTATTCCCTCGGCGACTGGTCGGAGACTTTCGGATCCTTCGCCGCTATGGCGGTCGAAGGCGAGGGGTTCAAGGTCGGCGACATCGTCGCCCAGCAACGGCGATCGGATGTCGAGATGAACGACCCCGTGATCGAAGAAAAAGAGTGACGCATGTCTGAATTGGAACTCTCGCTCACCGTGCACCGGCACGGCGCGGCGTCGCCGCTGCCCGTCACGGTCACCGATCTGGTGGTCGCGGGGTGGACCGGGTGCGACGCGGCCGAGCGCGACAAGCACATTGCCGAGTTGGAGGCGCTCGGCATGGCGCGCCCGGCGAGCACACCGATATTCTATCGGGCATCGGCGCGCCGGTTGACCACCGGCGACCGCATCGAGGTGTGCGGGCCCGACAGCAGCGGGGAAGCGGAGTTCATCCTGTTGGCCGACAACGGGCGATTGCTGGTCGGCACCGCGTCGGACCATACGGACCGCAAGGTGGAAACCTACAACGTCACGGTCTCGAAACAAATGTGCGATAAGCCGGTGGCGGCCGAGCTATGGGATTTCGAGGATGTCGCCGATCATTGGGATCGGTTAATTCTGCGGTCGCATGCCTGGATCGACGGAAGCCGGATTCTGTACCAGGAGGGGGCGGTGAGCCGAATGCTGTCGCCGCCCGACCTCATCTCGGACTATACCCGCGGCGAGAGCCGTTTGCCGGACGGCACGGCGATGCTGGGCGGCACGCTGGCGGTGGAAGGCGGGATACGCCCCGCCGCGCGTTTCGAATTCGAGTTGGAGGATCCGGTGCTTGGCCGGCGCATCGGCCATGGCTACGACATAACGACGCTGCCGAATCGCGGCTGATCGCGAGCCGTCGTTCAATACAGCGACATTTCCTCGTTCGGCACGATGTCCGTCACCATGTCGTCGTCGGCGAGCGTCTCCGCCAAATCCGCCGGACCGACTACGCCGTAGACGATCTCGGACTCGCCGAGCGGCACCGGCCGGTAGGTCGTATCGACGGTGCAGCCGAGCGGAGCCAACTTCGCGCGCAATTGGTCCGGCTTGATCTCGGCGCCGGTGGTGACGAGCCATTTCTTCACGGGGCGTCGATCCTTAAACCATCATGATCTGGCTATTGGACAGAATATTGTAGCTGGCCGCGGCGTTGACAATACCGTGGCCGTGATCGTGGTCGAAGCCGATCGGGCCGATCGACATCGCACCGGCAATCAGCGCGTCCTTCAATTGTGGCGCGGTCAAGTCCGGGAAGGCGCAGAGCAGCAACGCCGCCACGCCAGCCGCGACCGGTGTCGCCGCCGATGTGCCGTTGTCATAGGGCTGCGCGAAGCCGCCCGGGCGGCCGGGGCCGAAATTGCCGAACAGATGGGTGTAGGAGGAAATGTCCGGCTTGTCGGCGGCGAACATGCCGGGCCCCTGCGAGGAATATCCGACCCGTTGATGATGTGCGTTGACGGCGGCGACGGTGATGACCTCATCCAGGCTGTTGGAGGCGTGGATCGACCGTTCCGGCCCGATACCGCTGCTGTGGCAATTGCCGCTCGGGCATTCCCGGCCGCAATTGCCCGCCGCGAAGAAGGCCGCCGCGCCGGAGGCGATGACTTCGAGGACCTTGCGATGCTGCACATGGTTGCGGTCCCAGATCGGATGACGCGGCGCTTCCGCCTGCGGCGGCACGCCGGTGAAGCCGTAGCTGTTGTTGGTGAGGTGCGGCGTGCCGTCCTGGCGGCGCTGCTCGAGCACCAGTTGAAACATCTGCAGCATGCCGCCGGAATCGGGGATGCCGAGAAAGGGATAATCGTAAATCTGCGCGGCGGGAGCGGCGACCAGAATGTCGGCGGCGCACATCGAGCCGTGGCTGGTAATCGGCGCCGCGCCCGGCGGCCGGATCTGCGACAGATCGGATCCGCCGATGACAGGATAGACGTCGCCGTTGACCCCTTCGTCGATGATGCCGACGACGATATTCTGCCCATGGAATCCGTCCTCCCAAACCGTCCGGACGCCGAGCCGCTTGCGAATCGTCGCGATGTCGACGCCGTCGCGAAACGGCCGGCAGTCGAGGCCGCCCCGGCTGCTCGGCCAGCCGAACAGGGTTTCGATATCGGTCGGCGGCGGCGTATCGCCATCGCCGTTCCCGAACAGTTTCATTATTGCGTTCGGCCAGACCGTTGCCACGTCCTCGTGCTTCGCCAGCTTGTCGAGATTGCTGTGATCGACATGGGCGCAAATGACGTGGGTGTTCGACGGCACGTCCGCATTGACGCTGGGCGCGGCGAAGTCCGCGAAGCCGAGGCCCGCCACGGATTTTGCCGAAGAGTCCTTGGTGAACATCGGGACCGGAGCGAAATCGCCCTGAATGTCCAAACCCAGCTTGGCGAGGTTCTTGCCAAGCGCCTCCGACTGTGTCGTCGATTCGACCTCCGAGCCCATGGCGGATCGGTGCATGGCGAAGGAGTCGGCTTGCTTGCCGGCGATCTCTATCAGGACGCTGATTTTGGACATCTCGAAATCTCCTTGCTGGAAAATACTCCTATATCGTGAAATCTTGACCTCAATATGTCGTTAATGTGCGGATTTGCCCCCAATGCATCACATGTCTTGACGGCGTCCCGCATCGCTGGTCTTTCTGATGCGCCATGCCGGGACGGCCGGGTAAGCGCGATTCAGGGGGTGAGGGCAGGTGACAGGCGACATTCGCTTTGACGTCTCGCACGGCGTCGCCGTGGTCACGCTGGACCGGCCTGCGGCGCTGAATGCGCTGACGCTGGGAATGATCCGCGCGCTTCATCCGATGCTGGATGACTGGGCTGTCGACCCGGCGGTGCGGGCGGTGGTCGTGCGCGGGGCGGGAGACAAGGCGTTCTGCGCGGGCGGCGATATCCGCGCGCTCTATGACGGCCGCGGCGGCGCGGTGACGGCCGACTTCTTTCGCGAGGAATACCGGCTCAACCGGCGCATCTACCACTACCCGAAACCCTATATCGCCCTGATGGACGGGATCACCATGGGCGGCGGCGTCGGCTTGTCGGTGCATGGCCGCCACCGCGTCCTGAGCGAGGCGACGATGTTTGCCATGCCGGAAACCGGGATCGGCCTGTTCCCCGATGTCGGCGGATCCTATTTTCTGCCGCACTTGCCGGGCAAGAACGGGATGTATCTGGCGCTGACGGGCAGCCGCTTGCGGGCGGCCGATTGCCTCTATGCGGGCATCGGCGACGCCTATGTGCCAGTGGATCGCCATGACGCGGTGATCGACGTGCTGCGGGACGACGCAGACCC
>JBFFGE010000067.1:0-21913 GCA_041557595.1 Alphaproteobacteria bacterium
CCATTCGTTCTCGACCGAGCGGCGTCAAACGGGCATTCTTGTGAATGTTCATTCGGCTCTCCCAAAGAGTGCTGAAGCTTGGTAACTCCAGTCTCCCCGGTCAGGGCCGAATGGACAACCTATCGAAAGACCACATCTAGAATGCCCGCTCGGTGATCTTGTTTTCCCAAATTGACACGGGAATATCGGAAGTGACGGCAACATCCACCGCCGCGCTTGGACGCCGATTCTGCAAAGAATTGGGAAATACTATACCTTCCACTCGATCCGGCATTTTCATGCGTCGCTGTTGATCGCGTCTGGCGCGACGCCGCGCGAAGTGATGGAAGAGATGGGACACAGCGGAATTCAAATTACTTTCGACACCTACGGGCGCCTTTTCCCGGACGACGAAGGCGCCCGACAGGAGGGCGCTAACCGAATAGCGGACACGTTTGGCATGAATGCATGCGATAAAACTACGGCTTTTGAATTGGTAACGTATTGAAATATAATTGTATTGTAACGGACTTCTAATCCGCAGGTTGCAGGTTTGAGTCCGGCCGGGCGCGCCAACTCGATTGGGTCGATTCGCTTAAATCTGACCTTAACGGGTTTCGTTGGAAGCCCGAAACCGTCCCGCCCCATGCCCCAGGCTGTGCCGGTCGAGCGCGACCGCCTTGACCAGCGCGTGTACCGGTTTGCCCGGCGCGATCGCCAGCTTCTCCAGCGCGTGGCGCGTGATGCGCGCCCAGAGCGGGCAGCCGATGTCGATCAGCACGTCGACCTGCGGGCCGGGCTCGCCGCCGATTTCGCGCACCGTGCCGGGGAAGACGTTGAGGATGCTGATATCCGCGGGTTCGCTCAGCGCGAGCGAGACGTCGCGGGCGCGCACCCGCACGCGGAGTTCCTTGCCGAGGGGCATCTCCGTATAGGGCACCCGCATGGTGCCGCCGGCGAAGTCGAGCAGGGTCAGGCCGCCGGGCGCGTCGTGCGATCGAACGGTTGCGGCGATCACCGCGCCGGCCTCGTAGCGTCCGGTCAACGGGCGCAGGTCGAGCCGGCTCATCAAATCCTCGACGCCGCCGACCGCGGCGACCCTGCCCTCGGACAGCAGCACCAGCGTATCGGCGAGGCGGATCACCTCGTCGAGCGCGTGGCTGACATAGACGATGGGGATGCCGGTCTCGTCGCGCAGCTGTTCGATGAAGGGCAGGATCTCGTTCTTGCGGGTGGCATCCAGCGAGGCGAGCGGTTCGTCCATCAGCAGCAGTCGGGGATGGGCCAGCAACGCCCGGCCGATCGCCACCCGCTGTTTCTCGCCGCCGGACAGCGTTGCCGGGCGACGGTCGAGCAGGGCGCGGAGATCGAGCAACTCGATCGCGGTGTCCAGCGTCACCGGGCCGTCGCCGTCGCTGCCCAGCCGCTTCATGCCGTAGGTCAGGTTGCGCAGCACGGACAGATGCGGAAACAGCCGGCCGTCCTGAAAGACGTAGCCGAGACGCCGCTGCTCCGGCGGCAGGTCGATGCCGCGCTCGGAATCGAACAGTACCGCGCCGCCGATGACGATGCGCCCGGAATCGGGCCGGTCGAGCCCGGCCAGCAGGTTGACCAGACTGGTCTTGCCCGCGCCTGATCGGCCGAACAGCACGGTGACGCCACCCTGGTCCTGCGTGTCCGTGGTGAATCGCGCATCCAGCGCGAAGGCGCCGTGGCGGCGGCGGACATCGACCTCGATCATGCGCGAGCCGCCGCGCCGCGTGTGGCCTTCACCCGGCGCGCCAGCCATTCGGAGCCGATCAGCGCCGCGAAGGCGAGCAGGGCGGCGAGAATGGCGAGTCGCGCCGCCGCCGCTTCGCCGCCGGGCGTCTGCGTCAGCGTGTAGAGCGCGATCGGCAGCGTCCGCGTCTCGCCCGGAATGTTCGAGACGAAAGTAATGGTCGCGCCGAATTCGCCGAGCGCGCGGGCGAAGGCGAGCACCCCGCCGGCGAGGATGCCCGGCGCCATCAGCGGCAGGGTGACGGTGAGAAAGACCCGCCGCCGTGTCGCGCCGAGCGTGCGGGCCGCCGCTTCCAGTCCGGGATCCACCGCTTCCAGCGACAGCCGCATGGAGCGCACCATCAGCGGGAAGGCCATTACCGCGGCCGCGACCGCGGCGCCCTTCCAGGTGAAGGCGAAGCTGATCCCGAAACTGTCATAGAGCCAGCCGCCGATGATGCCGTTGCGGCCGAGCGCGATCAGCAGCAGGTATCCCACCGCCACCGGCGGCAGAACCAGCGGCAGATGGACCACCGCGTCGAGCACCGACTTGCCGGGAAAGCGCACCCGCACCAGCAGCCAGGCGACCAGCAGGCCCACAGGCAGGGCGAAGACCACGCTGACCAGCGCCACCCGCAGGCTGAGCAGTAAGGCCTCAGTCTCTAGCGGCGTCAGGAAGGGCATGGCGCGTCCACCGCGATGAAACCCGCCCGCCGATACGCCGTACGGGCGGCGTCCGATTTCAGATAGGCCAAGAGCCGCTGTGCCGCCGGCCGGTCGCGGCCGGCGACCGGTGCGAGGAAATAGAGGATCGGTGCGGTCTCGGGCACCGGGGCCGCGATGCGCAGGCCCGGGCTCTTGTTGGCGCCGGAGCGGTAGACGATGGCGAGGGCCTCGCCGCGCGCCGCCAGGGCGAGGACGGCCCGCGCATTCGGTTGAAACGCCAACCTTCCTTGCAGGGGTTCCCACAGGTGGAGCGATTGCAGTGCGGCCTTAGAGTATGCGCCGAGCGGCGCCAGTGCCGGGTCGGCGAGCAGCAGCCGGCCGTCGCCGAGTTCTTTGGGAAGGGTTGCGCTGAGGGTAAGGCGACGCCGGTCGTCGTTCGGCAGAACCAGGACAAGGCAGTTCCGCATCAGCGCGGCCATGCGGGTTCGGTCGATGTGGCCGGATTTCGCCAGTGTCTCGATCCAACGCTTGTCGGCCGAGAGGAACAAATCCGCCGGCGCGCCGTTGGCGATTTGCCGGGCGAGCGTGCCGCTGGCGGCGAACACCGCCTGCGCGTCCGCCTTGCCGCCTTCCGCCTTGGCGAAGCCGCGCGTGAGCGGTTCGATCGCCGGCGCGGTGCTGGCCGCCGCGAAGATCAGCACCCGTTCATGCGCCGCGGCGACGGCGGGCTCGCCCAGCAGCATCAGCGCCCATAGAAGGGCCGGAAAGCGCCATAGGCTGCGCGGGCCGGAAACAGCCATCATTTTTTGTAAAGTGTCGCCGGGTCGATTTCGGGCTCGGCGATCCGCACCAGTGCGCCGTCGCGCACCGCCCGGAAATAGCAGTTCCGCGCGCCCGTGTGGCAGGCGACACCGGTCTGATCGACCAGCAGCAGCAGGCTGTCGCCATCGCAATCGAGCCGTAATTCGACCAGCCGCTGCGTCTGGCCCGAGGTTTCGCCCTTGCGCCAGAGCGCCTGGCGCGAGCGTGACCAGTAGCAGACCTGCCCGGTCCCCAGCGTTTCCGTGAGCGCATCCGCGTTCATCCAGGCCTGCATCAGCACCTCGCCGGTGTCGTGCTGTTGCGCGATGGCGGCGACCAGGCCGGAAGTGTCGAAAGCGACGGCGTCGAGAATGCTGGAGATGTCCATGGCGCTACGCTTTGTTGAGCCGGTCGAAGCCCTTGTCGAGATCGGCAATCAAATCCTCCGGATCTTCCAGCCCGACATGGATGCGGAGCGTTTGTCCCGGCACCGACCATTCGGTCGCGGTACGGTTTTTCTCGGGCTGGGCGGGAATCAGCAGGCTCTCGTAGCCGCCCCAGCTCGACCCCATGCCGAAGAATTCCATGCCGTCGAGCATCGCCGCTACCTTGGTCTGATCCTTGGTATCGAGGACGAAGCCGAACAGCCCGCTGGCGCCGGTGAAATCCCGCTTCCAGATCGTATGTCCCGGATCGTTCGGCAGCGCCGGATACATCACCCGCGTGACCTCCTTGCGGTCCTGCAGCCAGCGCGCTACCGCCATGGCGTTTTCGAAATGCCGCGGCATTCGCACGCCCATGGTCCGCAAGCCGCGCAGCGCGAGGTAGACATCGTCCGGCCCCGCGTGATTGCCGAATTGGGACGATCGCGTCTTGACCTTGTCCAGCGTGCGCTCGTTGCACACCACGGCGCCCATCATGACATCGGAATGGCCGACCACATATTTCGTCGCCGCATGCACCGCGATATCGACGCCACGCTCCAGCGGCTTGAAGTAGTAGCCGCCGCTCCAGGTGTTATCCATCATGACGGTGGCGCCCGCCGTATGCGCGGCCGCGGAAATGGCCGGAATATCCTGTACGTCGAAGGTCTGGCTGCCGGGCGATTCGGTCCAGACCACCGTGGTGTTCGGCTGGATCAGCGCCTCGATCCCGGCGCCGATCTGCGGATCGTAGAAGCTCGATTCGACGCCGAAGCTGGCCAGGACCTGGCCGCAGAAATTCCGGGTCGGCGCATAGGTGCTGTCGGTTACCAGCACATGGTCGCCCGCCTTGACGCAGCTGACCAGTGCCATGGTAATCGCCTGCAGGCCGGAGGGCGTAAGCACGGTCCCGGCGCCGCCTTCGAGCGCGGTCATCGCGTCCTCGAGCCCGAAGATCGTCGGCGTGCCCCGCCGGCCGTATTTAACGGCGACGCCGCTGGTCTGCCGGTTGACGTATTCCTCCATGGTCGGAAACAGGATCGTGGATGCGTGATAGACCGGCGTGTTGACCGCGCCGTGATGGTTGGCCGTGTCGCGGCCGGTATGGACCAGCTTCGTGTCTTCTTTCATTTCCCACCCGATTTGGTTTATTTGTCGCGGAATGCCATGCTATGGGTCGCTCGCGGGGCGGCGTCATTCAACCACCCTTGTTGTTGGCAGACCAGCGGGATTTTGCGGGATATGACGGAGCCCATGACCGAAAGCATCGATTGCGCCGTGATCGGCGCCGGCGTCGTGGGATTGGCGGTGGCGCGCGCGCTCGCGCTCGCGGGGCGCGAGGTGATCGTGCTGGAAGCCGAAAACATGATCGGGTCGATGACCAGCGCGCGCAACAGCGAGGTAATCCACGCAGGGATCTACTATCCCGCGGGCAGCGTCCGCTCGAAGGTCTGTGTGGAGGGCCGCAAGTGGCTCTATGGCTATTGCGCCGAGCGCGGCATCAATCACCGTCGCTGCGGCAAGCTGATCGTCGCCACCGACGAGAGCCAGGCCGACACCCTGCAGGGCATCAAGGCGCGGGCGGAAGCGAACGGCGTCGACGACCTCAAGTTCCTGCGCGCCAACGAAGCGATCTCGATGGAACCGGAGCTGCATTGCGTGGCCGCCCTGCTGTCGCCCTCGACCGGGATCATCGACAGCCATGGTCTGATGCTGGCCTATCAGGGCGATGCGGAGGACCGGGGCGCGATGATCGCGTTCCTGAGCCCGGTAATGGGCGGTGCCGTGGCCGATGACGGGATTACTCTCGACGTCGGCGGCGCCGACCCGATGCGGCTGAAGTGCCGCAGCGTGGTCAACAGCGCGGGCCTGTTCGCGCCCGACCTCGCCCTGTCGCTGGCCGGATTTCCGGCCGCCAGGGTACCGAAGAAACATTACGCCAAGGGCAATTACTACGCCCTACAGGGCAAGTCGCCGTTCAGCCGGCTGGTCTATCCGGTGCCCTATGATGGCGGGCTCGGCGTGCATATCACGATCGATCTGGGCGGGCAGGCGCGGTTCGGGCCCGATGTGGAATGGATCGAGGAGATCGACTACGACGTGGACCCTTCGCGCTGCGACGGTTTTTACGACGCCGTACGCCGCTATTGGCCGGGCCTGCCGGACGATTCGCTGGTTCCCGATTACGCCGGCATCCGCCCGAAGATCCACGGACAGGGCGAGCCGCAGCCGGATTTCTTGATTCAGGGCCCGCCCGACCACGGCGTACCCGGGCTGGTCAACCTGTTCGGCATCGAATCGCCGGGGCTGACCAGCTCTAAGCCGATCGCCGACGAAGTGGCGCGGTTGCTTGGGACGTGAACGGCGACGAGAGCGAGGATCAAATGTCTGAGTCGGACGGCCTCGTCTGTGCGTATCGACTGGATGGCGCGGGCGGCGGAGAGCACTTCGACGACTGGGCGTCACTGCCTGCCAGAAGCGAAAGCGCAGTCGATTGGATCAATTTGAACCGTGAAGCCGTAGACGCGCAGGAGTGGTTGAGAAGCGGTAGCGGAATTCGGCCCTTGGTTCGCGAAGCGCTGATGGCTCAGGACACCCGGCCACGCTGCACAATCTACGATGAGGGCGTCTTACTCAACCTTCGCGGCTTGAACCTGAACCCGGGGGCCGAGCCGGAAGCCATGATTTCGGTGCGGCTTTGGATCGAGCGGTCTCGCATCGTTTCGACCCGGCGCATTCCCTTGATGGCGATCCAGGATGTTCGCGATGCGCTGGCCGACGGCAAGGGGCCTCATGATATTAGCGGATTCGTCATTATGGTGACGGATCGTCTGACGGCTCGGATGGAACCGCTGCTGGACGAAATACAGGATCGCCTCGATGAACTCGAGGATAATGTGATTACCGATAGCCGGCGGGAACTGCGCTCTGAATTGGCGCGGCTGCGACGGCGCACCATCTTGTTGCGGCGCTATATCTCGCCGCAGCGCGACGCGCTCAGGACATTGGCGAATAGCGAGATCGAATGGCTCACGCGGCGCCAGCGCGACCGCCTGAACGAAATCGCCGACCGCGTGACCCGCTATGTCGAGGATCTCGATGTGGTTCGCGACCGCGCGGCCATTCTTCAGGAAGAACTGAGCAACCTGTTGAGCGAAAACATGAATCGAACGATGTATTTATTATCGCTCGTAGCGGTCGTGTTTCTGCCGTTAACGCTGGTGTCTGGGATGCTCGGGATGAATGTCGGCGGAATCCCGGGTGAGAAATGGCCATGGGCTTTCGGAACCCTTTGCCTTGCATTCCTTGTGGTGGGACTCCTTGAATGGTGGCTCATACGAAAGCTGAAATGGCTATGACCCGTTGTGGCGGCGCAAAATCGAGTAGGCGCGCGCGGTGACGGGATTTGGCCGACCGCATGCGCCTGCTTTATGATCCGGTCGGCGCCTTCGTACGGGATGCATACTTCGACTAGGGAGACGCCAAGTTATGGCCAAGGCAAACAACAAAGTCATCATCAGCTGCGCGATTACCGGGGCGATCCATACGCCGACCATGTCGGACGCGCTGCCGATCACGCCCGAGGATATCGCGCGGCAGAGTATCGATGCGGCGGAAGCCGGGGCGGCGATCATCCATCTGCATGCGCGCGACCCGGAAACCGGCGAGCCCACGCCCGATCCGAACGTCTTCATGCAATTCCTGCCGCGTATCAAGCAGTCCTGCGACGCGGTGGTGAACATTACCACCGGCGGCGGGCTCAACATGACGCTGGAGGAACGGCTGGCCGCGCCGCTCAAGGCCCGGCCGGAGATGTGCTCGCTCAATATGGGATCGATGAATTTCGGCATCTATCCGGCGGCGGACAAATTCAGCGAGTGGAAGCATGACTGGGAGGAGCCCTATCTGCGCGGCACCGACGATTTCATTTTCCGCAATACTTTTCGTGATATCGAGCGCATTCTGAAGGATCTGGGCGAGGCGCACGGCACCCGGTTCGAGTTCGAATGCTACGATATCGGCCATCTCTACAACCTCGCCCATATCGTCGACCGGGGCCTCGTGAAGCCGCCCTTCTTCATCCAGTCGATCTTCGGCATCCTCGGCGGCATCGGCGCCGACCTCGACAACCTTCTGTTCGCCAAGCGCACCGCCGACCGGCTGTTCGGCGACGACTTCGTCTGGTCGGTGCTGGCCGCCGGACGGCATCAGATGTCCTTCTGCACCAATGCGGCCCTGCTCGGCGGCAGCGTGCGGGTCGGGCTCGAGGACAGCCTGTTCCTCGCCAAGGGCCAAATGGCCAAGAACAACGCCGAACAGGTCGCCAAGATCCGCCGCATCGTCGAGGATTTGTCGCTGGACGTCGCTACGCCCGACGAGGCGCGCGGCATGCTGGCGCTCAAGGGCGGCGACGAGGTGGGGTTTTAGGGGGCAGGCGGGCCCGCGTCGGCGGGCAGCACGCCGGTGGTGCGCGGGTCGATGATCGAGGCGGTGCGCTGGCCGGTCGGCGAGAAGCCGCAGCGCTGGTAAAGCGGCAGCGCGGCCGGGTGGTCGAGGGTGCAGGTGTGCACGGTCAGGCGGCCTTCCGGATTGCGCTCCCAGGCGATGTCGACGATCGCCTCGAGAAAATAGCGCCCCAGGCTGCGGCCGATGAACTCGGGAATCAGGCCGAAATACGCCAGATGGACATCGCCGCGCCGCTCCACGCCCTTGGGCCGGCTGTCCAATTCGGCGAAGCCCGCGGGCACCGCCCCGTTCAGCAGGACATAGATGGCGACCCGTTCGTCCGCGATGATTTCCTGCAGCGGTTCGTCGGCGAGCTGCCGGCGCTCATACCAGAGCCAGGGTTCGCCAACCGTGTTGTAAAGGTAGCGGTAGTAGGACAGCGTCGGCTCATGCACCCGCATCAACGCGAGCGGCTGGCTCGACAGGGGCGCGCGCATGGGCGGCCGGGTCGGCGGGTCGGTCATCTCCAGATAGGTCACGGTGACTTGCAGGCGGGATTTGGATGGCTTCTTCATCGGATCAATCGGTACCGGTGTCGAGACGGCGTGCCATCACGATACGCGGCTCGACCGCATAGTCCAGCGATTCGTAGAACGCACGAACCTCGTCGTTTTCCGGCCGGATCATCAGCATCACCTTGACCGCGCCGCGCGACCGCAGCCAGTCTTCCGCGTGGGCGGTGATGCGCCGGCCGAAACCGCCGCCCTGATGCCGTGGATCGACGGCGAGGTAGTAGAGCCAGGCGCGGTGCCCGTCATGGCCGCACAGCACGCTGGCAACGATTTCGGTATCGAGACGGCCGACGAAGATTTCCGCATCCGGCGCGGCGCGGGCGAGCGCGATATCCGCGGTGGGGTCGTTCCAGGGCGGGGTCAGGTCGCAGGCCCGCCAGAGCGAGATCACTGCGGCGACGTCGTCCTCTTCGAGCGGGCGAATGTCCAGCGTCATTCGACTTCGGTGTCGGTCCGCGCGCCCCATTCGCTCCAGGAGCCGTCATAGACCGGCGCAATCGGATGGCCGAGCAGGTGCAGGCCGAGCGAGACGGTGCAGGCGGCCACGCCGGAGCCGCAGCTGGTGACGATCGGCTGCGCACCATCGACGCCGAGCGCCGCGAAATTAGCCTTAAGCGTGTCCGCTGGCAGCACGGTTCCGGTCTTGCCGTCGACCACCAGCTCGACCGGCATGCTCACCGCGCCCGGCATGTGTCCGCCGCGCAGGCCCGGCCGCGGCTCCGCCGCGGTGCCGTGAAAACGGTCGGCGGGACGGGCATCGACTACCAATTCGCCGCGCGCCTTCTGGTTGGCGATCATCGCGTCCACGTCGCGCACCATCTCCGGCCGGAAATCGGCGGTAAATTGGGCCGGCGCCGGCGTTTCCGCGCCGGACGCCAGCGGGCGTCCTTCGGCTTCCCATTTCGGCAATCCGCCATCCAGCACATGCGCGTCGTCATGGCCGAAGATCTTGAACATCCACCACACCCGGGGCGAGGTCCGTACGCCCATCGCGTCATAGATCACCACGCGATGCTCGCTGCCGATGCCGAGCTCGGCCATCTTGGCGGCGAACATCGCGGGCGCGGGCAGCATATGCGGCAGGTCGCTATTCGGATCGCACACTTCCTCGATATCGACCAGCACGGCGCCGGGGATATGCTTGGCGGTATATTCCGCGTGCGCGTCGCGCGGAACATTGGGCAGGAAGCTGGTGCCGTCGACGATGCGGATGGCGGGATCGTCGAGACGGTCGGCAAGCCAGTCGGTGCTTACCAGCGTGTCGGCATTGGCGTAGGGCATGAGGGGCGCTCCGTTGTCGATTCATGGCCGGGTCCGGAGACACGACTATAGCCGGAACCGGCGTCCGGTTCAGCCGTTGCCGCATTTTCATCGTCACTCCCGCGAAAGCGGGAGTCCAGGTCGATCCATGGATTCCCGCTTCCGCGGGAATGACTCCGAAAACATGAAACGCCGGTTTGTGCCGAACATAATCGGCATCGGCCGACGGCACTATCTAGCCGTCGAACAGGATATTGACCCGTCGGTTGCGCTTGCCCTTGTTTTCGATCTTGCCGACCCGCAGCCGGCCGATCTCCGCCGTGTGCGCCACATGGGTGCCGCCGCAGGGCTGCAGGTCGACGCCGGGGATGTCGAGCAGCCGGACTTTGCCGGCGCCGCGCGGCGGTTGCACCGACATGGTGCGCACGAGGTCGGGCTGCGCATCCAGCTCGGCCTCGTCGACCCAGCGCGGGGTCACCGCGTGGTCTTCGTCGACCAGCCGGTTGAGTTCGCCGGCGATGTGTTCCTTGTCGAGCGTGGCCTCGCCGATATCGAAATCGAGGCTGCTCTTATCCGTGCCGATGCGCCCGCCGGTCACGCCGTGGGGCACCACCGCGCACAGCAGGTGGAGGCCGGAATGCATGCGCATATGGGCGTAGCGGCGGTCCCAGTCGATCACTGCGGTCAGTTTCGTACCGATCGCGGGCGCGGGATGGCCTTCCGCCGGCACATGCACCACGTTCGCGTCTTCGTCGGCCTTGACCGTCGTCGCAATGCGGATCTCGCCGCCGCTCTCAAGGCACAATACGCCGGTATCGCCGGGCTGGCCGCCGCCGGTGGGATAAAACACCGAGCGGTCGAGCAGGATGCCGCCGCGGTCGTTGACGCCCGTCACGGTGGCGTCGCATTCCCGCAAGTAAGCGTCTTCGCGAAACAGTTCCTCGGTGCGCGGCATCATTCCATCCAGTCCGGCACGGGCAGGTTCTTCTCGCGCAGGAAGGCCGGGTTGAACATCTTCGAGATGTAGCGGGTGCCGAAATCGCATAGCACCGTGACGATCGTATGGCCAGGGCCGAGTTCCTTCGCCAAATGGATCGCGCCGGCGACATTGATGCCGCTCGAACTGCCGAGGCAGAGGCCTTCTTCCTTCAACAGATCGAAGACGATGTGCAGCGCTTCGGCGTCGGGAATTTGGTACGGGAAATCGATCGTTAAGTCTTCGATATTTTTTGTGATGCGGCCCTGACCGATGCCTTCGGTGATGGAATCGCCCTCGGATTTGAGTTCGCCCTGTTTGTAGTAGTGGTACAGCGCCGCGCCCAGCGGATCGGCCAGGCCGATTTTGATGTCCTGCTTCTGTTCGCGCAGAAATTTCTCCACGCCGGCCAGGGTGCCGCCCGAGCCGACGGCGCATATGAAGACGTCGACCGTGCCTTCGGTCTGTTCCCAGATTTCCGGACCGGTCGTGCGGTAGTGCCCGTCGCGGTTGGCGATATTGTCGAACTGGTTGGCCCAAATCGCGCCTTGCGGATGGCTCTTTGCCAATTCTTGCGCCTTGCGTTCGGAGACATGGACGTAATTTTCGGGCTCGCGGTACGGCGCCGGCGGAACCTCGATCAGCTCCGCGCCGCACAGCCGGAGCATGTCCTTTTTCTCCTGGCTCTGGTTATTGGGTATGACAATCACCGTTCGATAGCCGCGCGCGTTGCCGACCAGGGCGAGGCCGATGCCGGTATTGCCCGCGGTGCCCTCGACGATGATGCCACCGGGCTTGATTTGACCCTTTTTCTCCGCGTCCTGGATGATTGCGAGCGCCGCGCGGTCCTTCACCGAACTGCCGGGATTGAGAAATTCCGCCTTGCCCAGGATGGTGCAGCCGGTCAGTTCCGACGCTTTCTTCAACTTGATCAGCGGCGTATTTCCGATGCTGTCGATAAAGCCGTCGCGAACGTCCATGCCTGGCGCTTCCTTCGAGTGTCAATGAGATTTTAGGCGGGTCAGCGTACCCCGTGTCTAAAGAAGCGGATGGCGCTGTCGGGGTCAAGTCCACCGGGTGCGCAACTTCTCGCGATGGCGCGCCAGCCAAAGCAGGCCGATTACCCCGATGGAGCTCTGAATTTCGCCCGCATCCAGCATCCTCAGCGCATTGTCGGTGGACTCGACGAAGACACGGATATCCTCGTCTTCATCGTCGACCCCGTGGATACCGCCGATATCGGATGCGTCGACCCGGCCGCAGAAGAAGTGCGCGACTTCGGAACAGCCGCCCGCGCTCGGGAAGAAGGTGACGATGGGTTCCAGATCGGTCACCGTGCAGCCCGCTTCCTCCATGGCTTCGCGCCGCACCATGTCTTCCGCCGTCTCGCCGGGTTCGATGATGCCGGCGACGACCTCGATGATCCAGGGGTTGGGCCAATTCGCGGCGAAGGCGCCCGGCCGGAACTGTTCGATCAAGACCACCTCGTCGCGGACCGGATCGTAGGGCAGCAGGGCGGCGACCGGATTGCGTTCCAGAATCTCGCGGCTAAAGACACGGCTGTTGTCGCCGCCGAACAGCGTGTGCCGCAATGTGAAGAGCGTGAACTTGAAGAAACCTTCATACAGCGTTGATTTATCAAGCAGTTCGGCAGTTTTCTCGGTCACGGCGAGCCCTTTTCAGAGAAGGCATTTTATTAGGCCTATGGAAGCGGTAGCGCGGTATCGGCGGATCAAAACCGTGTAATGAACTCGCCAATGGCGCGGATGGTCTTTTGTTCGATACCAAAGAAGCCGTGCGGGCCCAAAGGCTTGCAGGCTTCGGAAATCCGCAGGCTGCCGCCCTTCATTTCCTTGATGGCAACCTGCTTGTTGCCGGTAAGCTTCTGTTTCAAACCGCGCGCGGCCTTGGGCGGGGTGGCCGCGCAGTCGTCCGACCGATGTGTGAGGATCAAGGTCGGAATTTTGATGCCGCCAAGCCGCACATCGCCGAGCGCGCTGCGCGCCGGTACTTTGACCGTGACGGGCGACGTCAGGACGAGGCCATGGGCCCCTTGACCGATCGGCAACTCGGCGGCCGCATGCGCGGCGGCGATGGCGCCCTCGCTGTCGCCCATGAGCCAGATTTTCTTGCCGGGGAAACGGCTGCGGAGGTCGCCGATCACGCGCCGAACATCCTCCAGATAGGCGTTGCTGGTGCGCTGACCCAACAGCCCGCCGGGGAAAATCGCGTCGTTTTTGAACTCGGAGGCGGCGTCCAGCACGGCGACGGCAAACGGTCCCTCGGCGGCAATCAGGTGCCGCGTCCGGATCGGGAAATCCAGCGCATCGACGCTGAGCCGGTCGTCCGCCAGGTCCAGCCGCCCGTGTCCGCCGGGGAACAACAGCAGCACCGCGACCGGGTCGGGCAGTTGGAGCACCGGGTCCTTGCCGTGCAATAACAGGTAGTATTGCGTCACCGGGCGCTTATCCGAATCGCGGATATATTTGAGCTTGATGACCGTATCCGCCAGTACGGGGGCCTGGCCGAAGAAGATGGCCATCAGGATGGCGGCCAGAATCCGGCCCATTGCGCGTGAGCGAAACATGACTGGCAGTTTCCATACCTGGGCCCGCGCTGCAAGGCGCAAGTATTGCGCCGCCGAAACGGGTATAGTTGCGCGAAGTGTCGCTACGGCGCGCCTCGGCCAGTCGCCGCCGGCACGAGGTCGGAAATTGGAGGATCGATGAAACGCAGGCCCAGCGCAGTAGCCCTCGCCGCCGGCGCCGGCGCGCATCCGGCGATACCGGATCTGGCGGCGACGGCGCGCCGGAACGCGGCCGACCGGCGCGACTTCCTCCGCACCGCGACCCTGCTGGGGTTGAGCGCGACCGCGGCCTATGCGCTGGCCGGGCTGGCGCCGGGGACGGCGCGCGCGGCGGCCGGTGCGTCGGGCGGTACCTTGCGGATTTCGATGAAGGTGCAGGAGATGACCGATCCGGCGCGGTTCGATTGGACCGAAAAGTCGAATGTCGCGCGCCACATCGTTGAATATCTGACCATGACCGGCACCGACAACGTGACCCGGCCGTATCTTGCGGAGTCGTGGTCCGCGTCGGAGGATCTCAAGACCTGGAACTTTCGGCTGCGTCGCGGCGTTCGCTGGTCGAACGGCGATGCCTTTGGCGCGGAAGATGTTGCGTATAATTTCCGGCGCTGGGTGGATCCGAAGACCGGGTCGTCGAACAAGAGCCTGTTTTCGGGATTGTCAGCGGGGGGCGTCGAAGTGGTCGACCGCCACACCGTGCGGCTTCACCTGAGCAAACCGGAATTGGCGATTCCCGAAAATCTCTACAACTACCCGGCCGCGATCGTGCACCGCCGGTTTTCGGATGAGGGCGGCGACCTTTCCAAGAATCCGGTCGGGACCGGACCGTACCGGCTCGCCGAATTTTCGATTGGGCAGAAGGCGGTCCTGGTGCGGCGCGAAAAATCCGCCTATTGGGGGCCGAGGCCCAATCCGGAACGGATCCTCTATATCGATCACGGCGACGATCCGATGGCGGGGATCGCGGCGATTGCCTCCGGCCAGGCGGATCTGAACTATGAGATTTCGCCGGATCAACTGGAGCTGGTACAGGCGATGCCGCAGTTGCAATTGCTCGAGGCCGCGACGGCGCAGACCGCGGTGGCGCGCATGCGCGTCGACCGTCCCCCCTTCGACAAGGTGGCGGTGCGCCGGGCGGTTCAGGCGTGCATCGACCATGACCGGTTGCTGGAACTCGGCTATCGGGGCAGGGGCGCCGCGGGGGAGGATCACCACGTGGCGCCGGTCCATCCCGACTATGCGGCGCTGCCGAAACAGCGGCAGGATTACGCCCTGGCGCGCAAGCTGCTGGCGGAAGCGGGCCATCCGAACGGGTTGGAGCTTTCCATCGACTGCCGGTCCGCGCCGAGCTGGGAGCCGACGACCGTGCAGGCGATGTCCGCGATGTGCCGGCCGGCCGGCATCGACCTGAAGATCAACACCATGCCGAGCGAACAATATGGCGATATCTGGAACAAGACGCCCTTCGGTTTCACCGGCTGGACGCACCGGCCGCTCGGCGTGATGGTGCTGAATCTCGCCTATCGCAGCGCCGCCGCCTGGAACGAGTCCGCTTATGCAAACAGCGCATTCGATCGTGTCCTCGATCGGGCAAACGCGACACTCGATATCCCGGCGCGGCGCCGGCACATGGCCGAATGTGAGCGCATCCTGCAGCGGGACGCGGTGATCGTGCAGCCGCTTTGGCGGTCCATATTCGCCGTCGGTTCTAAAAATCTGCGCGGCTATCGCCTGCATCCCACCAACTATCATCAGCTCGGCGGCGCAGGGCTGGGCTGACGCGACGCGATGCTCTTCTTCCTGCTGAAACGCCTGGGCATGCTGGCATTGACCATGCTGGTCGTCTCGATTGTCGTATTCCTTCTGCTCGAATTGACGCCGGGCAACGTCGCGGCCAAGGTTCTCGGTCAATACGCCACGGCGGAACAACAGCGGTTATGGCTTGAGGCGAACGGCTATTTCGATCCGGCGTTCGAACGGTATCTGCGCTGGCTCGCGAAACTGCTGACCGGCGATCTCGGGGAGTCGCTGTGCTATAAGGTTCCGGTCGGCGATATCCTCTGGCCCCGATTGCTGAACACGGTCGTCCTCGGCGCGGCGGTTCTGGCGATCATGGTGCCGCTGTCGCTGACGCTCGGCGTGATCGCCGGGATGCGCGAGGGCCGGCCCAGCGACCGGGCGATCTCGATTATCAGTATCGTCACCACCTCCGTTCCGGAATTCGCCAGCGCGGCGTTTCTGTCGGCGCTGTTTGTCTTTGCGCTCGGTTGGCTGCCCGGGACCAGCGCGATGAGCGGCGGCTTCGACTGGCGCGAATTGGTGCTGCCGGTCGCCGTGCTGGTTCTGTACGACTTCGGCTATGTGGCGCGCATGACCCGCGCTTCCATGGCCGATGTCATGACGCAGCCCTATATCCGGACGGCGCTGCTCAAGGGCCTGACGTTCCGCGTCGTCGTCCTGCGGCATGCGCTCCGCAACGCGCTGATCGCACCCTTTACGGTCATCCTGCTGCAGGTGAACTGGCTGCTGTCGGGCGTCATCGTGGTCGAGAGTTTCTTTGCCTATAAGGGTTTCGGCGCACTGTTGCTGGAGGCGTCGCTATTCGGCGATATCTTCCTCATCGAAGCGTGCGCGATGGTCGCCGTTGTCGTCGCCGTCGTGACGCAGACGCTTGCGGACATCGCCTATGCCTATCTCAGCCCGCGCATCCGGTTCGCGGGAGGCCCGGTATGACGCGCGTCCGCCGCATCCTCGCAGCCTTGCGCCATCGTCCGGTCGCCGCAATCGGGTTTGCGCTCGTGCTGTTCTGGTTCGCGGCCGCGCTGCTCGCGCCGGTGCTGGCGCCGTTCGATCCCGTCACACCGCTGACGCCGTTCGCCAAGCCCGGTGCGCAGCATGGCGGCGCACTGCTGTTGCTGGGCACGGATACGCTGGGACGCGATATCCTGAGCCGCTTGTTGTTCGGCGCCCGCAGCGTCCTCGTCTATGCAATCGGCGCCACGGTGCTGGCCTATGCCGTGGGCGTGACGGCCGGGCTTGCGGCGGGATACTACCGGGGCCGGACGGATACGGTCCTGTCGTTCGCGGCCAATGTCGTGCTGTCGTTCCCGGTCCTGGTGCTCTACATCCTGATCCTGACCACGATTGGCGCATCGGGGCTGAACATCCTGCTGGCGGTCACCGTGGCCAGCGCGCCGGGGATCATGCGCGTGGTGCGCGGGCTCACCCTCGAATTGCGCGCGCGCGACTTCGTCGCGGCGGCCAAGCTGCGCGGCGATGGCGCCGCCTACATCATGCTCGTGGAAATCCTTCCGAACCTTCGCGGGCCGTTGGTGGTCGATGCCTGCCTGCGGTTCGGCTATGTGATCATCACCATCGGCGTGCTTGGTTTCCTCGGTCTTGGCTTGCCGCCGCCGGCGCCCGACTGGGGCAGCATGATCAAGGAGGCGCGCCAGGTCGCGTTGGCTTTCCCCCACATGACGCTCGCGCCGGCCGTGGCGATTTCGTCGCTGGTGCTCGGGTTCAACCTGCTCGCGGATGGGCTGCGCGATCCGAACGGGCGGGGCTAGCGGGATGCCGGATACGCCACCCTTGCTGGAAGTCCGGGATCTGTGCGTGCGTTACGGCCGCCGTCGCCGGGCCGTCGAGGCGCTGCGCAATGTCAGCTTCACGGTTGGCGCCGGCGAACGGGTCGGCGTGGTCGGTGAATCGGGCAGCGGCAAATCCACCCTGGCGCTGGCCTTGCTGCGGGCGCTCGGGGCGGCGGGCAGTGTCACAGGCGGCGCGATGCGGTTTCGGGGCGCCGATATCTCGGCGATGCCGGGCGGGGCGCTGCGGACGCTGCGAAGCTCGGGCATCGGCCTCGTCCAGCAGGAGCCGATGGCGGCGCTCAACCCGGCGATGACGATCGGCCGGCAATTGCGCGAAGTGCCGGGCCTGGCGCGCGCCACGGCGGAGATCGTCGAGCGCCGAATTCAGGCCATGCTCACGGAAGTCCGGCTCGACGATCCGGCGCGGATTCTGGCCGCCTATCCGCATATGCTCTCCGGCGGACAGTTGCAGCGCGTATGCCTGGCCATGGTGCTGCTGGGGGAGCCGTCGCTGCTCATTCTCGATGAGCCGACCACCGCGTTGGATAGCCGGACCAGCGCCGCGATCGTCGCGCTGATCCGCGACATGGCCGACCGGCACGGCATCGCCTTGCTGTTGATTTCGCACGATCTGGACCTCATCGGCGCGCTCACGCAGCAGGCGCTGGTCATGCGCGCCGGAGAAGTGGTCGATCGCGGGACGGCCCAGGAGATCCTGGCGGGCGGCAGCCACCCCTATACCGCCGGGTTGGTCCGGTCGATGGAAGCAGGAAGTTCGGCGCCGCCGCCGGCCGGGCGACCGCATACGGATGGCGCCCCGCTTGTCCGGTTCTCCGGAATCGCCAAATCGTATCCGCTGAGCGGCCGCTGGGGCAGTGGGGCGGGGCGGGTCGCGGCGTTGCACGGCCTCGACCTGGATATCGCGCCGGGCGAGACGCTGGCGCTGGTCGGGGAATCGGGCAGCGGCAAGTCGACGCTCGGGCGAATTCTCGCGGGCCTGGACCGGGCCGATGACGGTGCGGTCGTATTCGATGGCAAGGAAATCGGCGCCACGCCGGTCGACCGCCGGCCGCGCGATCTCCGGCTGGACATCCAGATGGTGTTTCAGGATCCGGATGGGTCGCTCAATCCGAGCCTCGGGATCGGGCGGCAGCTGTCGCGCGCGCTTGCCAGCCGGGGGGCCGCCGGGGATGCGAACGCGACGGCGGATTTGTTGGAGTCGGTGCACCTGCCTGCCGCCTTCGCGTCGCGCTATCCAAGGGAGCTGTCCGGCGGCCAGAAACAACGGGTGGCCATCGCCCGCGCCTTCGCGACGCGGCCTCGCATCGTGGTGGCGGACGAGCCTGTCTCCGCCCTCGATGCGTCGTTGCGGCGGGACGTGCTCGATCTGCTGCGGCGGCTGCAACGAGCGCATGGCACGGCGCTCTTGCTGATCAGCCACGATCTCAAGCTGGTGCGGTGGTTTGCCGACCGGGTGGCGGTCCTGCGGGAGGGTGTAATCGTCGAATGCGGGCCGGTGGCGCGCGTGCTCGGTTCGCCGGAACATGCCTATACGCGGGCGCTGGTCGACGCTGTCGTTGCTGGCGGTCCCGCCGGTATTCAATTTCCCGCGCGCGCGCCTATATTCTGAGTTGGGTCAACCCATTCGATGCGGCAAACCGCGGAGCGGCCGGGAGGGTGCGCATGAAGATGTTCGGACGACTGACGGTCTTGCTGGCGATGGCGTCGATTGCGGCCTGCACGATGCCCGACTACCGCTGGGTCAAGCAGGGCGTGGACCAAAAGACCTTCGACGCCGATAGAAGCTTTTGCGTCAATTACGTAAACGAGGAATTCAACCCGTACTACGATTACGGGCCGGTATACCGGCGCCCGTCGGTTGCCGAGGAAATGATGCATCGGAATATTGCGGCGGACGAAATGTACCGCGCCTGCATGCACGGCAAGGGATACAAGCTGATCGCCATTCAACGGGACGCAGCCAAACCGTAATTACGCCTCCGGCGGTGCGGCGAGCAGTTGGTCGGTTCGTTCCAGAACCGCGGACAGCGCCGGTTCTTCGATCCCGAGGCGGTGCAATGAGTCGAGCGTTTCGGCGAGGTAGTCCCGGCAGCTTCCGAACTTTCCCGACGCCTGTGCGACCAGGCGGGCGGCCGCTTCCGTCGTCGTCGGCGCGGCGAATTGGGGATGGGATGTGTCGGTGACGAAGCAGATCGTCGTGACGGGCCCGCCCGTATCGCGGTTCACCGCCAGCCATTCCGGCCGGTAGATGCCGGTATACATTTCGCGGTCCCAGATCGCGGCGAGATCGTCCTCCTGACGATCCGGAGCCAGGCGGTACAGTATCCCCCGGCATTCGCCCCCGATTGCCAGGCCAAGCGCGAGGCCGGGACGGTCGGGCGTTCCGCGTGCGTGCGCGGTCCAAACATTGAGCGCCCGCCGGTACCCGGTGAGCGTCCCGACGCGGGTTTCCGCGGCTTCGAATCCCGGATTCCACATCAACGATCCGTAGGTAAACAGCCATATCGAGCCCCGATCCGGCGCTGCCGCAAGGATGCGGTCCAGGGTCTCGCGCCGGACGATTTCGCTGAGCGGCGGGAAGGGACCGATTACGGAAGACGGCATATCAGGAAATTTCAGCTGTGGGTGATCGTCATAAGCCGATGGGCGTGCGTTGCTAGAGCGGCGTGCGCCTATTTGGGCGCCCATAAGCTGCTCTATCTTTATAGAATCGATCAACTTTCCTGCCTTTAATTGATTCCAATTAAAGGCAGGTTGATCTTGAGGGATCGGAATGCGTGACGCATGCTATTTTGCCTTTATCAAAATATAACATTTATATGGATGCGTATCCGGTTCGGTGTCTTCCGGTGCGCCGGGCATATTCGAGATAATCGGGGAATACGCGTTCGATGCGGGTTGTCTTATGCTAAAATTCAATCGTAAGTTATAACTCCAGGTAAACTGAACCCCAATCTTTTCAACCGATTTGTGCTGTGGCCTTCGCCGCCTCGTGCTTTGGGATCGATCTATGCCGTCGGGAAAATCCAAATTTGTGATGCCAGCGGATTGCAATCCGAGAACGCGCGATTTGTTCACTTACTGGCAATCGGTTCATCCCGAAACCGGCCTTCCGGGACGGCAGCATATCGATCCGGCGGACATCCTGCCGCTGCTGCCCAATGTCTGGCTGGTGGACGTCCAGCGCGCGCCCCTGCGGTTCAAATATCGGCTGATCGGGACCAGGATCGCCGAATTCTATGGTGTCGACCACACCGGGCGATGGCTGGATGAGGTCTTTGCGCAGTTTATCGGGTCCGAGACGCATGCCGATTGCGAGGCGCTCGTTGCGGATGGGGCGCCGCGCTGGCGCCGCGGCAAACCGCATTTGAGTTATGAGGAAGATTTCAACCTGCTCGAGCGAATTTTCCTGCCGCTGGCCGCGATCGGCACCGATGTCGACATGCTCTTTTGCCTTACCGTGTTTTTCGATACGGATGGCGGCGCGCACTGAACCGCCGGGCCTTGCCGCACACCGACGCTTTCCCCACAATGTGATGCCACGTACACCGATCCATACAGCCGGGAGGACGTCCGTTGCCGCAAATTTCCATCGACGCGCCGGGAGGCGGCACGTTCCAGGCCTATCGCTCGGACCCGGCCACGTCGCCCGCGCCGGCCCTCATCCTGTTGCAGGAAGTGTATGGCGTGAACCGGTTCATGCAGCGGATCGCCGATTACTGGGCGGGCCAGGGCTTTCTCGCCATCTGTCCGGATGTCTATTGGCGGATCGAGCCCGGCATCGTGCTCGACCCGGAAACCCCCGGCCATCGGGAACAGGCCCTGGCGTTCGGCCAGAAGCTGGACGTCGACCAAGCGGTCGATGACATCGGCGCGGCGGTCGATCAGGTGCGCGCGCTGCCCGACTGCAACGGCAAGGTCGCGACCTCGGGATACTGTCTCGGCGGCAAGCTCGCATATCTCACGGGCACGCGTGGCAACGCCGACTGCAATGTCAGCTATTACGGCGTCGGCATCGAGACCTTCCTGAACGAAGCGACCAATCTGAAGTCCCCGCTGCTGCTGCACATCGGCGGCGCCGACCCCTGGACACCGCCGGAAGTGCGTAAGCAGTTCGACGGCGTGCTCAGCGGGTTCATCCATGTCTCCACCTATGTCTACGAAGACACCGATCACGCCTTCGCCCGCGAGGGCGCGTCCTCCGACGTGCCCGACATGCGCGAACTGGCAAACGGCCGGACGAAGGATTTCCTGCACAAGCATATGGGGTGAGGGGCATCGCGTTCTTTCCGGTCTGGCCTCGATCGGCTTTCGAACCTCGTCCGCGGGCATCGACGTTGAATTTTCACAGGGAGTAGACGGCCAATGACGGTCAGCATGGGATATCTGTTGCCGACGCGCGAACGGGTCATGGCGGGACAGCACGAGACGGGGCCGATTCTGGACCTGGCGGACCGGGCTGCGGAACTGGGTTTCGATTCGGTCTGGATCGGCGATTCGTTGTTGGCCAAGCCGCGGCACGATCCGCTGACGCTGTGCGCCGCCATTGCGGCACGGACGCCGAAGATCCAGGTCGGCACCGCGGTGCTGCTGTCCGCCATGCGCAACCCTGTCTTGCTCGCCCATCAGGTGGCGACGCTGGATCAGATCAGCGAGGGCCGGTTCATCCTCGGCGTCGGCATCGCCAACAGCCAGCCGGCGACGCAGGCCGAATTCAGGTCCGCCGGCGTGACCTTTGAGAAGCGGATCGGCACGATGATGGAGGGGCTGCGCCTCTGCAAGGCGCTGTGGACCGGCGAGCCGGTCAACTGGGACGGCCGCTGGACCGTCCGGGA
>JBFFGE010000068.1:0-21824 GCA_041557595.1 Alphaproteobacteria bacterium
GGCCGCACCCGAGCATCTCGCCACGAGCGCGTCGGACGCGGCCAAGGCGGCCGCAAAAATCGGATTTCCGGTGGTGATGAAAATCGTCTCGGCCGAAATCGTCCACAAATCGGACATCGGCGGCGTTGTCCTCGGCGTCGGATCGGAAGACGCCGCCTGCGCGGCATACGATCAAATCATCGCCAACGCCGCCAAGGCGCACCCGGATGCCGGCATCGACGGTGTGCTGGTGGCCAAGATGGTGTCGGGCGGCGTCGAGGTCATCCTCGGCGTGCAGCGCGATCCGGTCTTCGGTCCCGTCGTGATGTTCGGTCTCGGCGGCATCTTCACCGAGGTGATGAAGGACGTCACTTTCCGTCTCGCCCCCTTTGGCGAAGCGGAGGCGATGGAGATGATCCGGTCGATCAAGGGCTTCCCGCTGCTGGACGGCGCCCGCGGTGCGGCAAAATGCGATCAGGCGGCGCTCGCCAAGGCGCTCTCGCGCCTCTCCGTCTTCGCCGACGCCAACCGCGATACGGTCTCCAGCATCGATTTGAACCCGGTGGTAGTGCTGCCGGAGGGCGACGGGGTGATGGCGCTGGATGCGGTCGTGCTGACCGATTGATCGGCGGCCGGTTATTCCTCGAGCCGCTTGGTGACGCGCAGCCAGGCCTGGGCGCCGAGGAGAACGCTCGGTACGATGGCCAGAATGAAGGGCAGCGAGAATGCGAGCGGCACGGGTTCCGCGGCGTTGGTGAAGAGGAACGGATATGGCGCGACCAACAGGATTGCCAGCAACAGGACCGTCTCGCGCCGGCGGCACAGCGCCCCCATCAACAACCCGGTCATGACCGAGCACAAGACGCTATAGACCAGCAGAAGGGCCTGCAGCTCCGGAACCGCAAACGCATTGCCCGGCCCCGAATGCAGGCCGCTGAGCACTGTTCCGCCACCGCCCCACGCGGCGGTCCAGAGAATGAAACCCAGGAACAAGGCGAACAACTCGCGAACCATCGGTCGCGTAATCCTTGACGAAATTTCCGCAACACGCGGCACCGTCGCCAAGAATGCCCGGATTCCGGCCGGGATTCAGTTACCCTTATGGACGAACCCGGTCGTGTAGGTCATGGAAGACGGCGGACTGCGGTTAATCCGATCCCTATAGCAGAGTGCGCCCAAATCGGCGCACACAAGCTGCTCTATCTATTTTGAATCGATCAACTTTTCTGCCTTTAATTGATTCCAATTAAAGGCAGGTTGATCTAGGCCGGAACCGCACGCACCAATCCGCGAACCGAGTTGCCGAAATAGACCGCGTCGGCCTTTTCAAGGTCATCCGGCGTCAACACCGCCTCGGTCACCGGGTGCGCCGGGTCGTCCAGCAGTTCGCGTCGCAAGGTACCGTCGAGCAACCCGCATCCCAAGGCGGGCGTTAGAAGCGCGCCGTCTTTTTCGATGAAGAGGTTCGTGAAGCTGCCTTCGGTTAGTTCGCCGCGCTCATTCAGAAAAAGCGCCTCGTCGCAGCCGGTCGCGGCCGCCAGCCGTGCCCGCGCGGCGTCGTAAAAGCCGCGCCGCGTCGTCTTGTGATACAGGAAGACATCGTCGGACCTCGTCCGCTCCGGGGCGATTGCATACCGCATTGTGTCGTCCGGCGTCGCGGGCGCGAACGGCGTCGCGGTGATCCGGATGTCGCCCCCCTCGTCCAGGGTCAACCGTACCCGCTGCGGCGAGGCATCGAATTCGGCGGCCTTCGCATCGAGCGCCGCCGCAACCCGTCCCGGAACGCAATCGAATCCGAAATAGGCCGCCGACCCGGCCAGCCGGCCGATATGCCGCTCGCGTAGCCAGTATCCCTCCGCCGGCGTCCAGCGAAGCGTCTCGATCAGCTCGAAATCCTCCCCCGAATCCGTCGCGAAGCGCCCCTTCAGAAGGCATTCGGCATATTCCGCCGGCCCGCTCGAATCATGCACGATGGCGCTGCCGACCCCCAGGACGCCGCGGCCCGATCCGTCCAGGAACAGCGTCCGGATCGCCACGTTGAATTGGGCCGTTCGGTCCGGCCCGAGCATCCCGATCGAGCCCGTATAGACGGCTCGCGGCGCCGTTTCCAACTCCCGAATGATCTCCATGGCGCGGATTTTCGGGGCGCCTGTCACCGACCCGCAGGGAAACAGGTTCCGGATCAACTCGGCCGGACCGATTTCCGGACGCAGCCGGGCGCGCACGCCCGACGTCATCTGATGCAGACTGCGATAGGTTTCGACGCTGTAGAGGTCGGTGACGTCGACCGAGCCGATTTCGGCAACACGTCCGAGATCGTTCCGCAACAGATCGACAATCATCAGATTTTCGGCGCGCGATTTCGGGTCGCTGCGAAGCCACGCCACCGCTTCCTCATCTTCGCCGGTCCATCGTCCCCGTGCCGCGGTTCCCTTCATCGGCCGCGTGCGCGCAACGCCGTCCGCCACGCTCACGAACAGTTCGGGCGATAACGACACCACGTCGAAATCCGGCGCATGCACGATCGCGCCATAGGCGACGCGCTGCGTCCGGCGCAACTCCGAAAACAGCGCCACGGGGCTGCCGCTAAAGTCGAAATACTGCGGAAAGGTCATGTTGACCTGGTAGACGTCGCCATCGGCAATGTAGCGCTTGATACGCCGAAACGCCTGAAGGTAGTCGGCCTCCGAGAGTCCCGGCCGCATCGGACCCGATTGGAATCCACGATCCGTACCGGATGACAGGAAGGCCGAAACGCCGGCGCGATCGAGCCGCTCGATCGATGCAAACAGCCCCATCCAGAGAAGCGGCCGGTCGGCCATCGCCGGCATCAACGGCGAGAGCCGGGACTCCAGCGCGTAACCGAGCTCATAGGCCAGAAAACCCGCCGCGTACAAGCCGCGCCCGATTGCGTCCGAGAGCGCGGTCAGCGCGCCTTCCACTTCGTCCGCGCGCTCGCACCGGACGATCTCGACCGGCGTCCGGAAAAGTAAGCCGCCGCCGGGCGTCGAGAGGTTATCGTCGAGCAGCACGTAGGACTCACGATCCGTGTCGTTCACCTTAGTTCTCCGGCGTTTCCATTCGCACACCCGCGGCGCCAGCAGCGCCGGAAGACCGCTTTTGAGCGCGCCGAAGCGTCCCGTCAACCGAATTGACGCATCGCGACATACGGTCGCGTGTGCTGCGCCACCGGCGCTCTTGACGCTGGCTCATGGGCCGTTGCAATGTGTGCGCCCCGAAGGAAACGGCGGTCAAGCCATGGTGCGGAGTCGGCGACGACATCCGATCCGCTCGCCCGATGGCGCGACAGGGACCGAACGGCAATATCGCATGAGGAAATGGCGCCCTGCGCCCGCATGAGGAGTGAGACCATGGCGGAAGAACAATTTGACGTGATCGTGGTGGGCGCGGGCAATGCCGCAATGTGCGCCGCCATGTCGGCCCATGAGAATGGCGCCAAGGTCTGTATCCTCGAACGCGCGAACGAGGAAGAAGCCGGCGGCAACAGCCGCTACACCGCCGGCGCGCTGCGCTTCGCCCATAACGGCATGCAGGACATCCTGACCCTGGTCGAGCTTACCGACGAGGAAAAGGAAAAGAACGATTTCGGCACCTACACCACCGATCAATTCTATGACGACATGTTCCGCGTGACGCAATACCGGACCGACCCGGAACTCTGCGAAACCCTCGTTACCAGGAGCTTCGAGACCACCCAATGGATGCGCCAAAAGGGCATCCGCTTCATGCCGATGTACAAACGCCAGGCCTTCGAAGTCGACGGCAAGATGGTGTTCTGGGGCGGGCTGGCGCTGGAATTCTGGGGCGGCGGTCACGGCATCTGGGAAATGGAATCGAAGATCGTCAGCGACCTCGGCATTCCCATCAAGTTCGAGCACCGCGCGGTTGGACTGCTCTACGACGAGGAAAAGGTCTACGGAGTCAAGGTCAAGCACAAGGGCAAGGTCGTCGACATGAAGGCCAAGTCGGTCGTCCTCGCCTCCGGTGGCTTCGAATCGAATTCGGAAATGCGCACAAAATATCTCGGCCAGGGCTGGGATCTGGTGAAGGTTCGCGGCACACGGCACAACATGGGCGAAGGGATCAAGATGGCGCTCGACATCGGCGCCATGCCCTATGGCAACTGGACCGGCTGCCACGCGGTCGGCTGGGATCTCAACGCGCCGGAGTTCGGCGACCTTACGGTCGGCGACAATTTCCAGAAACACAGCTACCCGCTCGGCCTCATGGTCAACGCCGACGGCAAGCGCTTCGTCGACGAAGGCGCCGATTTCCGCAACTACACCTACGCCAAATACGGCAAGGTCATCCTCGACCAGCCGGGGCAGTTCGCCTGGCAAATTTTCGACCAGAAGGTCGTCGGCCTGTTGCGCGACGAATACCGCATCAAGCGGATGACCAAGGTGACCGGCAATACGTTCGAGGAACTGGCCGGCAAGCTCGAGGGCGTCAACGCCAAGCAATGCGTGAAGACGCTGGAAGAATACAATGCCGCCGTCATGACCGATGTGCGATTCAATCCGGCGGTGCTCGACGGCCGCGGCACGAAAGGACTCGAAGTGCCGAAAACCAACTGGGCGAACCTCCTGGATGAGCCGCCCTACGAGGCCTATGCCATCACCTGCGGCGTGACATTCACCTTTGGCGGCCTCCGGATCAACGCCGATGGCGCCGTGGTCGACACCGACCTGCAGCCGATTCCGGGCCTCTATGCCGCGGGCGAACTGGTCGGCGGCCTGTTCTATTTCAACTACGCGGGCGGCACCGGCCTGATGAACGGCTCGGTGTTCGGCAAGATTGCCGGCGCCTCGGCGGCCGCGGCCTGACGGATCATTGCATGGCGGGGCGCCGCGGATCGGCTGCGCTCCGTCATCGACCGCACGACATCAGAGATACATCGCGGAGACAATCGCCACCTTGTTGCGCGCGTCGGTCGATTTATCCTCATCCCACATGAATTCGAGCTGACGCACCACGTCCTCGTCCGCCTTGTTCTTCGGAATGGCGCCGATCTTCATCCGGCACAGGACATTGATGATTCCGATCAGGTTCTGCACGACCGGATCGGTGCTGGATACCGCGTGCAGGCCGAGCGCCGCATCGGCGATGGCCGACCGGATTGTCCTAAACCGGGTCAACATATCGCCGGTCGGGAACAAGCGCGACGCATAGGAAATCAGGGCCCCTTCGTCCTGCACGGTCCAGCGCAACGACACCCCGTCGGCGGCCGCCACGGCAAGACGGACCCGCTCCACGACCGGAAGCGGCAGGAAGCCGTCGTCGAAAAAGGCAATGTTGCAGAAGACCAATGCCGCGACGGCGAGCCACGGGTCGCTCGCCTGGTAATTCGGCACGCCGAGCCGGGCGACTTCGTCGGTCCGCGCCGGTCCCTCGAATATTCCCTCCCGGTGTATCGCCATATCCGGCACCGCACCGATCTTTCCGCGCCACGCAACCGACAGAAGAAACCCCAATTCGAACCCGAGCCCGGCATGCAGCGGCACGTCGCGGATCGCCTGCAGCCGATACAGGCCATACCAATTACCGATCCCGCCGAGATTGCCAACCAGGGATTCGACGCGCCGGCCGGCATTTTCGAAGGCCACCGCGCTCGGCGCCACAGCGACGTCACGGCCCTCCGCGTGCGGCTCGTACACCGTGCCGCAGGCAAGGACATGACCGGGATTGTGACTCAGATACGCCACGCCCAGCCGTACATAGCCCGGGTCGAGCCAACTCAATTCGTCGAGCCAGAGAAAATAATCGCCATCCGCGGCATCGCGCAGCACGGCCGCCGCTTCGATCACCGACAGGCCGCGAACCGGACGAATTGTGGAAACGCGGGGATCTTCATCCTCTAATCTCTTTGTCAGCGTCGCGCTGTCCTGACCGAGGATCGCATCGCACAGCCGAACTTCGAGATTTTCATAATCTTGTGCAAGCACGGAACGAACGGCCCGTTCGACCTGCGACAACGGCCCCGCGACGATGACGCCAATAGTGACAAGTGGCTCCGGCATGACGACCCCATACTATGCGGTATCGCCCTATCGATGCAGCAGAATACGACTCCCGTTCTTCTGTCGATGCACCCCCGCATCCCGGCCCCCTTGAACCCCGCGAGGCCGCGGGGTAGCGTCTCGACCGCACCGAGCCCCTGACCATTCAACGAACGAGCCGTCGCCGACACGAAACACGGGAGACCATCGCCATGCAGCCGAAAAATATGCTCTTCATCATGTCCGACGAACATCGGGTCAATGCCATGGGTTGCTATGGGCATCCCTTCGTCAAGACGCCGAATATCGACCGCCTGGCTGCAGGCGGCACGCGTTTCACGGCGGCCTATACCGCCTCGCCGATCTGCGTGCCGGCGCGCGCCGCCTTCGCGACCGGACAATACGTTCACACGATCGGCAACTGGTGCAACGGCAGCCCCTATACCGGAAAGGACAAGGGGTGGGGCCACCGTCTGCAGGCGGCGGGTCATCGGGTCCTGTCGATCGGCAAGCTGCACTACCGCAACGAGCAAGACCCGACCGGATTCGACGAGCAGGTGGTGCCGATGCATGTGGTCGAGGGTCGCGGCGACATCCTGGGCGCGGTGCGCGACGGCGAGCTGCCGGTTCGCACGCGCAACGAAAAATTCGCGCGCGAGATCGGTCCGGGCGAATCGCCCTATACCGAATACGACACCAAGATCCGAAACCACACGATCGACTGGCTCAGGAACGAAGCGCCGAAATACACAGACAAGCCGTGGTGCCTGTTCGTTTCCTTCGTCTGCCCGCATTTTCCGCTGATCGCGCCGCAGAAATTCTACGACATGTACCCCGCCGGGGAGATGGAGTTGCCGGCCATTCACCCGGATCGCGGCTAT
Organism: Alphaproteobacteria bacterium; assembly: GCA_041557595.1. GTDB lineage: Bacteria > Pseudomonadota > Alphaproteobacteria > UBA8366 > UBA8366 > JAOTYV01. The sequence continues at coordinate 6,881 of JBFFGE010000068.1, forward strand.
GTCCGCCATCCATGGGTCGAAGCCCTGGCCAAGTGTTCGGTCTACGACGATTATTTCACCGACGAGACCCGCAAGGTCGCCATCGCTTCCTACTACGGCCTGTGCTCCTTTCTGGATGACAATATCGGCCAGGTGCTCGCCGCCCTGAAGGACAGCGGATTGGAGGGCGATACCCGTATCGCCTATACCAGCGATCACGGCGAAAACCTGGGAACCCGCGGCCTCTGGGGAAAATCGAACATGTATCAACATGCCGCCGGCGTGCCGATGATCCTCTCCGGCCCGGATGTCCCGAAAGGCAAGGTCGTAAATACGCCGGTCAGCCATCTCGATTGCCACCCGACGATTCTGGAATGCGTCGGTCTGCCTCTCGACGACACGGATGCCGCCCGACCCGGCCAATCGCTCTACGACATCGCCGCCTCGGACGATGATCGGCAACGGGTAACCTTCAGCGAGTACCATGCATCGGGCGCCAAGACCGGCGCCTTCATGGTTCGGCGCGCCAACTACAAATTCATCTATTACGTGGACATGAAGCCCGAACTTTTTGATTTGGACGCAGATCCGGATGAACTGGACGACCTGGCCGACCGGCCCGAGCACGCATCGCTGGTTGCGGAGATGGAAGCGGCGCTGCGGTCGATTGCCGATCCGGAAGCCGTCGACCGACAGGCCAAGGCGGATCAAGCCGCGCTGGTCGAGAAACATGGCGGCCGCGAGGCTGTTCTGAAGAAGGGCACCTTCGGCGGCACCCCCGCCCCCGGTCACAAGGCCGTCTTCGCCTGACCGCCGGCAAGCCGGCCGAGCGACTTCACAGCGCCTTCACGAAACCCCGATTACCGCGATTGGCGGGTTCGGTCCGAATGCTTCAATTTTCCGCTTTCGGGTTGGTGTCTTGCTCCATGGCCCGGATCAGGGTCATCACCTGTTCGCAGGTCATTTTGGGGTTCGAGCGCTGCTGCTGGTAGGCGGCCAAAATGGTCTTGCGGACGACGCCCTTCGCCTCCCGCCAGTCATCGGCATTGGTCGCCCAGTCCGAAACCTGCCGGATCATCCGCTCGAGATGTGTCCGTTTGACCATATGTCCGCACGCGCTGGCTTGACCGACCAAAGCGCCGATAATGATCGCGCCGGTTACGGCCCGGCTCTTTACCGTATTGGGGATTGCGCTCTCGGCTTCCATCGCAGGCCCCTCCCGGTTCACGGCCGTAGCGGGTGCCGCCGATGAAATCAAGAGTGCCAATGCCAACCACTTCATGCCTCGTCTCCCGAGCAATGGTTTTCTGAAAGAACCAATTGCCAGGAATGGTACGGTGATGCGGCGGCCCGATGCGGGGTAACGACGCGCTACCTCGAAAACACCACCGACCGCGACCGCGCGACGGCGGCATGAACAGCTCTAATATTGCCCTGTTTACCGGGGGGCTCGGCAATAATGCGCGACCCCACGGCGCCAACCTAACTAGTCCGAAAAAGACGGGAGCGGAGCCGGGGCGCGCGGCTACTCGGCAGCGGCGGCCGGGGCGACATAGGTCGGCGCCCGCATCTTCACCCCCTTGCGCGGGCCCATGAGCACTTTGTTCGCGAAGGCGTCATCCAGCGGCCGGGCCTTGGCGTGGTTGAGCCACAATCGATACAACAACCGCCGGGCCGACCGATCGGCATGATCGACGAACGCCTCGCGCGCGTGCAGCATGGTGTGATTGTTGAGCCACTGGATGTCGCCCGGCTGAAATTCCATCGAGAGCTCGAATTCCGTCCGGACAGTTTGCGCGCTGATCCACTCGATCGCCTCCCGCTCCAGATCGGGCAATAACCGGCCGATCTTGGCCGCACCATCCTTGATCGCCTTTTCGTTGAAGCGGCAACTCAACTGCCCCTCGAACCAGCTATATACCGGGATCACATGCGTCACCGCCAGGGGATCGCCGGTCGGCCCCTTGCCGTCGAGATCGAATTGAAATCCGCGGTGCAGCGCCGGCAGATACTCCGGATGGGTCTCGAGCATTTCGTTGTAGATCGTGATGGCGCTCCGGATTGTGCTCTCCCCGCCCTCCCTGGCCGGACGGACGCATAGCAATCCGACGATATCGGTCAGGTCGCAATGGGCGCGCAACTGGGCCGACGACATGCTGCCGCGATGGGCATCCGTATTGTAGTCGAAGCCGAGGTCGGTGACCTCCTGCAGCAGTTCGCCCTTGATATTCTGTGATTCCGCCGTGCCAAGATGCGTGCCCATCCCCCAATACAGCCGGCGAAGATCCTCAGGGCTGTATTTCTCAACCGGCAGGCCGCGCATCAGGACGAGACCACGCCCGTATTCCAGTTCGTCGAGCATCGCGTCCAGAACCTTGGCGACGTTCGGCAACGGGAAATCATCCCGGGTCACCGCCTGCTCGGCCAGTCCGAGGCTCTTGGAATATTGCAAGGCGGCATCCAGCTCGTCCAACGACTCCTGGCTGAACGGCCAGATCCATGACGTGTCTTCGTAAAGCTCCTCGCTCTTCCAGGCGCAGGGAAGATCGAGTTTTTCTGGCACCGCGTCGATCATAGCCGGAACTCCGCACTGGCAATGTTCAGGAGAGTTCGAAAGTTTACCGGCATAGACCGCTTGGCGACAAGCCGCCCGGCATCGGCCGCGCGTCGCCTTTACCTGTGTAGCGAGTAACGCAATCTAAATGACCACCGGTAATCACGAAGCCGCAGCATGGGGTTGTTATCGCCGCCCACTGTGCCATATTGCGTCAAGCCAACAAGGCACAGGGGGCCATCGCAACCGCAACGGAGGCGACCATGGCCAGCACACGCCAAGCCCGCGACCCCGCGTGGACAAATCCCGCCGGAACCGACGGGTTCGAGTTTGTCGAATACACCGCCGAAGATCCGGCGCAGCTCGGCGCGCTGTTCGAGCGCATGGGGTTCGAGGCGGTCGCCGTGCACCGCTCGAAAGGCGTCACCCTTTACCGCCAGAACGACGTCAATTTCATCGTCAACGCCGAACCCGAGAGCTTTGCGCAGTCCTTTGCGCGCGTGCACGGCCCATCCGCCTGCGCCATGGCCTTCCGGGTCAAGAACGCCGCCGTCGCCTACGACCTCGCCATCGCAAACGGCGCCAAGCGGCATTTCGGCCCGGTCGGCCCGATGGAGCTGAACATCCCGGCGATCAAGGGCATCGGCGACAGTGTCATCTATCTGGTCGACCGGTACGGGGACTCGTCGATCTACGACGTGGATTTCATCGCGCCGGAGGGCGGCCTGCCCCGCCCGTCCGGCACCGGGCTCACCTATATCGATCATCTCACGCATAACGTCTATCGCGGCCGCATGGACAGTTGGGCGGCATTTTATGAGAAGCTCTTCAACTTCCGCGAAACGCGATACTTCGATATCGAGGGCAAGCTGACCGGGCTGCACAGCCGCGCCATGACCAGCCCGTGCGGCAAAATCCGCATCCCGATCAACGAATCCGCCGACGACAAATCGCAGATCGAGGAATACCTCGCCGCCTATCACGGCGAAGGCATCCAGCATATCGCGCTCGGCACCGACGACATCTTCGCCACGGTAGAGGCGCTGCGCGCCCGCGGCATCGACTTCATGGATCCGCCGCCCGACAGCTATTACGAGGCGGTCGACACGCGTCTGCCGGATCACGGCGAAGATATGGAGCGGCTCAAACGCAACGCCATCCTGATCGACGGCGCGCCGACCAAGGATGGCGGGCGGCTGCTGCAAATCTTTACGCGCACCGTCATCGGGCCGATCTTCTTCGAGATTATCCAGCGCAAGGGCGACGAAGGCTTCGGCGAAGGCAATTTCCAGGCGTTGTTCGAGGCGATGGAGCAGGATCAGGTCCGCCGCGGCGAGTTGTCGGTGTAGCGCGAGGCGAGGCCGATGACCGCAATTTCAAAATCCCTGAAGACGCCGCCGTCGGACGATTTCGTCGTTGAACAAGGCTGGCAGGGATATGACGCAGGGGCACATGCCATTTGGCGGGAACTGTTCGAACGGCAATCCAGAATACTCCCCGGCCGGGCCTGCCGTGAATTCCTCGACGGTCTCGACGGGCTCGGCGTGGCGGCAGACGGCATTCCGGATTTCGCCCGGCTCTCGGACATTCTCGACCGCGCCACGGGCTGGCGCATCGTCGCGGTGCCGGGACTGGTGCCCGACGACGTGTTCTTCTGGCATCTCGCCAACCGCCGCTTCCCGGCCACCCATTGGATCCGGACGCCGGAGCAGATGGACTATCTGCAGGAACCCGACGTCTTTCACGACATCTACGGCCATGTGCCGATGTTGATGAACCCGGTATTTGCCGATTACATGCAAGCCTATGGCCGCGGCGGGCTCAAGGCGCTCGGCCTCGACGCCCTGCCCTATCTCGCCCGGCTCTATTGGTACACCGTGGAATTCGGATTGATCCGGACTGCCGACGGGTTGCGCATTTACGGTTCCGGGATCGTGTCGTCACGCACCGAATCGGTCTATTGCCTCGAAAGCCCGACGCCGAACCGGATCGCCTTCGATCTGATGCGCATCATGCAAACCGACTATCGCATCGACGATCTGCAGGACGTCTATTTCGTCATCGACGATTTCGCCCAGCTGTTCGACGCGACGCGCCCGGACTTCACGCCGTATTACGCAGACCTGAAGACGCGCCCGGATCACGCGACGACGACGGTGTTGCCGTCCGACACATCGGTTCCACCAAATCCGTAAGCGTGAACGCCGCGATACCGGCCTGTAACAGGAGAACGCCCATGCGCCACTGGATTTCCTTGCCCCGGACCGAGGGCACCGCGTCGCGCCAGGCCCATGCGGACCTGCCGGCGGGCACCTATGAGCGCGAACTCGGACGCGAGGGCTTCTTCGGGCCGGCGACGCACATGGTGCACCGTCGGCCGCCGACCGGCTGGACCGATTGGGAGGGCCCGCTGCGCCCGCGCGCTTACGATCTCAACGAACTCGGCGCCGCGGACGGCCCTTGGGGCGCGGTCACCCTGCTGCACAACGCCCATCTGCGCTATCGCTACTGGCGGACACACGGCCGCATGGAAACGCTGGCGCGCAACGGCGATGGCGACGAACTGCTGTTCGTGCACAGCGGCGACGGCGATCTGTATTGCGATTACGGCCACCTGAAGATCGCCGAGGGCGATTATATCGTCCTGCCGCGCGGCACGCTGTGGCGCACGGAATTCGCCGGCGCTGCGGAAATCCTGATGATCGAGGCGACCAACAGCGCCTACGGCCTGCCGGACAAGGGAATGGTCGGACCGCATGCGATCTTCGATCCGGCGATACTCGACACGCCGGTCCTCGACGACGCTTTCCGCGCGCAACAGACGCCCGACCGCGAGACCGAGACCTGGCGCATCGAGATCAAGCGCGGCAACGCGCTATCCACCGTCACCTACCCCTACAACCCGCTGGATGCGGTCGGCTGGCATGGCGATCTCGCGCCGGTGCGGATCAACATTCGCGATATCCGCCCTTTGACCAGCCACCGCTATCACCTGCCGCCGTCCGCGCATACCACCTTCGTCGCCGACCGCTTCGTCGTCTGCAGCTTCGTGCCGCGCCCGATCGAGACCGACCCCGGAGCGCTCAAGGTGCCGTTCTTCCACAACAACGACGATTACGACGAGGTCATCTTCTACCACCGGGGCGACTTCTTCAGCCGCGACGACATCGCGCCGGGCATGGTGACCTTCCACCCCTGCGGCTTCACCCACGGTCCGCACCCGAAGGCGCTCGAAGGCATGCTGGAAGCCCGCCGCGCCGAAACCGACGAATACGCGGTCATGGTCGACGCCCGCGACGCGCTGACGCCGGGCGACCTGCCGGCGGGAGTGGAGAACATAGAATATGTAAATTCTTGGCGAACGGAATGACACCAGCATAACAGGAATTCATAGATGAAACTCGCCTCGCTCAAGGAAGGCGGCCGGGACGGCACGTTGATCGTCGTCGACCGGGCGTTGCAACGTTTCGTCCGTGCCGGTGCCGTCGCGCCGACACTGCAGCGCGCGATTGAAGACTGGGCAAACATCGCGCCGTCTTTGCAAGAACGTGCAGACGCACTCGAAACCGGCGGGGTCGCCAGTGAAGCCTTCGATCCGGCCGCCTGCGCGGCGCCATTGCCCCGCGCCTATCAGTTCGCCGACGCCTCGGCCTATGTGAACCACATGGAGTTGGTTCGGCGTGCCCGCGGCGCCGAGATGCCGGACAGCTTCTGGACCGATCCGCTGATGTATCAGGGTCTGTCCGACGGCTTCCTCGGGCCGCGCGATCCCATCGCCCTCGCCGATAACGACTGGGGCATCGATTTCGAGGCGGAAGTCGCCGTCGTGCTGGACGACGTGCCGATGGGCGTCGCGCCGGAAGATGCAGGCGCGCATATCAAGCTGCTGATGCTGGTCAACGATGTCAGCCTGCGCAGCCTGGTGCCCGGCGAGATCGCCAAGGGTTTCGGATTCTTCCAGAGCAAACCGGCCAGCGCGTTTTCGCCGGTCGCCATGACACCGGATTCCCTCGGCCGGGCCTGGGACGGCGCGCGGCTGCACGGGCCGGTACGGAGCCTGGTCAACGGCAGGGAGATAGGCCACCCGGATTGCGGCATCGACATGACCTTCGGCTTTCCCGAATTGATCGCCCATGCGGCGCGGACCCGACGGCTCGGCGCGGGCACGATCCTGGGGTCCGGCACCGTCTCCAACGCCGACCGGTCGGCGGGGTCGTCCTGCCTCGCCGAAGTCCGGATGATCGAGACGATCGAGCGCGGCGCGCCGACAACCGACTTCCTCGATTTCGGCGACACGGTGCGAATCGAGATGACGGGCGCGGACGGCGATCCCCTGTTCGGTGCCATCGACCAGCGGGTCGAAAGGCACGGGTAATTTAACGGATCGCCTCAACCCGAAAATTCCTGCTCTTCCAACCCTCTTAGCGATGCCGTAACGGATTTTTAACGGCTTTTAACGCATTGTGGCGCTGGATGGCGTTCTCGGGGTTAACCATCCAATGGGAATTCACCGCTACTCCGCGTTTTCCTGGGCCAGATTGGGTGGGTCATGCGTCTTCGGCATCTTGCCGTAACTGTACTATTTTTGAGCCAAACGCTTGCGTTCTTGGCCGCCCCGCTGCGTCCGGCCGATGCCAAGGAAGTCTACCGGCTGAGCCTGCCGGACCGCGACTGGGCGATGACGTTAACCGCCCCCAATCTGCGGCTGGGCGTAATCGAACACAGCCTGCGATACCGCAACGGCACCCCTGTCGCCTATTTCATGGGCGAAGACCCACCCAATCATCGCATCGTCTCCGCCTGGATTCAGCCGGCGAAAGGCGCGGTCGACGCCGAAGCCTGCCGCAAACAGCTGTGGTATCGCACCGAGCATAAGGGCGTGCGCAAGGAAATCATCAGGGAAGCCACCCGCGGCGAATGGAAGACCGTCGAATACACCGCCACCAAGAAGGTGCAGGGAAAGAAATCGCGCCGCCTGGACCGGGTGTACCGATCCCGCCATCTTCGGGCGTATATCGCCAAGGAAAACGTCTGCATCGACGTCAACATAACCGATCTGTCCGGTAACAAAGACACGAAGCCGCCCTTGTCCATGACGCTCGATGCGATTTCCCTCGAACCGGTGGAGGAGAAGGGATCCCGGCATTTCCCGGTCGCCACAGGTGAGGGCAATTTCGCGATACAGCTGCCGGCGACGTGGCAAACCGAAATGCACGAGCCCAAGAAGGGCAAGCACACGACGATCAATATTCGACCCAATCACGGCGGTCATTTCCTGATTCGGCTGACCGCCATGCCGCTCACCGCGACGCGGATGGTGCACAATTCGAAGTACAGCCTGCGGAACTGGCTCAAGGAAAGCGCGGACCGGTATCTGCCCACATCGATCGAATCCAAGGTCGAATTGACGGAACTGGAGATCGAAGACGGCTTTGGCTACTACATGCAATTGACCGACAAGAAGCCGAAAAACAAGGCGGCCCGCAAGAAATCGCTGCCCGTCTGGAATACAGGCATGGCCTGGGTCGGCGATCTGTTCGTCATCTTTTCCATCTTCACCCGGGAAGGCGATACGGAAACCGTGGATCAGGGGATCAAGCTCATCACCGGCGCCCGGCATGTCCTGCATTGCGAGCATGGCGTCATCCGCGGCAGTTGCGTCCGCCCGCAACTGGCGAAGAACAAGCGGAAAGACGCCAAGAAAGAAACCGGATTTTTCGAGAGCATCTTCGGCAAGTAACCGCCGACCGCGAAGGACGCCGTTGTCGTGACCTCGTCTCTCCGGCCGAATGACCGGGTTCGACGCGCAAAAAAATAGGCGGGCTCGACACAGGCCCACCCAGGCCATGTCGAACCCGCCCTACCCCTTTTCGCCGATGTTCGGCGCCCTGGCGTAATTCCTTAGGGTCGGATCGCGAACCGGCCAAGCCGGCTCAGGTATGATCCACCACTTCTCCGTCGACCGTGGCGCGGCGGTTCTTGGGATCCTTCAACTGTCTCCAGCCCTCCCACTCCTCGCCGGAGCCGAGCAAACAGGTCGGTCCCCCGGGGAGTGTCATCAGCAAGGTCCAGCTTCCGCCGGAGGCGGTATAAAGCTCGACAAGACCGCCATTGCCCGACAATGCGGTGGCCGTCTTCTGTTCCTCATGTCCACTTTCCAGGGCTTTGACGATTTCCGCGCGCTCGCCGCATACCATCTGCGCGTTCGCCGGCATCGCCGCGGTCATTGCGAAGGCGGCAACGGCCGCCAGTGTCATGGAGCGCAACATCACGCCTCCTTTCCTAGAGCCGATCGGCTCTCACCAAATTACGCGTCTCCCTGGTCACGTATCGAAGTAGCAAACAGTCGGTACGGAGGGCTTGGTAACGTCCGTGCCCAAAACACAATGATCTCAGGCATATCAATCAACAATCACGCCGAACACAAATATTGTAAAAATCGACGGAAGTTCTAGTTGGAATCTAGAAATCGTCGACTTCGTATTATTGCAGATACACTAGGAATATAATATTAAAGCTTGCTTAAACGCGAAAACTTTACTGCGTTTTCTCTATTTTCGATTATCCAAATCGTCCCGACGGGTCAACGTTTTGCCCGCAAATCGCGACAGCATCCGGCCTTTCCGGCAGCGGTTTCGCAAAAATCGTCGCGCCTGCTTTCGGCCGTGATCCGCACGACGGTCGCGCGGCGCTTCGCGCTTTGACGGCGAATGGTTGCGAACGCTAGGATGCGCGGCAGTTCGGGTGACTATCAATGGCGCGGCCCATTGCGCAGAGATGAAGTAGCGAAGCGAGGAATTGAAATGGCCGATCGATTGAATACGCCGGTCACCGGTCCTACTGCCTGGCGGCGGGCCGACATCGATGCCGATGACCAGTGGATTTATCATCTGAGCGCATCGGATATCGCGGAGTTGGAAAGCGCCACCTGCGCCATTCGCGATCGCGGCTGCTCCCCGATGGATTTCGAGCAGGCCGATTTTCCGTTGCCCCGCTTCACCGACCGCCTCCAGAGCCTGATCGATCAGGTCGAAAACCGGCGCGGCTTCATCGTGATCCGTGGCCTGCCCATCGACCGTTACGACCGCCCCATTATCGAAACGATCTATTGGGGGCTCGGCTGCCATTTCGGTCTGCCCATTTCGCAAAACGCCAAGGGGCAGCGCCTCGCAGAGGTCAAGGATCGGGGCTACGACTACTCGGAAATGAATGCCCGCGGCTATACAACGAGCGCCAAGCTGTTGCCGCATGTGGATACGTCCGACATGACCGCCCTGTTTTGCATGAACCCGGCGAAAAGCGGCGGTCTTAGCACGTTGGTAAGTTCGGCCGCGATCTTCAATGAAATTCTCGCCAAGCACCCGGAATACCTGGACATCCTCTTCCGGGGCTTTCACCACGATTTGCGGGGCGAAGGCGTAACCGGCCATATCGACGAGGTGACCAACCACCGTATCCCGGTGTTCAGCCATTTTGCCGGACGCCTGAGCTGCAGCTTCAACTTCAAGATTATCGAATCCGCCGGAGTCAAGATGGGCAATCCCTTGACCGAGCAGGAACGGGCCGCGCTGGAATACATTCTGGAATTGGCGGAACACCCCGATCTGCGCCTCGACATGGCCCTACGCCGCGGCGATATCCAGTTGATCAACAACTATACGCTGCTGCATTACCGCGGCGCCTATGTCGATCACGAAGACCCCGCGCTCCGGCGAAACATGCTGCGGCTGTGGGTGAATTTTCACGACGGACGTCCGCTCGAACCCGCCTTCGCCGATCGGTACAACACGGGTGCCCGCGGCGGCGTGGCGATTGGCCAGGGCAATGGCTACGCCATCTGATCTGGCAAGACGGAATGCGCCGCGCGACTCATTTCGGACGCGACGCCGGCGGAACAACGCGCCGGTACGGTAAAGCGCAAACGCATGGCCGGCGCGCCGGATTCAATAACCGGCAGCCATGTCCTTAAACCATTTCTAGTTCAAATTGTCCCAAGCTAAATGGTTTATCTCTTTGTTATTACGCAAATACTTCGTCGCGAACCATTTCGGTTCGCTCGGGATTTGCTCCAGGGGAACCCCATCAACGCTTGATCGGAAGACAGCCTTGTTTCTTGGCGGTCAGCGCCGCACACACCGCACGCGCCTCGGAGATCGTCGCGAACCGCCCGGTCTGCACCCTGAAGAAAGTGCCCCGCGACGCAATCGTGCGCTTTTCGACGATCAATTCGAGATTTCCGAGTTCCTTGGGAAATGACTTCTTGAGCCGCGCCCATTCGCGATTTGCACGTTCCTGCGACTTCACCGACGACAATTGCACAAGAAACCTGCCGGTCGGCTTGGCCAGCGGGGCCGCGCTATCGGACGGCGTGGCCATCGCAACCGGGGCCCTGTCGGCGGTCGGCGGCGCCTTCGCCGCCTGTTGCGGCGCGGTCATGGCCGACGGCGCCTCCGGAGCGGCTTTGCCGGGCGATGCGGCGGCGGTCGCTTCCGGCTTGCCTGCGTTGGGGGTCATGCCTCTGGTCGGGGAATCGGCGCCACCCGCGACCTTATCGGTCGCGACAGCCGAATCGGGCTGTGCGGACGTCTCGGCCGCCTTGTCGGCCGGCGCCATGGCGGCGGGTTCAGAACCCGCAGCAGGCTGCCGGTCCGCCGCCACGGCGGCGCTACGCTCCGCAGGCGCCGTCGCTGCCTGCTTTGCCGGCAATTGGTCGGTCGCGGCTTGTCCTGCGTCAGGCGCATCCGTCGGCGGCGGCGCAGCCGGTAAGGCCTGTTCAATTTGCGTATTGGGCGTGCTCGACGGACTTCCCGTCCCCTCCCGAAGAACCCTGCTACTCGCGGGCAATTCCGGCGCGGCGGCGACAGGGGGATTGCCGGGCGCGGCTGCCACGGGCGCCGGCGGCTCCGCCGGTTTGACGGCATCGGCGGTCATTGCCGGCGCCGTTTGGCTCTCGGCCGGGCTATCCGCGGGCATTTTCTCCGGCGCTTCCGCCACCGGGCGGTCCGTCGCGCCGGTCGCTTCCGGCGATTGTCCCGCGGTCTGTGCTGCCGTCTGTGCGGGCGGCGTCCAGGGCGCTTCCTGTTTCGCCGTTTTCTGTGCGCCGTCGTCGATAAACCAACCGCCCGAATAGATCACGATTGCCATGATACCGGTCAGCGCCGCCATGACATAGACGGCCTTCAACAACCGTGCATCGCGCACCGCCTCTTGCTCCACATCGAGAATTTCCGGGTCCGGCACGTTCTCAGGCGTGGGGCCTACCTCGGGCGTCGGGCCGACCCTTGGTTCCGCAGCTTCCGTCGGCGCCGCCGCCGCGGCCGGCATCGATGGCTCAGCGGCCGCGGCGCGCACCGCAGGGGCGTCGGGATCTGTCGGCGCTTCGGACGGCTCGGGCGCCGCCTCGGTCCGTTCGAGTTCCGCACTCCGAAGCGATCGCTCCGATAGTTCAGGCAATGGAAAATTGCCGAGCCCGAATAAATCCTTGTTCCCGCCCTGCCCACTTGCGCCGCCGCTTTCGACGCCATCGGAGACCCCCTTATCGTTACCGGTCGGGGTTGGCGCAGCGACCGGCATTTCGGGCCTCGGAGTGGGCCGCACCTCGGCAGGTTCGGCCTCGCCTTTCCGGGCGAGCAGTGAGCTGGTCAGCGAAGCAGGTTTGTTTTTCTTCGGCAATTCTGGATCCTACCTTTCGGCGCAAAGCGTGTCGGCCGGCCCTTTGGACCGCAACAGACCTCCGTCAGTATTAAGGGCGGCGGGACGCATATTACGCTCCAATCTATTTTCCAAATAGTCCCAAAGCTTGGTGATTTCCAGCGTCGAGCGGGAAGTATCGGAAAGCTCCATGACGGTGCGCCCATCGATCATGCTGGCGGCAAAATCTACGCGTTGATGAATAATCGACGGCGCCAGGGTGCCGTGCTGGGAAAGTGCGATGGCCGCCTCGGTCGTGATCCGGGCGCGGGGCGTCGCCGCATTGACGATGAATACCAGCGGTTTCCCGAGGGATTCGACCAGTTCGACGGTACGCCCGACCGACCGAAGGTCGTGCGGACTCGGGCGGGTCGGCACCAGGACGACGTCCGACACGCGGATCACATCGGTAATGGTCGCGGTAATCGCCGGCGGCGTGTCGATAATCAGGAGATCGATACCAAGTTCTTCCAATTGCTGGATATCTTGCTTGAGCCGCTGTGTCGACGTATGAACGAATACGGGCGTGGGCGCCGCGCGCTCGTTCCACCAATCGGCGAGACTGCCCTGCGGATCCGTGTCGATCAGCGCGACCGACCCGGCGCCGGCGCGTTCCGCCTGCACCGCAATGTGTCCGGCCAGGGTTGTCTTTCCGGAGCCGCCTTTTTGTGACGCAACTGCCACCACCCGCATTCCTGTCTCCCAACTCCGTGATACGCCACGCGGCTGGCGCGCATCCATGTTCATGACGGCCCCAGCATCACACAAAGCAATCAATATTTATAGCGCTTCGCCCAACGCTTATGCTGTTTCAGTCCGGCAACCCGCGCGCACCCCTAAAGGACGCCTCCGTCCCCGGCGCACCGCATCTGAACAATCTTCCCGCCAATGGTCAACACCTAGTAGCACAATCAACAGTTGCCCCCGCATCTAGGTATCGGGGGCCATTGAATTTCCCTCGCTCCATCGGCTCAATATCTTTCGGGGTAATTCCACTTTGTGGGTCCGGCGCCGCAATTTCGGCCGGTTGTTGCCCGACTCGGCTGGTCAAAATCAAGATTGTGCGCGAAACGCCAATACCGGCGGCGGTCCGATTTTGCAACCTGCCGTCGCAGTGGGGAGCCGCCGTCGCCGGCTACGAATGCAGGCGGCCGCCTACCAATGTGGGCAGCCGGCTAATAATCCTAATCGAGGGCAACGAAGCCCATCTGTCGCCCCGAAATTTCCTGCCAACACAATCGATCCTGCGATTCGATACTTCATAGGTGGTAGATCATCGGAACAGGGGTAGAGGGCGCTTTACACCTTTTTTACTAAATACCTATGCGCATTTTACGCATTTTGAAGCTACCCGCATACTCCCCTCACATAATAAGAACTTCAGTCGTTTTGGACGTTCACAAGAAACGCCGCAACGGGTGGAAGTAAAAATATACAAAATCCGGGAACACCGGAAACAACAAGATCGGCATTCAAGCCGTAATATCGCGGAGTACTGTAATGGTAACGGCAGTGATCGATGCAATATCGATCAGACATTTGGGTGCCGCTCTCGGCATTTTGATCGTTCTGCTTGGAATCTTGGACGTAATTTCCACGAATATGGTGATTGCGGCAGGCGGGACCGAGATGAATCCGATCGTCGCCTGGACGATGGAGCATCTGGAACACTGGTGGCAAATGCCAAAGCTGGCAATCCACATTGTCGCCGGCCTGCTTGTTTTCCATTGGCTGAACAGCCGCTTCACGGCGACGCTCGCCTTCCTTCTGGTGTTTATGTACGGCGTCGTCGTTCACCATAACTTCTCCTTGCTCATGTCCGTCTAACGGTTGAACGGGAACGTCATCATGCTTGCCCCTCTTCTCCTTGGTATCGTCGGTTCGTTGGCCACCGCAATCACCGTTTGCGTCCTCGCGGCGCGGCGCGGATTTCGGGCCTGGTCCGCCGCCGGCCTCGTCACCATGCTCCTCTTCGGCCTGATTTTCGGCGGCGTGCTGCAGATTTTTGCGATGGCCGTGGATCCCGCCCCGTTATCGGCGGTACTTATCCAGCCGGAAACTCTCTATCTCGCCTATGCCGCCACCAGCGCCGTGCTTGCCTTCGTTGTGACGGTAGGACTCAGTAACGCGGTTCTGGGCATGATCGACCGGCAGGGTCAGCCGCGCGGCCACGGCGCAGCCGCGCTGCGCTGGGCGGTATTCGCGATGATCGCCGCCGCGGTCGCAGGCCCCATCCTGATCCACAACCAATCGTCGATCGATCGCGCGCTGGTAGCCAATGAAGCGGAAATCGCGGCGCTTCGAACCACCTATAAAGACGGCCTCGAGCGGCTGATGCAGATCGGCGCCGTGACCAAAATTCATGTCGGCGACAACGCGATTACCCATTTCATCGCCAAGCCGCTCTATGCCCTCGGCGAGAAACGATTGGCCGAGTATGCGAAAGCGTCGATGATCTACAACGTTTACGTCGCAGGCAACGAGCCTAAACCGATCGTTCTGCGCAACGCCGCCACGACCCAGCGAATTGGCGTCTTCGGCATGGACGGCGTGTATACCGTCGATCCGAACCGGCATGCGCCGCGGAATGCAAAGCTGCAACACTGAATACTAAAACGCCGCTTTTGGAAATCATCTAAAATTCCATTAATAACGTTAAGGCAATATGTATATTGTTTATTTAATTAATATAATTAGATAAATATCCAATCCCATTATAAA
>JBFFGE010000069.1:0-21458 GCA_041557595.1 Alphaproteobacteria bacterium
CCAGAGTCTCACGGCATTTGAAGTTGTTGGTCGAAGCGGGATTGCTGCAGCGATTTCGCGAAGGGACATGGGCCTACTACCGGCTCACCGAACGGACGCCCGAGAACGGGTTCGTGCGGACCTTGTTGACCATGATGCCGAAGGACGACGGAACGCTAAGGCGCGATCAGGAACGATTGGAAGAAATCAAAAAATCGCGGGCGGCGATCGCCGGCGAATTCTTTCGTCAGAATGCGTCGCAATGGGACCGAATCCGGAAGATGTATATCAATGATTTGGAAGTCGAGCGCGCCTTGCAGGCGCTGATTCCCGAGTCCGATGTCGGCGATCTGTTGGATGTCGGGACGGGCACCGGCCGCATCCTCGAAATTTTCGGAAAATCGATTACACGGGGCGTCGGCATCGACATGTCGCGGGAAATGCTCGCGATTGCGCGGGCGAACCTGGAACAACGGGGCTTAAACAATTGCCATGTGCGATACGGCGACATGAACCAATTGCCGTTCGGCGACGAGATGTTCGATGCCGTGACCTTTCATCTCGCATTGCACTACGCCGAGGACCCGGCGGATGCCATTCGCGAGGCGGCCCGGTATCTCGATGTGCAGGGCCGCATGATCGTCGTCGATTTCGCGCCCCATAACGAAAAAAGCCTGCAAACGGAACATGGCCACCGCTGGCTCGGCTTCGATGACGAGGATATCGGCAACTGGTTTGCGGCGGCCGGGTTGGCGGTTCGCGCGGTGAAGCGGCTGCCCGGCGATCCGCTGACGGTCTGTCTGTGGTCGGCCGAAAAACGCCAGGAGACACTGCTGGCGAATACCGATCTGCAAGCGGTCGAGGTGGGGTAATGGCGACAGCACCGAATGTCAGTTTCGAATTCTTCCCGCCGCATGACGACAAGGCGGCAGAGCGCCTGTGGTCGGTGATCGAAGAACTGACCCCGCTGCGCGCGCAATTCTTCTCGGTGACCTATGGCGCGGGCGGGTCGACCCGCGCACGGACCGACACTATCGTGCGGCGCATCCATGACGAATGCGCGACGCCGCCCGCGGCGCATCTGACCTGTGTCGGAGCATCGCGCGGCGAAATCGATCAACTGGCCCAATCATGGTGGGACGCGGGGATCCGACAAATCGTGGCATTGCGCGGGGACGCGCCCGAAGGAACGGCGCACTACCAGCCGCATCCGAGCGGATACGAAAATGCAGCCGCGCTTGTCGACGGTCTGCGCCGCATCGCCGACTTCGATATTTCCGTCGCCGCCTATCCTGAATGTCATCCCGATTCACCGTCGATAGGCGCCGATATCGACAATTTGAAGCGCAAGATCGACAATGGCGCCAACCGGGCGATTACCCAGTTCTTCTTCGACAATGAGGATTTCCTGCGGTTCCGCGACCGGGCGGCGGCGGCCGGCATCACGGTTCCGTTGGTGCCGGGAATTCTTCCGGTTACCAATTTCGCCAAGGTCGTATCGTTCAGCGAGCGGTGCGGTGCGAAGGTGCCGGACCGGATGGCGAAAATTTTCGAGGGGCTCGATGCGGACCCGGAGACGCGTACCTTGATCGCCGCCACGGTTGCGGTCGAACAGTGCGAAGCACTGCAACGCGAAGGTGTCGAACATTTTCATTTTTATACATTGAACCGCCCGACCTTGACCAAGGCCATTTGTTGGCGGCTCGGCATCCGGCCGCGCGCCGTGGCCGCGGCCTGAAGCGGGGCGATCGCAATGGATGGTAGGGCTGTGACGGAGACACGTGACACAAGGTCGATTCTGACGGGCCTGCTACGCGACCGAATCCTCGTGCTGGATGGCGCGATGGGTACGATGGTTCAGGCGCAGAATCTGCGGGAAGAAGATTATCGCGGCGATCGCTTTGTGGATTGGCCGCAGCCGCTGAAGGGCAATCACGACCTCCTGGTGCTGACGAAACCGACGGTCATTCGCGGCATCCACGAGGCGTTCCTGCGTGCCGGCGCGGACATTATCGAAACCAATACCTTCACGTCCAATGCCGTTTCGCAGGCGGATTACGGCATGGAAGGGTTGGTGCGCGAATTGAATGCGGCGGCCGCCCGGCTTGCGCGCGACGTGGCCGACGAGGTGCAGGCGGAGACGCCAAACCGGCCGCGCTTTGTCGCCGGCGTGCTCGGACCGACCAATCGGACCGCATCGATGTCCGCCGACGTCAACGATCCGGGCGCGCGCGGGATCACTTTCGACGAATTGGTCGTGTTGTATCGCGACGCGATCGACGGATTGGTGGAAGGCGGCGCCGATTTGTTGATGATCGAAACGATCTTCGACACGTTGAACTGCAAGGCGGCGATCTACGCCTATCTGGAACACCGGGCGACCAGCGGGCTCGATCTGCCGCTGATGATTTCCGCGACGATCACGGATGCGTCGGGGCGGACCCTGTCGGGGCAGACGCCGGAGGCGTTCTGGAATGCGGTCGCGCATGCACGGCCGATATCGGTCGGGCTCAATTGCGCGCTCGGCGCCGAAGATCTCCGACCCTATATCCAGGAACTCTCCCGCGTCGCCGACGTGCCGGTCAGCATTCATCCCAATGCCGGATTACCGAACGAATTCGGCGACTACGACGACACTCCGGAATATATGGCCGAGGCGCTGGGCGAATTCGCCACGAGCGGCTTTCTCAATATCGTCGGCGGATGTTGCGGCACGACCGACGCGCATATTGCCGCGATCGCAAGGGCGGTGCGCGATTTGCCGCCGCGGTCCCTGCCGTCGCCGGATCCTTATTGCCGCCTGAGCGGTCTCGAGCCGCTGACCATCGGGCCGGTGACGGGCTTCGTGAATATCGGCGAGCGGACCAATGTCGCGGGATCGGCCCGTTTCAAGAAGCTCATTCTGGAGGGCGAATACGAAGCCGCGTTGGATGTCGCCCGCCAGCAAGTCGTCAACGGCGCACAAATCATCGACATCAATATGGACGATGCGATGCTCGACGCCGAAGAGGCGGTGGTGCGATTTCTCAACCTGGTGGCCGCGGAGCCGGATATCTCGCGCGTTCCGATCATGATCGATTCCTCCAAATGGTCGGTCATCGAGGCGGGATTGAAATGCATCCAGGGCAAGGGCGTGGTCAATTCGATCAGTCTGAAAGAGGGCGATGACGCGTTCATCGAGCAGGCCCGGAAGATCCTGAAATACGGCGCCGCCGTCGTCGTCATGGCGTTCGACGAAAAGGGGCAGGCGGATTCCCGCGAGCGCAAGTTCGAGATCTGCAAGCGGTCATACGATGTCCTTACCCGGAAAGTGGGATTTCAGCCGCAGGACATCATTTTCGATCCGAATATTTTCGCGGTCGCGACCGGCATCGAAGAGCATGACAATTATGCGGTCGACTACATCAATGCGACCCGCGACATCAAACAGCATCTGCCGCATGCCTTGGTCAGCGGCGGCTTGAGCAATGTTTCCTTCTCGTTTCGCGGCAACGACGGGGTGCGCGAGGCGATGCATTCCGTCTTCCTGTATCACGCGATTCAGGCCGGCATGGATATGGGCATCGTCAACGCGGGGCAGCTCGCGGTCTACGCGGACATTCCCGAAGACTTCCGCGAACGGGTCGAAGATGTGATTCTCAATCGCCGGCCGGACGCCACGGAACGCCTGCTCGATGCCGCCAGTTCGGTAAAGGATCGCAAAAAAGGCACGACGGAAGACCTCGCCTGGCGCGACGGCACCGTCGAGGAAAGATTGAGCCATGCGCTGGTCAAGGGGATCAACGAATTCATCGTCGCCGATACCGAGGAGGCGCGGCTGACGCGCGAGCGGCCGATCGAGGTGATCGAGGGGCCGTTGATGGATGGCATGGATATCGTCGGCGAGCTGTTCGGATCGGGGCAGATGTTCCTGCCGCAGGTGGTGAAAAGCGCCCGGGTCATGAAGCAGGCGGTGGCCCATCTCATCCCCTTCATCGAGGCGGAAAAAGGCGGAAAAGCCAAAGCCAAGGGCAAGGTGCTGATGGCCACCGTCAAGGGCGACGTGCACGACATCGGCAAAAATATCGTCGGCGTGGTCCTGCAGTGCAACAACTTCGAGGTGATCGATCTGGGCGTGATGGTGCCCTACACCAAGATCCTGGAAACCGCCCGGGCCGAAAAAGTCGACATGATCGGGTTGAGCGGTTTGATCACGCCGTCGCTCGAGGAAATGGCGATCGTCGCTGCGGAAATGACGCGCGAAGGCTTCGATATCCCCCTGCTGATCGGCGGGGCCACGACCTCCAAGGTGCACACGGCGGTGAAAATCGCTCCCAATTACAGCGGTCCCATCGTTCATGTGGTCGACGCCTCGCGAGCGGTCGGGGTTGCCGGCAATCTGGTGAGCGAGACCCACAATTCGCCGTTTACCCAGCAGATACAGGCGGAGTACGACGACATTCGCACCCGCCATGCCGGTCAACGCTGCGGCGCCCAACAGGCGACGCTGGAAGCCGCGCGCGAGGCTGCCCACCGCATCGATTGGTCGCAGGTGGCGCCGCCGAAGCCCGACTTTCTCGGGCTCAAGACGTTTGAGCGATACGACCTTGCCGAGCTCGTCGAGAGCATCGATTGGACGCCGTTTTTCCGCACCTGGGAACTCGCCGGCGTGTATCCGGCACTGCTCGAGGATTCGGTGGTCGGCGACGCCGCGCGATCGTTGTTCCAGGACGCCAAGGCGATGATCGAGCGGGTCGTCGCCGAAGAGTGGCTCGGGGCCAACGCGGTAATCGGATTTTTCCCCGCGAATGCGGTCGGCGACGATGTCGAAATATATACGGATGACAGCCGTTCCACGGTGCACAGGACCTTCCATTTCCTGCGCCAGCAGATGTCGAAACGCGCGGGCGGCACCAATTACTGTCTTGCCGATTTCGTCGCGCCGAAGGAGTCGGGGGTGGCCGATTACATCGGCGCCTTCGCGGTGACCGCCGGGCTCGGAATCGAAGAGCGTCTCCGCGCATTCAAATCCGATCATGACGATTACAACGATATCCTGCTCAAGGCGGTTGCCGACCGGTTCGCGGAAGCCTTTGCGGAACGGATGCATCAGCGGGTGCGCATGGAGTTCTGGGGCTATGCGCCGGAGGAGGACTTGTCCAATCAAGACCTGATCAAGGAGCGCTATCAGGGGATCCGGCCCGCGCCGGGCTATCCTGCCTGTCCGGACCATACGGAAAAATCCGATCTGTTCGATCTCTTGCAGGCGGAAAAAAACGCATCGATATCGCTGACCGAGAATTTCGCGATGCTCCCGACGGCGGCCGTTTCCGGGTTCTATTTTTGGCATCCGGAGTCGCGCTACTTCGGCATCGGCAAGATCGGCCGCGATCAGGTGGAGGATTACGCGCGGCGCAAGGGCGTGCCGCTGCTGCAGGCGGAGCGCTGGCTTGCGTCAAACCTCTCCTACGATCGGGCGTCAGGCGGCGCGCCGGTTCGCGCGGCGTAACAACACGCGGCAGATCGGCTGAATGGCCGTCGGCATGAGATAGATCGGCAATTGGCCGAGCGCGACATAGAGCGTGAAGGTATCGCCGGCCGCCTCGCCCAGCACCACCAACAGCAAAATCAGATTCCTGCTGCCGCTGGTCACCGCCATGGCCAATCCCGCGGTTGCGCCCATCCGCCAGAAGAGCGTGCCGCCGACCGCATGCAGCGTCGCGCTGACCGCGAAAGCGGCGAGCACGATTGTCATTGCCTTCGCGGGATCCTCAAGGATCCGGGCGCTCACGCCATCCATAATGGCGATTGCGATAACGACCAGAAACAGAACGGTCAGGCCGTCAACCTCGCGCCGAAGGGCGGCGCGCCGCTCTGCCGGAACGATACGGCGGAGCACCGCCGCGACGACGAAGGGAAGGCCGATAAAGAGTCCGGTTCGCATTGCGAAATCCGACAAATCGATGGCGATATCCACGCCGAGCAGCAGGAAGATAATCGGCGCCAAGGTGAGCGGTAGCAGCAGCGTGCCGGTAACGACCGAGAACACCGCGAGTTCGGTGTTCAGACCGAGGAGCTGACAAAACGGTACGGATGAAATGATCGGCGCCGAGGCGGCGTTCAGCACCATCGCGGCCAAAAGCATGGGCGCCAGCCCGAGCGCCGAACCGCCGGCCCAAACCAGGAACGGGCTGGCGACCAGCAGCCATATCACGATCGACAGGGCGAGCACGGGACGGCGGCCAAAGGAGAGCGCCGCGGACCAGTCGAGCTGCAGGATTGCCGTGGTAAGCAACAACACGACGAGCGGCTCCATCGCGGGCCGCACGAATGCCGCCAGGCCGGGAAACAGCAGGCCCAGAAAAATACTGGCGCCGATGGTCGGCATCGAGAGCCGGGCCAGCAATTGCAGCGCTCCGGAAATCATCGCCGACTCAACAAATTATTTGCATCCAATGTTGCCAAGCCCTCGATCCTTTCGCTAGAGCAGTTTATGTGCGCCCATTTGGGCGCGCATAAGCTGCTCTATCTTTGTAAAATCGATCAACTTTTCTGCCTTTAATTGATTCCAATTTAAGGCAGGTTGATCTAGGGTCCGGGCCATGAAAATTCCCGCACCGCTGGCCCTGCACAGTGAACCCGTCCGTCCTGAGTGGATCGACTATAACGGCCACATGAACGTGGCCTACTATGTGCTCGCTTTCGACAATGCGACGGATGCCTTCCTTGACTACATCGGCCTGGATCACGCCTACAAGGAAAAGGCGAAGGTAACGACCTTCGTTGCCGATATGAACGTCACCTACGTTCAGGAGGTGATGGAGGGCGATCCGCTGCGCTTCACAACCCAGCTGCTGGCGTATGACGCGAAAAAATTCCGTTATATCCATACCATGTATCATGCGGAAAAGGGCTTTCTCGCCGCAACCAACGAGCTGTTATCCCTGCATATCGACCTTGCGACCCGGCGGGTGGGCGCGATGGGACCGGCGATTCTGGAGCGGCTGGAGGCTGTCATGCGGTCGCACGCCGAATTGGAGATTCCGGCCGTTGTCGGGCGTGTCCTCGGCGTTCGCCCGAAGCGGGATTAGTCCGTTCGTTAAGCATTTTTTAGACTAATTCCACTACTTTGCCGCTCAATTGCAATGAATTGGAGACGGCGGTGGAATTCTTCGACGATCTGGGGCAGGCGACGGAATACGCGAACGCCGCCATCGGTCTCATGATGCGACACAACGTCCCCGCGACGCCGCAAAACTTCACGGTTTGGTACACCTACGCCAGCGATCGCGACCCCGCGCTGAAAAAGGCGCTGGATGTGCTGATCAGCAATTCCCAGGAATTCAACGAGACGCAAAATACTGAAATTTTCGACAAATTTTTCGGAAATTTGAAGGAAGGCGCCGCGATTCAGCATACCGGCAATCAGATGGCGCTGACGGTCGGCAAGGTCATGTCCTTGATCGAGAAGGCAACCGACGATGCCGAACTGTTCGGTAACACCCTGGAAGCGAGCGTCGGCTCCCTGAGCGCGGACAGCAGCGGCGCCGATATCGGCGAAGTCGTCAAGGCGCTGGCGGCGGAGACGCAGAAGATGGTGTCGCAGAATCAGGCGCTGCACCATCAGCTGGAAAGCTCATCCGCCGAGATCAGGACGTTGAAGGAAAACCTCGAAGACGTTCAAAAGGAAGCCTTGACCGACGGCCTGACCGGCATTGCCAATCGCAAGAATTTCGACATTTCCCTGCGCAGAGAAGCGATGCAAGCGATGGAAAACGGAGCGCCGCTCTGTCTGGTCATGACCGATATCGATCATTTCAAGAAGTTCAACGATACGCACGGCCACCAGACGGGCGACCACGTGTTGCGCTTTGTCGGGGCCATGCTGACGAAATCCGTCAAGGGACAGGATATCCCGGCGCGCTATGGCGGCGAGGAATTCGGGATTATTCTGCCGCAGACCGAACTCGCGGAGGCGACACAGATTGCCGATACCATCCGCCAGGCCATATCCGCCAAGCGGCTGCGCAAGAAGCAAAGCGGCGAAGATATCGGCTGCATCACGATTTCGATGGGCATCGCGCAATTTCGTCCCGGCGAACCGCTGAACGCGCTCATCAAACGCGCCGATGACGGTCTCTATCATGCCAAGCATTTGGGCCGGAACAGGGTTGTCGCGGAAACCGAATTGAACGCCGCGGCCGACTGACGCCGCCGGCGTCGTCGGAGGACGACGATCGATGATCTTGGCCGGCGGTGCCTTTCCGTATAGGTTGCCGGCATCCTCGCTCGAAGTGTCGTAGACGTGGCAAAATTTGACTTGGCGCACATCCTTCGTCGGATCGGCCGCCTCACCCGCAACGAACAGGTCATCTTGTCGATTTTGGCCGTCGTTACCGGCCTGGTTGCGGGCGGCTGCGCCATCGTCTTCCGCGAAGCGGTCGCGGCGGTCCAATTCGTTTCCTTCGGCGAGTGGGGCGAGCGGATCTATGGTCAGATCGATAGTTTGCCGTGGTGGCGCATTCTCCTGACGACAACCGCCGGCGGCCTTCTGGTCGGTGTGCTGGTGCGGCTGATCATGCCGTCGCAGCGGCCCGAAGGCGTCGCCGACGTCATTGCCGCCGGCGCGCTGCGCAATGGCCGCATGCCGCTTCGGGCCGGGCTCGGCGCTGCCGCGGTCAGCGCGATATCGCTGGGCGTTGGCGCATCGACCGGGCGCGAAGGGCCGGTCGTTCATTTGGGTGCCAGCCTCAGCGCCTTCATCGCGGAAAAACTGCATCTCGGCCGCGCGCTGTCCCGGACCATCCTCGCCTGCGGCGTCGCCACGGCGGTTGCGGCATCCTTCAACGCGCCGATTGCCGGTGTGTTTTTCGCGCTGGAGGTCGTGCTCGGCCATTACGCGTTGAGCGCGTTCGCGCCGGTGGTCATTGCGGCGGTGACCGGCACGGTCCTCAGCCGCGTCTATTTCGGCGATTTTCCCGCATTCATCGTGCCGACCGGCGAGATCAATTCCTTCTTCGAGTTTCCGGCCTTTGCCCTTCTCGGCGTCGTCAGTGCCATCGTCGCGGTCATCTTCATGCGGCTGATTGCCGTAACCACGTCGGTTTTTCAGCGGGACAAGGTGCCGGTCTGGTTGCGGCCGGCGATCGGCGGCTTTGCGGTCGGCGTTCTTGCGCTCTTTTATCCGCAAGTTCTCGGCGTTGGGTATGAGGCGACGGATATGGCGCTGAACGGCCAGCTGGTGTTGCTGACGATGCTCATCCTGATCTTCGCCAAAGTGGCCGCCACGGCGATTTGCCTGGGCAGTGGCTTCGGCGGCGGCGTCTTTTCGCCGTCCTTGTTCCTGGGGGCCATGACCGGCGGCGCTTACGGCGTCATCGCGACGTCGGTCTTTCCGGACCTGTCGTCCGGCCACGCCGCCTATACGCTGGTCGGCATGGGAGCGGTCGCCGGCGCCGTCCTCGGCGCGCCGATTTCAACCATCCTGATCGTGTTTGAGCTGACCGGAAACTACGCCCTGACCGTTGCCGTCATGCTGGCGACCGTGCTGGCGACCACGCTGACGCGTTATTTGTTCGGCCATTCCTTCTTCACGTGGCAGCTCGAGAAGAATGGCATCAGCCTGGAAGGCGCGCGGGAGCAAAGGCTGCTGCAGTCGATCGGCGTTCGCGAGATCATGCGGAAGGACCATATGACCGTTTTGCCCGGCGATACGCTGTCGACGGTGCGGACGCAGATCATGCGATCGCATTTCGGAACGGTGTTCGTGATTGACGAAAAAGGCGCGCTGCAAGGCACGATTACCTTGAACGACCTGTCCGATGCGGCGTTCGATACCTCGCTGGACACTCTGCTGAACGCCCAGGACGTCACGCATGTGCATCCGCCGGCGCTGGCCGAAACGGACGATCTGGGGCGGGCATTCCGGCTGATGGAGGGCGAGGACGAAGACCATGTTCCCGTCGTCGAGTCGCTCGACTCGATGGTCCTCGTCGGTATCGTCCACCAGCGCGACGTGATGCATGCCCACAGCCGCGCCATTCTTTCGGTGCGCGAAGCGGCGGGCGAAGAGCGCTGAAGGCCCGCGATATCGAATAGTTTGGCCATCTGTAACGATAGGCGGCTTGCGGGCGGCGCGGCTTGGTATAGTCTGCCGCCATGAGCGATCCACTCGATGAATTGTCGGCGGACGACGCGGTCGCCGCTCCGATGCGGCCTGGTACGCAACCGCCATACCTGGAAGGGCTGAACGACGCGCAGCGCGCTGCGGTCGAGTCGCTGGACGGCCCGGGATTGGTCCTGGCCGGCGCCGGCACCGGCAAGACACGGGTGCTGACGACCCGCCTCGGGCATCTGTTGTTCAGCCGCCGGGCGCAACCCTATCAACTGCTCGCGGTCACCTTTACCAACAAGGCGTCGCGCGAAATGAAGAGCCGGGTCGAAGCGCTGATCGGCGGCATCGCGGAAGGGTTGTGGCTCGGGACATTTCATTCGCTGGGCGCCCGTATATTGCGCCGTCACGCCGAGTTGGTCGGGCTTCGCAGCAATTTTACGATCCTCGACTCGGACGATCAGATCCGGTTGTTGAAGCAGATCCTCGCCGCCGAGGGGGTGGATGAGAAGCGCTGGCCGGCGCGGCTGTTGATCTCGGTCATCCAACGCTGGAAGGACAAGGGGCTCACGCCGGGCAAGGTTTCCGCGGCGGAGGCGGGCGATTTCGCCAATGGCCGTATCCTCGACATCTACCGGCAGTATCAGGAACGGCTGGCGGTTCAGAATGCGGCGGATTTCGGCGATCTTCTGCTGCATTGCCTGACCCTGTTCACCGAAAATCCGGATATCCTGGCGCAGTACCAGAACCTGTTTCACTATCTGCTGGTCGACGAATATCAGGACACCAACGTGGCCCAGTATCTGTGGCTGCGCCTGTTGGCGCAGAAGCGCCACAATATCTGCTGCGTCGGCGACGACGATCAATCGATCTATGGCTGGCGCGGCGCCGAAGTCGGCAACATCCTGAAATTCGAGCAGGATTTTCCGGGCGCGAAAATTATTCGCCTCGAACAGAATTACCGCTCGACGCCGGAAATCCTTGGCGCCGCTTCCGGCCTGATCGCCTGCAACGAAGGCCGGCTCGGCAAGACACTGTGGACCGAGCGCAACACCGGCGAGCCGATTGTCGTCCGCGGCGTGTGGGACGGCGAAGAGGAGGCGCGGGTCATCGGCGACGAAATCGAGGCGCTCCAGCGGGCGAAGGAAAGCCTCGACGAAATCGCCATCCTGGTGCGCGCGGGCTTTCAAACGCGCGAGTTTGAGGAACGCTTCATAACGCTCGGCCTGCCCTACCGGGTAATCGGCGGGCCCAGGTTCTATGAGCGCGAGGAAATTCGCGACGCCATCGCGTATCTGCGAATCGTCCACCAGCAGGACGACGATTTGGCGCTGGGCCGCATCATCAACAAACCGGCGCGCGGCATCGGCAAGTCGACGATCCAGGCGGTCAACGCACTGGCGCGTGCGCACGGGGTGCCGCTGTATATCGCGGCGATTAAACTGGTCGAATCGGATGAGCTGCGGCCGGCGTCCCGGCGCAGTCTCGGCGTATTCCTGCAGGAGATCGACCGGTGGCGCGGCCAGTCCGAGACCCTTGCGCATACCGCGTTGGCCGAAACTATCCTGGACGAATCCGGCTACACGGAATCGCTGCAAAAGAGCAAGAAGCCGGAAGCGCCGGGCAAGCTGGACAATCTGAAGGAATTGATCGTCGCCTTGGAGGAGTTCGAAAATCTCGGCGGATTTCTCGAACATGTCAGCCTGGTGATGGACAATACCGAGCGGTCGGACGAGGAAATGGTCAGCCTGATGACGCTGCACAGCGCCAAGGGGCTGGAATTCGATACGGTTTTCCTGCCGGGTTGGGAGGAAGGCCTGTTTCCCCATCAGCGCGCCCTCGATGAGAGCGGTCAAGCCGGGCTTGAGGAAGAGCGCCGGCTGGCGTATGTCGGCATCACCCGGGCGCGCAAACGCGTGGCCATCAGTTTTGCCGCCAATCGGCGGATTCACAATCTCTGGCAGAGCGCCATTCCGTCGCGCTTTATCGAGGAATTGCCGCAGGCGCATGTGACGGTAAAGAGCGAAAGCGGCTTGTATGGCGGTTATGGCGAAACATCCGGAGGCGGATTTGCCGAGACCTCGCCGGTCGGCGGACCCGGCTGGCGGCGTTTGCAAAAAGGCTCGGGCACGCGGCTGGTGTCGACCGAACCGGAAGCCTATCACGGCTCCGGCGGGGACTTTCTTGCGGGCGATCGGTGTTTCCATCAGAAATTCGGCATGGGCAACGTTCGCGTTGTCGATGGCGACTACCTCACCATCGATTTCGACAACGCCGGCACCAAGCGGGTCGTCGCGGCGTTCGTGGAAAAGACCTGATTCGGTGACGCCAAGCAGAGGCAATTTTTCGGAATGACCGGCGGCTGGAAGGTCACGGTCGTGGTTCCGGGCGAAGCGGCGGCGACGTTTTCCGCTGCGCTCGAGGCGAACGCCATGGCGGTCAGCGAATTCGAACAGGACGCCCGCGGACCATGGATCGTCGAGGCCTATTATGGCGCGATGCCGGACCGTATGGCGCTGTCCGCAGCAGTTTCGCTCGCCGCGGCTGCGACCGGAATTGCGGAACCGCCGGTTCAATGCATGCCGCTGCCGGCACGCGACTGGCTTGCCGAAAACCGGGAGTCATTCGTTCCCATCCGGATCGGCCGGTTTTTCGTCCATCCGTCCCATTTCGACGGGACGCCGCCGCCGGGGGCGATCCGGATCCAGGTCGACGCGGCCAGCGCCTTCGGCTCCGGCGAGCATGCCAGCACGCGGGGGTGCCTGCTGGCCTTGGATCGATTGGCGCGCCGGGGGAGGCCGGGACATCTGCTCGATCTCGGCTGCGGCTCCGGTATCCTTGCGGTGGCGATGGCGAAGCTGTGGCGCGGTCAGGGGCTCGCATCCGATATCGATCCGGAAGCGGTCCGGGTGTCGCGGCGCAATTTGCGCACCAACGGCGTTGCGGGAAATCTGCGCGTGGTGTGCGCCAAGGGCTTCGGCCATCCGGCGCTGCTTCAGGGAACGCCCTATGACCTTATCGTGGCCAACATCCTGGCCCGTCCGCTGGTCGCCCTGGCGTCGGAAATTTCGTCGCGCCTTGCTGGGCATGGAATTGTCATCCTGTCGGGAATTCTGGCGGAGCAGGCCACCTGGGTCGCGGGCACGTATAGCCGGTGCGGATTGCGATTGCTGCATGCGGATGTGCATGACGGTTGGAGTACGCTGACCCTGCAACGCTAGACCATTTCTTGTTTAAATTGATTCATATGAAATGGTCTATCTCTTGGTTTTTACGCAAATACGTCGTCGCGAACCGTTTCGGTTCGCTCGGGATTTGCTCTAAGCGATTTGCGCTTGCCGAAGCGCCCTCGTCACCCTAGCTAGATGCGGAATATCGGGAGAAATGTCATGAGCAAGGCCAAGACGGGATTGGATGCGGCGGCCTCGGCTTCGGCGGCGATGCTGGACCTGTCGCCGGAGGCCTTGACGGATTTCGTCGCCGGTGTCGCCGCCGCGCCGGATCAGCCCGGCGACGCCTGGATCGAGCTGATCGCGCCGCAGGCGGGCGACGACGTCAGACTTGCCTTGCGCGCCATGAAGGATGCGATCGCCGCGGCGGCCAACGATCCTTTTCCGTTCGGCCCGGCGCCGTCCGAAAGGCTCGTAGCGTTGCGCGCCGAATTGAAACGGCGCGACATCGACGGCTTTGTCGTGCCCCGGACCGACGAGCATCAGGGCGAATACGTTTCTGCCCGCGCGGATCGCCTGCGCTGGCTTACGGGATTTTCCGGGTCCGCCGGCGCCGCGGTGGTCTATAGGGCGAGGGCGGCGATCTTCGTCGACGGCCGCTACACATTGCAGGTGACCCAGGAAGTCGATACCGCGACATTCGAGGTCAGGCATCTGGCGACGGAACGCCCTTGGGATTGGGCCGCGGAAGCGTTACCCCCAGGGGCAGCGCTGGGCTACGATCCCTGGTTGCTGACCGCCGCGGAAGTTGCGCGTTATCGCGCGGCGATCGAGGCCAATGGCGGCAAGTTCGTGGCGCTGGACGAAAACCCCATCGATGCGGTCTGGCCGGATCAGCCGGCGGCGCCGCTGGCGCCGGCGGTGCCGCACGACCTCGCCTATGCCGGCAAGCCGTCACAGGAAAAGCGTAGCGATTTGGGCAAGACGCTCGCTGGCGCAGATGTCGATGCCGCCGTTCTGACGATGCCGGATTCGATCGCCTGGCTACTGAACATTCGCGGCGGCGACGTGCCGCATACGCCGCTGCCGCTGTCGTTCGCGGTGCTGCATCGATCCGGGGATGTCGATCTCTTTATCGATCCGCGGAAACTGTCGCCGGGCCTGGGCCAGCACCTGGGCAACGGCGTTTCGGTGCAGGCGCCCGACCGTTTCGCGGCGGCGTTGGACGCGCTCGGCGAATCCGGCGCGGTGGTCCAGGCGGATGCCTCCAGCGCGGCGTCGTTCATCATTGATCGACTGGAAAAATCCGGAGCGCGGGTCGTCCGGAAGGAGGATCCCTGCGCCCTGCCGAAGGCCTGCAAGAACGATGTGGAGATCGAGGGCACCCGCCAGGCCCATCTCCGCGATGGCGCTTCGCTGACGCGATTCCTGGCCTGGTTCGCAAAGGCCGCGCCTGCGGGCGGGCTGACGGAAATTGCCGCCGCCGACAAGCTCAAGGAAATGCGGTCGGAGGAGGCGTCGTTTCGCGATCTCAGCTTCCGGACCATTTCCGGGTCGGGGCCGAACGGCGCCATCGTGCATTACAGCGTGTCCGAGGCCTCGGACCGGCAAATCGGGACGGGGGAGTTGTATCTGCTGGATTCGGGCGCGCAATATCCGGACGGCACGACCGATGTCACCCGGACGATTGCCGTGGGAACGCCGAGCGCGGAAATGCGCGACCGGTTTACCCGGGTGCTGAAGGGGCACATCGCCCTGGCGACGGCGGTCTTTCCCGAGGGTACGACCGGATCTCAACTCGACATCCTGGCGCGGCTGCCGCTTTGGCAGGCGGGGCTCGACTTCGATCACGGCACCGGGCACGGCGTCGGCAGCTATCTCGGCGTGCATGAGGGGCCGCAACGAATATCGAAGATCGGCAATTCGGTGGCCCTGAAGCCGGGCATGATCGTCTCGAACGAGCCGGGCTACTACAAGACCGACGCCTACGGAATCCGCATCGAAAATCTCGTGACGGTGGTTCCCTGCGAAACCGTCGAGGGGGCCGAGCGCCCGTTGCTGGCCTTCGAGACGCTCACCCTGGCGCCGATCGACCGCGCGCTGATCGCCCGCGCGCTCCTGACCGAGAGCGAGATTGCCTGGGTCGATACCTACCATCGCCGGGTGCGCGACAGTTTGATGGCGAAAATGGATGCGCAGTCGTCAGGCTGGCTGGACGAGGCGACCCGCCCGCTCGCCGACGGTTAGGCCTCGCCGATCAGCGCCAGCCATTCCTCCTCGGCGAGGATGGTGAGGCCGAGCTCCTCGGCCTTGCGCGCCTTGGAGCCCGCATCGGCGCCGACGATCACCATATCGGTCTTGCGCGACACCGATCCCGCGACCTTCGCGCCGAGCGCCTCGGCCCGGGCTTTCGCCTCGTTGCGCGACATCCGCTCCAATGAACCGGTGAAGACGACGGTCTTCCCGGATACGGGCGACTCCGTGTCGTCCGGCGCTTCGAAATCGGCTATCTGCAACAGCGCGTCCAAATCGTCGATAATTTCCGCGTTATGCGGTTCCGAAAAGAATGCCGTGATATCGGCGGCGGCGGCGGGACCGATTCCGTCGATATTGATCAGGTCCTGATAGGCCGGGCTTTCGATATCCGCGGCGGCGGTCATCGCTTCCTTGAGGGCGGCGAGCGATCCGTAATTGCGCGCCAGCAGCCTCGCCGTGGATTGCCCCACCTGACGGATCCCGAGGGCGTAGACGAAACGGTCCAACGGTATTTGCCGTTTTGCTGCGATGGCCGCGATCAGGTTGTCGGCCGATTGCTCGCCCCAGCCCTCACGTGCGGCAATATCGTCGCGCATCTCGCGGAGCCGGAAGATATCGCCCGGCTTCTGTATGATCTTTTCCGACCAGAAGGTTTCGATGTGTTTCGCGCCGAGCCCCTCGATGTCGAAAGCGTCGCGCGAGACGAAGTGTTTCAGCCGTTCGACCTGTTGCGACGGGCAGGCCAAATCGCCGGTGCACCGCCGGACCGCTTCGCCATCCTCGCGCATTGTCGGGGTCTTGAGCGGGCAGGGGCATTTGGCCGGAAAGACAAATTTGCGGGCGCCCTTGCGCCGCTTTTCGGTAATGACGCGGACCACCTGCGGGATGACGTCGCCGGCGCGCTGTACCACCACCGCATCGCCTTCGCGAATATCCTTGCGCGCGATTTCGTCCTCGTTGTGCAGTGTCGCCCGGCTGACCACGACGCCGCCGACGGTGACCGGCTCCAATTCCGCCACCGGCGTCAACGCGCCGGTGCGGCCGATCTGGATGGTGATTCTGTTAAGCGTGGTCTCCGCCTGTTCCGCCGGAAACTTGTGGGCGGTCGCCCAGCGCGGCGAGCGGCTGACCATACCGAGCCGGTCCTGCCAGTCGAGCCGATTGACCTTGTAGACGACGCCGTCGATGTCGTAGGGCAGTGTTGCGCGTTGCGACAGCAGCGACGCGTGCATTTCGAGGATGTCATCGACCGAGCGGCAGAGCGTCGATAGAGGGTTGGTCGGCAATCCCCACTCGCCGAGCCGTTGCAGAACGTCCCAATGGGTGTCGGCCAGTGGTTCGCTCACCTCGCCGAGGCTGTAGGTGAAGAGCCGCAAGGGGCGTCGCGCCGTGATCGCCGGGTCCAATTGCCGCAAGCTTCCGGCGGCGGCATTGCGCGGGTTGGCGAAAACTTTTTCCGCGGCTTCTTCCTGGCGGGTATTGAGTGCGAAAAAATCGTCCCGCGCCATGTAGACTTCGCCGCGCACCTCCAACAGGTCCGGCGCGGAGCGCGGCAATTGATCCGGAATTTCGTCGATCGTGCGGAGGTTTTCGGTGATGTTTTCGCCCACCGAGCCGTCGCCGCGGGTGGCGCCCAGCACAAATGCACGGTTTTCATAGCGCAGCGAGGCGGAAAGACCGTCGATCTTCGGTTCAGCGACGATTTCGACCGGCGCGTCGGCTTCGAGCCCGAGAAAACGTTGAATGCGGGCGATGAAATCGCGCACGTCCGCCTCGTCGAAGGCGTTGGATAGCGACAGCATCGGCCGGCTGTGCTTGACCTTGGCGAAACCGCCGGAAGGCGTGGCGCCGACGCGTTTGCTCGGACTGTCCGGCCGCACAAAGGCGGGGAAGCGGTCTTCCAGCGCCGTATTGCGTTGCCGCAAGGCATCGTATTCGGCATCCGAAATCTCGGGGTCATCCTGTTGATAGTAGCGGCGGTCATGCCGCGCAATTTCCTTTGCCAGGCGCGCCAGTTCGCGCTTCGCCTGTTTGGTGTCGAGCGCCTCGACGGCGATATCCTTGTCGCTCATAGCCGTTCACCTTCGATCAGGCGGTCCGCGGCGGCGCGCGCCTCGTCCGTCACGTCTCGGCCCGAGAGCATTCGGGCCACTTCCTCGCGCCGTCCGCCCGCATCGAGGAAATCGACGCCGGTGACCGCCGCTTCGCCGGAATCGGTTTTTTCGACGCGAAGGTGCGCACTGCCGCGTGCGGCAACCTGAGGCGAATGGGTAACCACCAGGACCTGAACCTGTTTCGCAAGACTGGACAGACGCTGGCCGACCGCATCCGCCGTAGCGCCCCCAACGCCGCTGTCGACTTCATCGAAGACCAGGGTCGGCACGTCGTCGGCGCCCGCCAGCGCGACCCGCAGCGCCAACAGGAACCGGGAAAGCTCGCCGCCCGACGCAATTTTCGAAATCGGTGCGGGAGGCGTGCCGGGGTTGGTCGAGGCCTGAAACTCGATCCGGTCCATCCCGTTCTCATTCCAGTCCGCCTCGTCGAGCGGCGTAACCGTGGCGGTGAAATGGGCTTTCTCGAGCTTCAGCGGCGGCAGCTCGGCGTTTACAGCCGAATCCAGCCCGGCGGCGGCGTTGCTGCGGGCGTCGTTCAGACTTCTTGCCGCCTTGACGAAGATCGCGCGCGCAGCGGATTCCGCCGCGGCAAGATCGCGCAATGTCGTGGATTGGTCATCCAGCGCGGCGATAGCCTGGGACATCCGTTCCTGCAGCATCGGCAGATCCTGAACGGCGACGCCGTGCTTCCGCGCGACATCGCGGAGGGCGAAGAGCCGCTGCTCGACGCTTTCGAGGGTATTGTCGTCGACCGTGAGTTCGGCGGCGGTGTTCTGGAGGGCCAGCATCGCTTCCTCGGTTTCCAGGATCGCGCGCTCCAAGGCGGCGCGGGGTGCATCGAGGCGCTGCGCCGCCTTGTCGCCCAGCTTGTCCAGGAAGGCGAGGGCCGAACGCAGCCGGTTTTCCGCGCCGGTCTCCCCCTCGATCTCGGCATAGCCGGCATTCAAGGCGCTCAAGATGGCTTCGGCGTTCATCAGAAGGCTGCGACTTTCTGCAAGCTGGCTTTCCTCATCGGCCACCGGCGCGAGCGTATCGAGTTCCTCCAGGGCGTGGCGCAGATAGTCTTCGTCCTGTTTGGCGCGCTGGGCGTCGGTTTCCGCGGTTTCGCGGGCGGCGCGTTTGGTGCGCCAATCCCGGAACGCGCCGCGCACCGTGTTCGCCTGGCCGCGCAGCCCGCCGAAGGCGTCCAGAATGTCCCGTTGGATTTCCGCGTTCATCAATCCGCGTTCGGCAAACTGTCCCTGGATCTCGACCAGCATGCTGCCGAGTTGGCGCAACAGATTGACGCTGACCGGATGGTCGTTGATGAAGGCCCGGGTCCGGCCGTCGCTTGTCAGGACGCGCCGCAGCAGCAGATCACCGTCGAAATCGATATCGTGTTCCGCCAGAATTCCGGCAACGGGGTGGTCGGCCGGCAGTTGGAAGGTCGCCGTGACGCTGCCTCGTGCGCTGCCATGACGCAGCAGCCGTCCGTCCGACCGGCCGCCCATGGCCAAACCCAGCGCATCCAGGAGAATCGACTTGCCCGCGCCGGTTTCTCCGGTAAGAACGCTCAAGCCCTCGGCGAAGGCGAGATCAAGCCGTTCAATCAGGACGATATCGCGGATGCTGAGCCCGGTCAGCATGGGGCGGTTAGGAGGCCTTGCCCCGGAATCGGTCGAGCCACGAACTCGCTTTTCGTTGCGGGCTCAGGCTGCGGTCCTCGAGCATTGCGTAGCTGTCTTTGTACCAGGCGCTACCCGGAAAGTTGTACCCGAGAACGGCCGCCGACATTTGCGCCTCGTCGGTAATGCCGAGGGTTAAATAACATTCGGTCAGGCGATGCAGCGCCTCGGGCACATGGGTCGTGGTCTGGTACTTTTCGATGACCGTACGGTACCGGTTGATCGCGGCGAGATGGTCGCCGCGCCGTTGGTAGTAGCGGCCGATCGCCATGTCTTTTCCGGCCAGATGATCGCGCGTCAGGTCGTATTTCAGCCGGGCGTCCCGCGCGTAGTCGGTGTTCGGGTGGCGCTTCGACACCTCCCGCAAGGAGCTGAGCGCGAGCCGCGTCATCTTCTGGTCGCGGCCGACATCGGAAATCTGTTCGTAATAGGACAGGGCCTTCAGATAATAAGCATAGGGGGCGTCCCGGTTGCCGGGGTGCAGTTCGATAAACCGGTCGAGGGCGATGATCGCCTCATCGAATTGTTCATTGAGGTAGTACGCGTAGCCGGACATGAGCTGCGCCTTCGTGGCCCATTTGGAATAGGGGTGTTGGCGCTCGACTTCGTCGAATTCCTTGGCGGCGGTCTCGTACCAGCCGGATTCCAGGTAGTCCATCGCGTCGTTGTAAATTTTCTCGACATTGCGATCGACGTATTTGACTTCGTCGGTGTCCTTGAAGAGCTCCTTCATGGAATCGCAGCCCACAACCCCCAGGGATAAGGCGATCAATCCGCATTGCGCGAGCCGCCGCAGCGCCAAATTCCATCGGATAAAGAACGGGTCCGGCATAAGTCTCTATTTCTGCCCTAATTGCACGAATCGGCGCGGGCACGGAGTGCGGCGCCCACAGCCGGTCTTATCGGGCACTCTTATAGCATCGAGTAGAGACTAATAAAATAAGTGTGACGCGCTGGAAATCCGCGCCTTTCCCTGGCGATCGCCCGTGTCGGACGAACCGGTGGGGCGGGCGGAACCGGCTCAGGCAACCGCCGCGGCGGGCTCGACCCATTCCGCGGTCGGCACATCGAAGCGGTCTTCCATCGGCACCAAAGCCCAGGCCTCTTCATCCGCGAACAGCGCGCGGAGAAGCATATTGTTCACCTGATGTCCGGCGCGGTGCCCGGTGAAGCGTCCCTTCAACAGTCCACCGGCGAGATAGAGGTCGCCGATGCAATCCAGGATCTTGTGGCGGACAAATTCGTCGTCATAGCGCAGACCGCCATCGTTCAGAATTTCATCGCCGCTGACCACGATTGCGTTATCCAGGGACCCGCCTTGCACCAATCCCGCTTTCCGCAACGCCTGCACGTCTTCGATGAAGCCGAAGGTTCGGGCGCGGCAGATTTCGGACTTGAAAATATCCGAATTCACGTGAATGCCGAGTTCCTGTTCGCCGATCAGCGAATTGTCGAAAGCGATATCGAGCTGAATGGAAAACGACGGAGATGGTTCGATCGTCGCGACCGCATCGCCAATTCGCGCGGTTACAGGCTTGAGAACTTCAATGGCCAGACGCGACGCTGCTTGTTCCGCGACGCCGGCGCATTCGATCAGGAATACGAACGGTTCGGAGCTGCCGTCCATAATCGGCACTTCGGGACCGTCCAATTCGACCACTGCGTTGTCGATCTCACATCCCGCCATGGCCGCCAACAGATGCTCAACGGTGGCAACGGAAACGCCGTGCTCGTTGGTCAGGGTCGTGCAGAGCCGCGTGTCGCCGACATTGCTGTAGAGCGCCCGAATCTCGGACGCTTCGCCGGTCACGTCGGTGCGGCGGAAGGTAATTCCCGTATCGCATTCGGCAGGTTGCAGCGCCATCGAGATTTTGGCGCCGCTATGAAGGCCAATGCCGCTGCAATGGATGCCGCTCTTCAGCGTCTTTTGGCGAACCGGGTTCGCGGCGGCGAGTGCGCCAAATTGGGCGCCAGGAAGATCCCTCAACACAAATTCCCCCACTTGATTCCTGTCGGCCATTTTTTGGCGGCCGGTATCGGACCGTATCAATGTCGCTACGCGTAACCCAGAGCGGCACAGCAATGGTGTAACAACCCACCCCTGCAATCACAAATCACTCTTTGTTACAGAATGTTGCATGAATTTCGGCCGGAATTGGAAGCGGCCGGACCCAGGGTCCGGTCG
>JBFFGE010000070.1:0-21294 GCA_041557595.1 Alphaproteobacteria bacterium
AAGGGCGAGACCTTCCGGTCTCGCCCTTTCCGATTCGAAACCGCTCTATACGCCGTCGGTCTGCCTCGGCCGCACGATCCAGACGCCGATCAGGCCCAACACCGCAAAAAGCGCCGGCGCGACCGCGAACCAGGATTCGGCGGTAACCAGCACGGTGGCCATCGCCCACAGGACGGAAGACAGCGCCTCGGCCAGCGTCGCCAGGCGTGAGGAAATTTGCCGGCGGCGGAACAGGCTGCGCTTCGCCTGGGCGCGGAACCAGATCTGAATCATTGTCGCCGTCCCGGCCGAAATGGCGATCCCGCCGGCCAGCACGGCGGCGATAAAGGGGGTGGCCAGGGCGAGCGCGAAGACCAGCGGCGCGACGGCCAATGCGACCGCGCCCAGCACCGCCTCGACCTTTGCCGCGAGGATGGCCCGCGCAGGGATCGGCGCCGACGCCACCAGATCCGGCGCATCCTCGCCCGACACCGCAAGCCAGGCCAGGCCGCCCGCAAGCTGTCCCGAAGCCATAACGAGGACCGGCACCACGATCAGGAGCCCGTCGAGCCGGTCGCCGAAATTGTGCCATAGCAGCAATGCCGGCGGCAGCAGATAGAGGATGTGTATCAGCGTTTGCGACAACAGCCACGGATCGCGCCACAACAGCATCCACTCCTTGCGGCGCAAGGACCGCTTGGTCGAGATCGGCCGAAACGTGTCGCGGCTGCGTTGCCGGCGGATGTCCTGGAACGATACGCCCGACGCCGCAATCACGTGGTCGCCGAATCGCGCCGAGGTTATTGCGATCACAGTGACCAGCAAGCCAAATCCGAGACCGCACAGTGCGACAAAGATCGGCATGTCCCCCATGGCGGCCCGTACCGGCCACCAAAGCGGACTGGATGGTTCCGGCATCATCGCGACGAAACGGTCCGAGGCGACGAATGACCCGCGCGAAAAACTGCCGCTGGACAAAATCGCCGCGGCCTGAATCCCGATGACGAAGGCCGCGCCGATCACCGCCGCCACGACTTGCGCAACCGATCGCGTTCGCTTCGCGCCCAGGCTGCGGAACATCATCACCGTCAGTTGAATGGCAAAGGCAGTGCAGAGCGCGCCGAGCGCCAGGATGACCCCGTAGGCCGTGATCCATCGCGGCCCGTCCAGTACGACCAGCGTGTTTACGAACGGGCCGGCCACGGCGACCATCAAACCGGCGGTGGACAATGTTATCGCGGTCATCCGGACCGCGAAGACCCGGCGGGCCGAGGCCGGCGACGACAGGATCAGGTCCAGGTCGTCCCGCGCATAGAAGGCGCGCGTCACCGATTCCATCGCTTGCGAGATCATCATGGTGCAGGACAGGAAGATACTGCTCATCACCACCACGAGCGTCTGTTTGTCGCTCGCGATTCCGGCCTTCGCCACCGGGGCGATCACGAAATAGGCGATGAGATGCATCACCACGATAAAGACCGCGCCGATGACCAGCACCACCGCCGTTCGGCGGCTCTTGCCCGCGGTCATCATGGAGACCCAATCCCGCCAAAACAGACGGAACTCGTGCCGGGCGAACCAGGCCAACGTCGCCGACTGGTTCATGCGGCGTCCTGTTCGGCCACCAGATCGAGAAAGATATCTTCGAGGCTCGTGCCGGCCCTGCCACCCTGATGGCGCAGTTCGTCGAGCGTTCCCTCGGCGATCAGTTTACCCGCGTCGATGACGCCGATGCGCTCGGCCATGCGCTCGGCCACTTCGAGAATATGGGTGGTCAGGATCACCGTCACCCCGGTCGCCACCCGTTCGGCCAGCACGTTCTTCACCACGCGGGCCGAACCGGCATCGAGCCCGGTCAGGGGCTCGTCGAGAATAAGCAAGCGGGGCTCGTGCACCAGCGCGCCGGCCAGGGCGACCTTCTGGCGCATGCCCTTGGAAAAGCCCTGGCACCGTTCATGGGCGTGCGGTCCGAGGCCGAGCCAGGAAATCAATTCGTCGGCACGGGCTTTGCCGGCCGCAGCCTCGACCTCCCACAGACCGGCAACGAACTCGAGATACTCGTACGGCGTCAGGCGGTCGTAAATCATCGGCTCATCGGGAACCCAGGCGATCATGCGCTTTGCCGCGATCGGATCGGCGAGCGCGTCCAGCCCGAACACCGACACCGACCCGGCATCCGGCCGCAACAGCCCCGCCACGATCCGCAGCGTCGTGGTCTTCCCCGCCCCGTTCGGGCCCAGAAGCGCATAGAACTCGCCGCTTTTGACGCGCAGGTCGAGTCCGTCAACCGCCGGTTTGTCGAAACGCTTCGAC
Organism: Alphaproteobacteria bacterium; assembly: GCA_041557595.1. Classification (GTDB taxonomy): domain Bacteria; phylum Pseudomonadota; class Alphaproteobacteria; order UBA8366; family UBA8366; genus JAOTYV01. The sequence continues at coordinate 2,293 of JBFFGE010000070.1, forward strand.
AGGCCCTTGATCTCCAGAGCGGGCATTAAGTCATTCATTTCAAGCAAAAATTCCCCGAGCCCGCAGGACGGCGGCGGGAGACCCCCAAGTTTCCAAAACGCCGCCATTTATACGGTAATAAAGGTTACGGAGACCTAAACGCCCCAAGGAATCCGCCATGAAAGTGAACCGGCAATTCGAAATTCGGCGCCTTTCGAAGCCCATTTCGCGGACAGCCCGCCAAAATGTCCGGACAACTTGACAGCATGGCCCGGAAAGCCTCACCTTAGCGACCCCTTGGCAGGGCAATACCGGGCGTGGGAGACGGCATGGACAGGTTGGATATTGGCGGCGTCGGCATCGATCTTTGGCGGCAAGGCACGGGTCGGCCCGTGCTTTTCCTGCATCCGGGCGACGGTTTCCCGGAGGACGATCCCTTTCTCGCTGCGCTGGCCAGGAACTACGACGTGCTGGCGCCCTGGCACCCGGGATTCGGCAATTCGGATTTTCCCGCCGGATGGGCAACGGTCGACGATCTCGCCTATTTCTACTTCGACCTGCTCGACCAATTGGGGCTCGAGGACGTCGCCTTGGTCGGCGCCTCCTTCGGCGGTTGGATTGCCGCGGAAATGGCCGTCCGCGGCCATAACCGGCTCGGCCGGCTGGTGCTGATCGATGCGCTCGGCATCAAGCTCTCCGATCGCACGACACGCGATATCGCCGATTTCCACAACACCGACGCCGCCCTGCTGGAAACCCTGAAATGGGCGAACCCGGAAGGCCGGCAGCCGGATTTGATGCGTTATGACGACGACGCGCTGACGGCCGTCGTGCGGTCCCGCGAGGCCTTCGCCCACTATGGCTGGAAGCCCTATATGCACAATCCGGTGCTGACCCGCTGGCTGCATCGGATCGCGCTGCCGACGCTGGTGCTGTGGGGCGCGGAGGACGGCATCGTCAAACCGGATTACGGGCAGGGCTATGCCGCCCGGATTCCCGGCGCCCGATTCGAGCAGGTAGCGAATGCCGGCCACTTTCCGCATATCGAGCAGGCGGCGGCCAGCGTCGAACTCGTGCGCGCCTTTATCGACGGTTGAGGGAGACAGAACAATGCGGACCTATCATTTTTCGGAACTGCCCTACCCCGACGTCTGGGAAGGCCGTTCGTCGCTCCGCGTGAACATTCCCAACGAAGTCTACGATCCGAAGGTCGGCGCGGACCTGTATGAGCGCTTTTTCGACGAATGGGTGCTGTGCGACGAGCTCGGCCTCAACATCATGGTCAACGAGCATCATGCCACCGCGACCTGCGTCAACCCGGCCTGCACCCTGCCGCTCGCCATTCTGGCGCGGATCACCAAGAAGGCGCGCCTGCTCGCGCTCGGCGTGCCGATCGCCAACCGCCCGAACCCGGTGCGGGTGGCGGAAGAACTCGCGATGATCGACGTAATCTCGCGCGGCCGGCTCGACATGGGACTGGTGCGCGGCTCGCCCTACGAGATCGCGCCGACCAACGCCAAGCCGGTCGGCCAGATGGAGCGCTTCTGGGAGGCGCACGACCTGGTGCTCAAGGCGATGACGACGCGCGACGGCCCGTTCAGTTGGGAAAGCGAAAACTATCACTACCGCAAGGTCAACATCTGGCCGCGCCCCTATCAGGACCCGCACCCGCCGGTCTGGGTCACCGCGACCAGCCCGAGCAGCGCGCCCCGCATCGCGCAAAACCGCCACGTGATCGCGACGCTGATTTCCGGCGTGATCGCCAAGGATCTCTTCAAGGCCTATCGCGATCATGCGCGGGCCGACGGCTGGGAACCGGGGCTCGACCGTTTCGCCTATTGCGCCATCGTCGGCGTCGGCGAAACCGAGGCGGAAGGCCTGCGCCGCGCCGATCAGATCGCGGACTATGTGCGCACCAGCCCGATTGTCGCCAAGGAATTCGCCAGCCCGCCGGGCTACAAGAAAATCCCCGCCGAGATCGCCACCATCCGGGCCGGGCCGAATGCGGGCAACCGGCCGCTGAAGACACCGGAAGGACGCCTGATCGACCAGAAGACCGCGACGGTCGAGGATTTCATCGAGGCCTGCAGCGTGTTCGCCGGCACCCCCGACCAGGTCTACGACCAGATCGCCCGCTTCTACGATTTCACCGGCGGATTCGGCAATCTGTTGATGATGGGACAGGGCGGCCACCTGTCGCACGAAGAAACGGTCGCCAACCTGACGCTGTACGCGAAAGAGGTGCAGCCGCGGCTGCAAGAGCTGCACAGCCGACCGCTGGCGATGACCGCGGAGTAGCCGACGGACAAGGCTCGACGCGGCGGCCGGCAGCGATTCAGCCGATTATCGGACACTCACCCGGTCGGCCCGATAACGCTGTCCCAATCCGGCAGCGGGCGTTCCTCGAAGGGCCGGTCCCAGGCGTTGCAATTGTCGGCATCGACGATATCCACCGGCAGCTCGATTTGCGCCGGGACCGGCTCGCCCGAAATCACCCGAACAGCGGCTTCCGTGGCGATGCACGCCATTGTCATCGCATCGTAAGCCGCGGTCGCCCGCATCCATCCCGCCTTGATCGCCGCAATCGCCTCCGGCATCGCATTGACACCGACGACCGGCATGCGGCGCTCCGTCGATTTCAGAGCATCGATGACCCCCATGGCCATGAAGTCGTTCGCCGAAACGACGCCATCGATTTTTGGGTGCCGCTCGAGCACGTCCAGCATCGCGCGACGGGCATCTTCGCGCTGATAGTTGCCGCAGCGCCGGGCGATAATGTTGATGTTGCGATTTGCCGCCGCGATGTCCAGGAAGCCCTGCGTTCGAGGGGCGCTGGTCGGCGAGTTCGGACTGCCTTCCAGGACCACCAGATCACCCTTCTTACTGATCGAATCGACCAGATATTTGGCAATGCCTGATGCCAAAGCGTAGTTGTCGGATGTGACGAATGTCTTCGCCTGGATCCCATCGGCGTTGCAGACGAAAAATATCAACGGAATTTCCGCGTCGACGACCTTCTGCAATCCCGCATTCAAGGACGTCGGGTGGGCCGGCGCGATCAAGAGTGCGTCGGGCCCGCTCGCCAACGCCTCGGCGAGCAGCGCCTCCTGCTCGACCGGGTCGTCCGGCGTTTCCGGCGTGAAGCTCAAGAGTTCGCAATCCAGCCACCGGGCAACGCGCCGGGCGCCAAGACGCGCACCGTCATATGCGGGATTTGTCCTGTTCTTGGTAATGCAACACAAGCGGTATCGGGACCCCATCGGCGTTGCCTCTCCGTCGCAATGCTATATCGAACGTAGAGAGTATCACGCACCCCGCCAGACGGTACCGGCGATGCATCGATGGACGTATTCTGGTTTCGGTTCCATCCCGGGACTGCTATGCCGGTGCGACGTTCCGGTGATTGCCCCGTCCCGCGGACGCGGGCACGGTTTTCCATTTGCAGCAATACGAAAGGCGCCCTTCATGGACAAGAAACGATTTGGCCACACGGATCTCGAAATTTCGCGATTGACGTTCGGGTGCGGTGCGGTCGGCGGATTGATGACGGCGGGCAGCGCGGCCGATCAGGATCGCGCCGTCGCCTGGGCGCGGGATCACGGCATCAACCACTTCGACACGGCGCCGTCCTACGGCAAAACCGCGTCGGAGAGCAATCTGGGCCGGGCGCTCGGCCGTAACCGCGACGGCATCGTTGTCAGCACCAAAGTCGGCGTGACCGAAGCGGATCACGGCAATCTCGCGGAAACGATCCGGGCCTCGCTCGAAGCCAGCCTTAAGCGATTGCAACAGGACCATGTCGATATTTTCCAGCTGCACAACATGCTGGAAGCGCCGAACGAACGGGGAAACCTGAGCGCCGACCAGGTCCTCAACGACATCGTCCCCGTGTTCATGAAACTGCGCGATGAAGGAAAAACGCGCTATCTCGGTTTTACCGCCAAGGGCGCCACGGACGCGCTGCACAAATTGCTTGAATCGGGCTGCTTCGACAGCGCGCAGATTTTTTACAACATGCTTGTCCCGTCGGCCGGCGAAGCGGTACCCGCCGGGTATCCCGCACAGGACTACCGTCAGCTCCTGACCGTGGCCGAACGCCAGGGCGTGGGATCGATCGGCGTTCGGATCATGGCCGGCGGCGCGCTGTCCGGGAGCGAGACGCGCCATCCCCTGGGGATGCAAACCGTCTCGCCGATCGGATCGAGCGCCGACTACGCGAGCGACGTTCGACTGGCCTTGCGGTTCGAACCGATTGTCGCGGCCGGCCACGCCGCAAGCCTGCCGGAACTGGCAATCCGTTACGTAATTTCGAACCCTGCGGTGTCGACCGCCGAAATCGGCATCGCTACGCTCGAAGAATTTCAGCTCACGACCGCGGCGGTCGAAAAAGGACCGCTATCGCAAAAAGCGTTGGCTGACATCAAAGAAATCCAGGTGGGGTTTGCCGCGGAACGCGCCTAAAGCAAATCCCGAGCGAACCGAAACGGTTCGCGACGACGTATTTGCGCAAAAAACAAGAGATAGACCATTTCATATGAGTCATCGTAAACAAGAGATGGTCTAAGCCAAGACCGTTTCCATCGACGCGTCAGGGCGCCGACAGGAAACGGCAGTCGAAAGCGCAGCCCCCCTCACCGCAATGCCGCGCAGGCCTGCTGAATCAATTCCCCGCCGCGGATCAAATCCGCTTCCGGCGCCACGAAGCTCGCCCGGAAATAAGGCTCCAGCCCATAGGCTACGCCCTGCACCACGGCGACCCCGACAGAGTCCAACAAATACATGGTGAAGTCGGTATCGGACTCGATCACCTTGCCGTCCGGCGTGCGCTTGCCGATCGTCCCGGCGCAGGAGCAAAAGATATACATCGCGCCTTCCGGCAGGCGGCAGCTCAAACCCTCGGCCGCGGTCAGCTTCTCGAACAGCATGTCGCGGCGCATTTGCAGATTGGCGGTCCGCTCGCGCACGAATTCCTGCGGACCCGTCAGCGCCGCGATGGCCGCGCCCTGACTGACCGGGCTGATTCCCGATGTGCTCTGCGACTGCATCTTCGACATGTTGCCGATGACTTCTTTCGGTCCGCCGGCGAATCCGACGCGCCAACCGGTCATCGAATAGGCCTTGGACACGCCGTTGCAGGTCACCGTTCGGTCGTAGAGACGCGGCTCGATCTGCGCGAAGGTCGAGAATTCGCGGCCGTCATAAATCAGATGCTCGTACACATCGTCGCTCAGAACGTGGACGTGCGGATGCGCCAACAACACGTCGGCCAGCGCCTTCATTTCCTGCGGAGAGTAGGTCGCGCCAGTCGGATTGCTGGGCGAGCTGAACATCAGCCATTTCGTCTTGTCGGTGATCGCCTCGTCCAATTGTTCGGGCCGCATCTTGAACAGATTGTTCTGACCGCACTGCACGACGACCGGCGTCCCGCCGGCGAGCAGCACCATATCCGGATAGGACGTCCAGAACGGCGCCGGGATGATCACCTCGTCGCCCGCGCCGACCGTGGCCATCAACGCGTTGAACAAGACCTGCTTGGTCCCGGAACCGACGGCGATCTGGTCCAGCCCATATTCGAGCCCGTTGTCGCGGCGAAACTTGATTTGCGCGGCTTCGCGCATCGGCTGGAGCCCGTTGATCGGGGTATAGCGGATCTCGTCCCGCCGCATGACCTCGATTGCCGCCTCTTTCGCATGATCCGGCGTCGGGAAATCCGGCTCGCCCGCGGTCAACTTGACGATATCCCGGCCCTCGGCCTGCAGCTCGCGGACCCGCACCGAAGCGATCTGGCTCGGCGACGGTTTGAAGCGGCTCATGCGCGGCGCGAATAAATCCATTTAGGTATTCTCCCTTTGCAGACGGCGGTGGACCGTCGATTTCGATATCCGCTCCCGGCTGCGGCCCGCGGATGGCGTTGTCATCATATGCGGAATTGGTTCGACGACGCTATTGCGCGATGATCGCGAACGCCCGAATCACTGTCAAAATCACCGATGGAGAGTATCATGAGCGTTGAAGCGAAACTGACGGAACTCGGAATCGAACTGCCCGCCCCGCCCAAGCCTGCGGGCAACTATGTCGGCGGCGTACAGGTCGGCAATCTGTTGTTCATGTCCGGCTGCGGACCGAGCCTGCCGGAGGGCGGTTCGATTACCGGCAAGGTCGGCGGCGATCTGAGCATCGAGGACGGCTACGGCGCGGCGCGGCAGGTCGGCATCAATATGCTGGCAAACGTGAAGGCGCAGATTGGCGATCTCGACCGGGTGAAACGCGTGGTGAAGGTCCTGGGCATGGTGAACGCGAATCCCGATTTCAAGGACCATCCGAAAGTCATCAACGGCTTTTCGGATCTCATGGTGGAAGTCTTCGGCGACAACGGCCGCGGCGGCCGTTCGGCCGTGGGAATGGGTTCGCTGCCCTTTCAGATCGCCGTGGAAGTGGAAATGATCCTCGAAATCGCCGACTGATCCCGGCACGTCGGAACAGGCATCCCATGACAAAATTCAGCGCGCAGGCGTGGCGGGAGACCGAACCGTTAACCCAAAAAATTCTCGCCCTGCCCTTCAACCGGGAGCTTGCGGCCGGCACCCTCGACCGGGAACGGTTCCAATTCTATATGCTCCAGGACGCGCTCTACCTGGAGCAATACGCCCGCACGCTGGCCGTGGCGGCGACCAAGGCTCCGGAAGCGGACGCGGTACAATTCTTCGCCGGCGCGGCGGAACAAGCCCTGGTCGTCGAGCGCGCCTTGCATGGCGGATTTTTCGAGACATTCGGCATCGAACCGCATGACGCCGCCGCGGCCGAGCCGTCACCTACCTGCTACGGCTACACCAACTTCCTGCTCGCGGTCGCGATGCGGGACGGGTATGCGACGCTCGCCGCCGCGATCCTGCCGTGCTTCTGGATCTATTGGGAGGTCGGCAAACACATCGCGGCAGAGGCAACGCCGGACAACCCGTATCAGGCGTGGATCGACACCTACTCGGATCCCGGCTTCGGCGAGGCGGTGCAAACGGCGATTGCGCTCGCCGACCGCGCGGCCGACGCCGCGTCGCCGTCCGCGCGCGCCGCCATGCTCGGCGCGTTCAAACGCTCGGCGCAATTCGAATGGATGTTCTGGGACAGCGCCTACCGGCGGGAAACCTGGCCGGTCATTTAAACACGTCTGTGCGCTTGCCCAGTCGCAGAAAGAGCGTTTCGCCGGTCGCGTTCCTCATGCCGTCATTATTCGTGACCGCATAGACCTGTCCGTCGGCCGCGACCGCCAACCCGTCCAGTTTTGCCGGCGTCCATCCTCTGAACGATCGCAATTTGGGCAAGACATCCAGCGCGAGCGTTTTTTTCAGGACAAGCGGCTGTGCGCCGGGCGCCGCGGTCCCGACGCCGGTCGTATCGATCGTGTAAATCCGCTTCACCGCCGCTTCCGGGCCGCTGCGATTATCGCGCTCGATAACAGCGAAGCGCCCCTTGCCGAGCGCCGCAATGTCGCTCAGACCGACTCGCCCTCCCGCTGGTCTTTCGGGCGCATCCCGCCAGTAGTGCATCACGCCCCAGGATTTATCTGCCGGCGTATAGACCAGAATTTTAGAATGGTCGCTTGCGTCATCATTCCATTCGCGTTGAACGGCGATAAAGACTCTCCCCCGGTCCAGCGCGACCCCCTTGAACCCCGCCCGTCGCTGCCCGGCGTCGAGGGCACTCGGAAGGCTGATCTTTTCGATCAGCGCCCCGTCTGCCGCCACGTGGAGCAGGAGGCTCGCGCTTTCCCGGTTTTTCTTTTTCCTCTTTTTCTTCTTCTTTCGCACCCCTTCGGATACCAGCCAGAAGCTTCCATCGGCGGCGGCGGCGATGCCCTCGAGGTCGAGATGCTTCATCGGCTTGCCGTTCACGACCACCCGCCGCCTGCCCGTGATCCGTGCGGGCGTCGCGGACACGTCGATCGTGAAGATATCGGCGGCGGCGTAGGTACCGTCGTTCACTGCATAAAGAACAGCCGGATCTGTGGGATGGGCGGTCAGGCCGGACAATGCGCCCCAGCCGATCGGCGCGCCGCTGGCATCGGCCGACGAGACGATATGCGGATAGCCGACGCCACGCGCACCGAACGCATAAATACTGATCGTCGAACGAATGCCCTTTTTCGCCCTGTCGAGTTCCGCCGCGACGACGAACAGGCCGCGGGACGGTATGGCAAGAATGCCTTCCGGCCGGGCGCCGGACGGCAGTACTTGCAGGAATTCCAGCCGGCCGTTCGAACCGCCCTTGGTCGACCGGTCTTTATAGACGGCGACGGCATTGGCCCGCTCCATGCCGACGAAAACCAGTCGCCGGCCGGCGAAGGTACCGACGGCGACGCCTTCCGGCTCCGTCCCGTTCCGGTGAGATCGATTCTCCGGGTAGTGGCCGATACTGACGGCGAGATGCTCAAGGGCGGCCCCGGAGTCATACAGCTCCTTGCCGTGTCGGCTGAAGATGGTGAAGCCCCGCGTTCCGCCCCGATAGTCGCCCTCGTTTGCGATCACGAACCGCTCGTCGTCCAACCATGCGACGCCATCCGGTTCGCGCGGGAGATTCGCCGTGCGGTCGGTCAGCGTAATGGATTTGTCCTTGGTGGCGTCGATCTGTGACAGGGCCGACCTCCCGGCGGAGAAGTGGTGCACGACGTCCCCGCTCGCCATATCGACGAGGGCGATGTGGTTATTCTCCTGCAGGGTGACGACCGCGAGCCCGGCTTTGTTGATGGCGACGTTTTCCGGTTCCGGATCGCCGGGCGCAACGGCGGCAAGCCCCGTCAGACCGGTCCGATGAACCACAGTGCAGTTTTCCGGAATTGCCGCCTTGCCCAGCTGGAAACGCGCCAGGAACCCGGCGGGCGGTTGCGGCAAGTTTCCTCCGTTCCAGTCCGGGTCGCGCTGGTTTTCCACCGCAACGGCGATCCAGTCTCCCTTGGGACTGATCGCGACGCTGTCGGGCTGCCCCTGCACGTCGCATGTCGCCATCACCGATTTCTTCGCGAGATCGATCACCGCCAGATGGCCGCTCGGCGCGTCGTGTCGGGCGGAGGTATTGACCGCGACATAGGCGTGACCGCCCCGCGCGGCGACGGATGTTGGTTCGCCGGAAAGAGCGATTCGCCCGGCCGGCCTCGGGTTGCCCGCATCGCGGATATCGACCAGACCGATCCCCCTCAATGCCGCGTCGGTATAGATCAGCGTCATGCCGTCGCCGCTGGCGGCGATGATTTCCGCAAGCGTTGCCGTATTCCTGTCCATTTCGGCCGGCAGGTTTCGATAGACCGGGTAGGTCGACATGCGGGTAAAACCTTCGCCCGCCGCCGCTGCCGCGCCGACGGCCGCAGCAACCAATGCGATGGCGCATGCGCATAGCGCGGCGATGGCAAATTTCATCGGTGTCTCCGAGGGGTTCGATTTCTTTTTTTTAAAGCCAAATTATTTGATCCGGCGAGGGAGCCCTCTTTGCAGGTCAACGGCGCTTCGATGAAAACGCATTTACACTATGTGTCCGCGCAACCTTTGCAGACGGACCGCCCGTAAAATTGAGCAATAGGTAGAAACGATTAAATCTAATCAGCATCGCAAGCTCCCGCAAAATCGAACATTCCCTCGGTGGCGCTTTCGCGCTTTCAACTCGGCATGGTACCCGAGGCTCGATCCGGCGGGTCACCCCTCACAGGTGGTAGCGCCTACCCAAAATATTATGCAATTTTCTTAGTGGGGAGGTTGACGACTCTTAACATAGGTGTCGAGAATGGTTTCGATACCGTACAGAATCCGTCTCGCTGTTTGTGATCACGCGTTGGCGTCCGGTGGAGGAGAAGAGGCGTATTGAAAGCGCTCTGTAGACAACGCGTGCGTAAAGACGCGAAGCAGACAAGAAGCGCCGATTGGCGCCTGAAGAGGAGGTAGCGCACAAAGCGCCCTTAAAGATTAAGAAGCGCAAAGAAGCGTTCGTTATCGAGAAGCGCATCCAAGGGGAGATACTGACATGTTCGGCTGGCTGATCGGTTCGAGTCTCAAATTCCGATTCTTGCTTCTGGCTGTATCCGTAGCGTTGCTGGTGTTCGGTACCGAGCAACTCCGCAAGATGCCGGTCGATGTCTTCCCCGAATTCGCGCCGCCGAAGGTCGAAATTCAGACCATGGGTCCCGGCATGACCGCCGCCGAGATCGAGGAACTGATCACCATTCCCATGGAGGATACGCTCCGGGCAACGCCCGGTCTCGATATCATCCGCTCGAAATCGGTCCGCGGTTTGTCGGATATCGTCATGCTCTTCAAGCAGGGCGAGGACGTCATCGAAGCGCGCCGGCGGGTGCAGGAATTGCTCAACGTCGCAATTTCCGAGCTGCCGCAATCATCCGGCATGCCGATCATGCTTCAGCCGCTGTCCTCGACAAGCCGCGTCTTGAAGATCGGCATCACGTCGAAAAAATACGACATGATGGACCTCTCGATGATCGCCTACTGGACCATGAAGTTCCGTCTCATGTCGGTTCCGGGTGTCGCCAACATTCCGATCTGGGGCGAACGCATCAAATCGTTGCAGGTACACGTCGATCCGCCGCGCATGCGCGCGCACAACGTTACGCTCGACGAGGTAATGGAATCCGCGGCGGATGCTCTGGACTTCGGACTGCTGCGATACACGCGGGCGGCGAAGACCCGGATCGACGGCATGATCGAAACGCCGAACCAACGTCTCGTCATCTATCACGAGCGGCCGGTGAATAACCCGTTGGAGCTGGCCGAAGTGCCGATTGCCCTGGGCAAGAAGCGCCCGACACCGGCGCCCCGGATGCGCGATGTCGCCGACGTCAAATGGGGCACGTGGCCGCTGGTCGGCGACGCCATCATCGACGACGAAGTCGGGCTGATGATGATCGTCGAGAAGCTGCCCTGGGCCAACACGCTCGAGGTCACGAAGGGAGTCGAAAAGGTCCTCGCCGAAATGAAGACCGGTCTCCCCGACATTAAGATCGACTCGACAATCTTCCGGCCGGCGACCTTTATCGAGCTATCGATCGACAATTTGACGACGGCGCTGATCATTGGCGCCATCCTGGTCATTATTGTCCTCGGCGCCTTCTTGTTCGAATGGCGCGTTGCGCTGATCAGCGTCATCGCGATTCCGCTGTCGCTCGTCGCGGCGGGCGTCGTTCTCTACCTCATGGAAGCCACTATCAACACCATGGTGCTGGCGGGATTCGTCGTGGCGCTCGGATCAGTCGTGGACGATGCGATCATCGACGTCGAGAATATCGTGCGACGCCTGCGCCAGGCGCGGAATGCCGGCAGCTCGAAGACGACGGCCCGCATCATTCTCGAGGCGTCGATGGAAGTGCGGCCCGCGATCTTGCAGGCGACGATCATCATCGTCCTGGCCGTAACGCCCGTATTCTTCATGGGCGGGCTGTCCGGTGCGTTCTTCGAGCCGCTCGCCATGTCGTTTCTGTTGGCGATGCTCGCGTCCATGGTGGTGGCGACGACCGTCACGCCCGCGCTTTGCTTCATCCTGCTCGACCGCGCGAATATCACGCATCGCGAATCGCCGCTGGTGCCATTCCTCAAACGGCACTATCGCAAACTTCTGTCGGCCGTGATCGCGAGCCCGCGTGCAACCACAGCCGCGGTTTTTGTCATCATCGCTGCCGGCGCCGGGGTCTATCCGCTGCTCGGAAATGCTCTTCTGCCGAACTTCAAGGAAAGAGACTTCCTGATGCATTGGATCCCGCCCGAGGGAACCTCGCATCCCGAAACGTTCCGGATTACCCAGCGCTCCAGTGTTGAACTGCGGCAAATACCGGGGGTTCGGAATTTCGGCGCCCATTTGGGCAATGCGGTGAACGGGGACGAACCGTACGGCATCAACTTCACCGAAAACTGGGTCAGCGTCGATCCGAAGGAGGATTACGACACGGCCCGTGGGGCGATCGAGGAAGCCGTCGAAGGTTACCCCGGGATGCGGCGCGACGTGCAAACCTATCTGCGCGAGCGAATCAAGGAGGTCCTGACCGGATCGAGCGACGCGATCGTCGTGCGCATCTACGGCCCGGAACTTCCGGTGCTGCGGGAGAACGCGGCCAAGGTGTATGAAGCCCTCAAGGACGTGCCCGGTCTGATCGACCTGCATGTCGGGCAACAGGTCAATATTCCGCAGATCGATGTCACGGTGAAGCTCGAGGAAGCGGCACGCCACGGTCTGAAACCGGGCGATGTCCGCCGTGTCGCGGCCGCCCTGACATCGGGCATCGAGGTCACCGACATCCATCGGGAGGGCAAGGTTTACGACGTCTTCGTCTGGGCGCCGGAATCGATGCGTCAAAACATCGATACGCTCCGCGACTATTTGGTCGATACGCCCTATGGCGGGCGCGTGCGGCTTGGCGATATCGCGACTCTGAAGATCGTGCCGACGCCGAACGTAATCAAACGATGGAACAACTCCCGCGAGATCGAAGTGGAGGGCAACGTCAGGGGCCGCGACCTCGGGTCCGTGGCTGAAGAGGTCGAGAGACGGATCGAACAGCTCTCCTTCCCCGTCGGGTATCATCCCGAGATCTCCGGCGAATACAAGGAAGTGGAGGCAGCGACGGAGAAACTACTGCTCGCATCTATATTCGTCGCGATTGCGATCTTCTTCATATTGCAGGCGTCCTTCCGCAATTGGTGGCTTGCCAGCCTGATCTTTCTGGGCCTGCCGGCGGCACTCGTCGGCGGCATTCTGGCCGCCTATCTCGGGGACGGCATCATTTCACTTGGTTCGCTGGTGGGGATCATCACGGTGCTCGGCATCGCCGCGCGAAACGGCATTCTGCTTATCCAGCACTACCGGCACATCGAGGAGGTAGAGCGCGAACCCTTCGGTATCGAGCTGATCCTGCGCGGCGCGGAGGAGCGGCTGTCACCGATCTTGATGACCACCTTGTGCACGATTTTCGCCCTGTTGCCGCTGATCGTCGCCGGCAGCATTCCCGGCCATGAAATCGAGCACCCGATGGCCGTGGTCATCCTCGGCGGTCTCGTGACGTCGACAATGCTGACCCTGTTCATCGTGCCGATCTTGTACCTTCGCTTCGGATCCTTGTCGGTGCGACCGACCGGCGTCTTGTCGGCGGAAGCGGGAACGAGCTGAGGAGGCATGCCAATGCAAACACACCGATACTTCGCAAGCCTCGCCGTCCACGGCGCGCGGATTCAGCCGTGGTCGAGGTCAACTGTGCCAAAAAGGGGGGCGTAAAATTATGAAATCATTCATCTATCATTTGGTCGCCGCATCGTTCATCGTTTGGGCATCCAGCGCACCTGCATATGCGCAAAAGATTTCACCTTCCGAAAACGAACCCGACCACATCCGGGGTCAGATCACGGACCTGACCGCCTCGTCGATGGTCATAACGACCAAGGACGGCAGGACGATCGACCTCGTGCACGATGAAAACCTCACCGTGATCGCCCTCGAAAAGGGAAGTTTCACGAAGGTCGATTTCGGCACCTATGTCGGATCGGTCGCGATTAAGCTACCGGAATTCAGCCCCATCGTTCGGGATTCGATGAGCTACCTGCACAAGGGATTCGAGTTGCGGATCGTCGACGAGCAGCTACGGGGTATCGCGGCGGGGCACAAGAAATGGGACCTCACGCCGGCGACCGTCATGGCGCATGGCTGGGTCGACGACATCGAAGGACGGGTACTTTCGATTAAATACGGACCGACGGAAGAAGAAGAAACAGACGTGGAAGTGCCGCGCGGAGCGCCGGTCCTCAAGATGGCACTCGCGGACAAGAGTCTCTTGAAGCCGAACGCACCGATCTTCGCCGGCGCGCGGAAAGATGCCGATGGCAAGTATAAGGCAGTCTTCGTGTTCATAGGCAGGGACGGCGTCGTTCCACCGTTATGAAGAATCGATTGTTGAGAATGGAAGTGCGTTGAAACGTTGCGTCGCTGATACCGAGAAACCTCGAAATCGGGTTAAAGGAGTCGTTCAGATGAGTGTGGGATGTAAAGTCGCGGTAGGGTTGGATCGAAATGGTGCGCGGAATGCCGGCATCTTGATCGCCATGACGGCAGCCGCCGGATTATTGATCGCGCCGACGCTTGCGATCGCGGGCGGATCGGGACCGACCGGGCCGAGCACAGCGGTCAAGTTCGAAGCCATTCCGGGAAGTAAAGTCAAACGGGTCATTTTAACCGCCAGGGCGGTCGAGCGGCTGGGCATAGAAACCGGGAAAATCTCTGAACAAGTGATCACCCGGACGCAAATGGTCGGTGGACAGGTTACCCATCCCCTGCAAATCCAGGCGGAGCAGAAAATCGCCCGCGGGGGCTTCGGGGGCTTCGGTCAGGCTCAGGCACGTCCGGTTTCGGTGACGGCGCAGCCGCCTGCCGACGATGGCGCCTATATGCGTTTGACGCTATCGCAAGAGGAGTGGGACCGGGTGGCGAAAGACGCTCCCGCACGAGTCATGCCGCTGGCGACACGCGGCAAATTTCCAAAAGAGATCGGGGCGGTGCGCGCCAGTTTGCCGCCGCTGTTCGACCCGAAACGCTCCATGCTACATGTCTACTACATCGTGCCCGGCAAGGATCACGGCCTGAAAGTAAACGACCGCATGCGCGTCGAACTGCAATTGTCGGGCAGCAACAAGAAACAAAAGGTCGTGCCCTACAGCGCCGTTTACTACGACGGGAAGGGCGAGCCGTGGGTCTACACCACCTCGAAACCGCGGGTATACGAACGCAAGCGCGTGAGCGTGGAACGTGTCGTGGGCAAACTCAGCGTTCTGAAGAGCGGACCGCCCCTCGGAACCGAAGTAGTGACCGTAGGAACGTCTCTGCTGTTCGGAGCGGAGGTAATTTACAAGAGATAGCGCAGTCAACACAGGCGCTTGAGTAGGTACGAAGGCGCATAATCAGGTGACATGTGCCGCGCCTTCCATCCGGAAGGCAAACGGGGAGAGAAAAAATGTTTCGCTGGCTGATTGGTTCGAGCTTGGAGTTTCGCGTCGGAGTCTTGGGTATCGCGGCGGCCTTGGTTATCTTCGGCAGCCTCCAACTGCAAAAGATGCCCGTGGACGTGTTCCCGGAATACGAGCAACCGATCGTTAAGGTTCAGACCGAGGCGATTGGATTGTCCGCCCAGGAAATGGAGGACATGATCACCCTCAACCTCGAGGAACTGCTCAGCGGCGTACCCTGGCTTGACTCGATTCGGTCGAAATCCGTTACCGGCCTGTCCTCGATCGAACTGCGGTTTCATCGCGGCACCGATCTCATAAGAGCCCGGCAAATGGTTCAGGAAAGGCTGGCGCTGGCGATATACTTGCCGAACGTCGCCAATCCTCCGCAGATCCTGCAACCGCTTTCGTCGACCAGCCGCTTTATGATGGTCGGAATTTCCTCGGACGCGGTCGAGCCGACGGAAATGTCGATGCTCGCCCGATGGACAATTCAGCCGAAGCTGTTGGGCGTCCCCGGCGTATCGAACGTCGCGATCTGGGGGCAACGCCTGCGGCAGTTGCATGTCCAGATCGACCCCGAGCGGCTGCGCAAGGCGCGCTTGGTGCAAAATGACATCATTGCCGCCGCCGGCGACGCGCTGTGGGTTTCGCCCTTGACCTTCCTGAAGGGATCTACGCCCGGCACCGGTGGTTGGGTGGACGGACCGGAGCAGCGGCTCGGCGTGCAACACGTCATGCCGATAAATGAGCCGGAGGACATGGCAAAAGTCGCTGTCACGCCGCCGCACCTGTTGCTCAAGGGCAAGAAAATGGCGCTGGGCGACGTCTCCGAGGTTTCCTTCGGGCATCCGCCGCTTATCGGCGACGCCTATGTCAACGGTGGCAAGGGTCTCTTGCTGGTAATCGAGAAATTTCCTTCCGCCAATACGCTGGAGGTCACCCGGAATGTAGAACAGGCGCTCAAGGAACTGCGCCTCGGTCTTCCGGGCGTAACCATCGACGCCAGCATTTTTCGACTCGCTTCCTATATCGAGGAATCGGTCGTCAATTTGACGGAAGCGCTGATCTTCGGCGCCATTCTCGTCGTCCTGCTCATCGGCGCATTCCTCTTCAATTGGCGAACCGCGCTGGTCAGTCTCGTTTCGATTCCGGTTTCGCTGTTGGCTGCCGTGATCGTGCTCGACCTGCTGGGCGCCACGTTGAACACGATGATGCTTGCCGGTCTGGTGCTTGCGCTTGGCGTGGTCATCGATGACGCCATCGTGGGCGTTGACAAGCTGATGGGCCGACTGCGGGAACGAAGCGATGAAAGCGGTGAACCGATTGCAAAAATTATCATGGACACGACGCTTGAAACGCGCAGCGCGACCGTCTATGCCGCTGCGATCGTTTTGCTCGCCGTTACGCCGATCTTCTTCATGGGTGGTATCTCCGGGGCATTTTTCCAGCCCCTGGCAATGGCCTATGGCCTGGCCGTGGTCGCTTCCCTTATCGTTGGACTGACCGTAACGCCGGCATTGAGCCTGATTCTCCTTGGCAAAGGTCAAGGTTCCACCGCCGAATCGCCGATCGCGGTTGCATTGCGCGGCGGCTACGCGGCAATTCTTCAAGGGTTGATGAAAGCGCCGAGCGCGGTGTCGGTTGGAGCCGGCGTCGCGGTGGTCGTCAGTTTCGCGATTTGGCCAATGCTCGGACAGTCGCTATTCCCGGCCCTTCAGGAACGGGAACTGCTCGTCAACGTGGCGACTGCGCCCGGCACATCGCATCAGGAGACGTATCGCGTCGTGTCGCGGCTTAGCAACGAAATTAAATCGCTATCTGGCGTGCGCAACGTGGGCGCCCACGTTGGGCGAGCGGTGAAAGGCGACCAGATTGTCGGAATCAACTCGGCCCAACTCTGGGTCGGCATCGATCCCAGTTCCGACTATGAAGGGATGGTCTCGAAGATTCGAGAGACGATCAACGGGTATCCGGGTATCGACCGCAACTTGCAGGCCTACTTGCGCGACACCGTGAGCGAAGCGTTGACGGGCACCAGTAGCCCGCTCGTCGTGCGAATCTTCGGTCACAAGCGCGAAGTTCTGCGTGAGATGGCCGAGAAAGTCCGCGAGGCGATTTCCGACGTTGACGGCCTCGTCGATCTGCGCGCCGTCGGTCAGGTAATGGAGCCGCAAATCCGCGTCAAGGTCGACCTTGAAAAGGCCAGCGCGGCAAACGTTAAGCCGGGCGAGGTGCGGCGCGCTGCGGCGACCGTATTCGCGGGTTTGACCGTCGGGTATCTGTACGAAGAGCAGAAGATCTTCGATGTGCTGGTCTGGAGCGCGCCCGAGGGCCGCAACAGCATAGACAACATCAACGATCTGCTGGTTGAAAGATCGGATCGGCACCATGTTCGTCTTGGAGATGTCGCGGACGTGCGCATTGAACCGACCCCGACAGTCCTGCGGCACGACGGCATTGCAAATTATGTCGATGTCGTGGCGAACGTTTCCGGGCGCGACCTGGCCTCCATCAACGAGGATGTCGAAGCGCGCTTGAAAAAGGTGAAGTTTCCGCTCGAACATTATCCGAAGATTCTGGGCGAGTTTACCGAACAACAAGACGCGCAAACGCGCACATTTGGGCTCGGTATCGCCGCCCTGATCGGTATTTTCCTGCTTCTGCAGGCAGCCCTGCGAAGTTGGAGCCTGGCATTGATCGCCTTTCTCGCGATCCCGGCGGCGGTGGCGGGCGGCGTATTGGCCGGTGCCGCGAGCGGCGGCGTGATTACGCTGGGCTCGATCGTCGGTTTCTTTGCCGTGGTCGGCATTGCCGCCCGGAACAGCATTCTGCTGATCAATCACTATCAGCGCCTCGAAGGAGAGGATGGCGTTCCGTTTGGTCTCGATCTTGTGCTCCGCGGTGCGCGTGACCGGCTTTCTGCGATCCTGGCGAGTTCTGCCGCAATCATCGCCGCTTTGTTGCCGATCGTGTTTTATGGGCGGATTGCCGGTCTTGAAATTGTGCAGCCCACGGCAATCGTGATCATCGGCGGCGTTATCGCCTCGACCCTGGTCACACTATTCGTCATTCCGGCGCTCTATCTGGTCATCGGTTCGGGCGCCGACCGTCAGGCGGATTTGGGACTTGCAGACGCCTAGTGGTATACAGGGAGTGGTCTAAGACGAAAGATTCAAGAAAGAAGATCTAAAAATGACAAAGCTGGTTGTCAGCGTGATGGGCGCGGCATCGCTCGCCGTCACGCTGACCGGAGCCGCGTCGGGGGGTGACGCCAATCCGTCGGGGGACGGGTCGCCGAAGCGGCAAATATCGATCGCATCTGATCAGCGTGTCGGCGTATTACCCATCGTTCGATTCATGCGCGGCGACAGCCGCGCATATTTCGTTCGGCTTGCGTCGCTAAAATCCGAATCGGCCGCCCGCCGGGAATGGCGGAGCATTCGCGCCGCGAATGCAACGATTGTCGATCCGGCCGACGTGACGATCGAAGAGGTGGTGTTGTCGAACGGCCGCATACGTCACCGTCTGCAGATCGGCCCGTTTCAAACCTTGCGACATGCCAAAGAATCTTGTGCCGCTTTGAATCGCAACCGTCAAAAATGCCTGGTCGAGGCGCGTAAGGGTAAACTCGTCCCCGTCCGTCGCACGGAAAAGGCACGCAACTCCGGCCAAACGGCATCTTTCGGTGGCGTCGGCACCGTCGTCGCGACCCGTCAGTCGAACGCGGGCGCCTCGCCGGCGGATCTCGGTACGGTTCAATTGGCCCAGTTCCAGCTACCGCCCAAAACCGCCCCCAAGACCAAACAGGGCAAGCCGACGCCGGCCCCGCCGAAATTTTCCGGCGGCGAATTGAAGCTTCAATATGCCTGGGGCACGGAGCTCGAGATTCCATATCGGCAAAACGACGACCTCGATTCCCGGCTTAGCGACGAATCGCTCATTTTCTTGCCCAGCATATTCGGAACGGTAACCTATCGGCCGACCCGATGGTTCGAATCCAGCCTGGAAGTGAAGCTGGAGAAGCAATTCGCGGCGATCGAGACAG
>JBFFGE010000071.1:0-21276 GCA_041557595.1 Alphaproteobacteria bacterium
ACCGCGGTGCAGCATGACAGCAAGCCGATCATTCTGGTCGTGAACAACAACCTCTACGGCACCATCCGCATGCATCAGGACCGCGACTACCCCGGCAACGACTATGCGGTGGCGCTGAAAAATCCGGATTTTGCGAAGCTTGCGGAATGCTTCGGCGCCTATGGCGAGGTGGTCGAAAGGACGGAGGATTTCGCACCGGCCTTCGATCGCGCGCGGAAATCGGGTACGGCGGCGGTGCTGGAATTGCGGGTCGATCCCGAAATGATTACAACGCGCACGACACTCACCAAGATTCGCGAGGCGTCGGGCGGAAAATCCTGACGCTCTATCTCAAATAGAAACGGGGCCCGAAGGCCCCGTTTCCGGTTCGGGATGTCGTGGCTCTACTACACGCTGAACAGGTTCTGTGCCGCGACCATGCAGAACAGCATGGGAATCGACAGCAGCGTGTTGGTCCGCGAGAACAGCATCGCCGTCCGCGCCGATGCGGCCTTCGTGGCGTCGTCCGCCTCGACCATGCCCAGCGCTTTCTGCTGCGCCGGCCAGATGACAACCCAGACGTTGAACCACATGACGATGCCCATCCACATACCGATGCCGATCATGGTGTGGCCCATCGCCTTGCTGGTGAATCCGAGCGCCAGCGCGTCGACGATATAGCCGTTCAGCCATGCCAGGATGAGGCCGGTAATGAGCGTTGCCATCGCGCCCCAGCGGAACCAGAACAGCGCGGCCGGCGCAATCACCTTGCCGATTGCCGGTTTCTGCTCGTCGGGAATATTCGGCATGTTGGGAATTTGCACGAAGTTGAAGTACCACAGGATGCCGATCCACATGACGCCGCTCAGCACGTGCAGCCAGCGGAAGAAAAACGTCCAGAAGATGACATTGTCGAATTGGGCCGTCGCATAGTATGCGAACAGCAGCACGGCGATGACAAAGCCCGCCGTCACCGTGCGCGATAGATTTGTCAGAATTGCAGCCATGGATATTACACTCCCCCTAGGTATGATTGCGTGCGACTATACCACAAGTGCTTGTCGGGAAAATATCATTCGACCAACATCTTGCCCAGTGGCCGGCCGGGACATGCCATATGGCGCGTAACCATGCGCTTTCCTACTGCGCCGATGAAGTGCGCCGTCACGATCCCGAACGCTTCTTGACCGTGCTGTTTGCACCGGAACGCCACCGGGAATCGCTGTTTGCCCTGTATGCCTTCAATCTGGAAGTCGCCAAGATTCGCGAAGTGGTGAGCGAGCCGATGCTGGGCGAAATTCGCCTGCAATGGTGGCGCGAGGCGATTGCGGAAATCTATGCGGCGACACCGCGCCGACACGCCGTGGTCGAGGCGCTGGCTGACGCGGTGCGCAGCGCGGATTTGCCCCGCGACCCCTTCGAACGGTTGATCGATGCACGCGCGCGGGACCTGGACGAGGAGCCGCCGGCGACATTGGCGGTGTTGGAACGCTATGCGGCGGATACCTCGTCGATCTTGCAACATCAGGCGTTGCGGATCCTGGGCGCGGACGGCGAGGCGTCCGGGGCGGCGGCCGGCAAGATTGGCGTTGCCTGGGCGTTGGTCGGCCTGGTTCGGGCCATGGGGTTTCATGTCCGCAAGAAGCGCGTGTATCTGCCGGCCGACCTGATCGAACGGCACGGGATTGTGCGCCGTGACCTTATGGAGCTGCGGCGGAGCGATGCGCTGTGCACTGCTGTAAAGGAAATATCGGAGCGCGCGTCGGCACTGCTTGCGGAGGCACGGCAAAAGCGGCGCGAAATTCCGCGCGCGGCCTTGCCCGCCTTGTTGACGGCGCCGCTGTCCGACAGCCATTTGCGCCGGATAGCGCGTGCGGGCTTCGATCCTTTTGCGCCGGAGATCGTTGAGCCGCTTCGGTTTCCGGGGTTGAAGCTTGCCTGGAGCAGCCTGCGCGGACGGTACTGACGCGTCTACTCTGCGGCGGCGCGTGGCGCCGCCAGCCAATCGTTCCAATCGGCGAGTGCGCGTTGTGTATAACCCAGCTTACGGTCCCGGCCGCGCGGGCGTTTCTTGCCCGGCACCGGTTCGAGCGGCGGGAACAGACCGAAATTGACGTTCATCGGCTGGAAGCTGTCCGGGTTCGCCCCGCCGGTGATGTGGTTCAGCAAGGCGCCCATCGCGGTCGAGGGCGGCGGCGCGGCGATTGTTGCGCCATGCAATTCGGCGGCGGCGAAACGCCCGGCCAGAAAGCCGATCGCCGCCGACTCCACATATCCCTCGACGCCGGTGATCTGACCGGCGAAGCGCAGCCGCGGGTCGGCCTTTAGACGAAGTTCACCGTCGAGCAGGCGCGGGCTGTTCAGGAAGGTGTTGCGGTGAATGCCGCCGAGCCGGGCAAAGCGCGCGTTTTCCAACCCGGGGATGGTCCGGAAGATGCGGGTCTGTTCGCCGTGTTTCAGCTTGGTCTGGAAGCCGACCAGATTGAACAACGTCCCCAGCGCGTTGTCCTGGCGCAATTGCAGCACCGCATAGGGTTTTTCCGCGCTGTTGGGATTGGTCAGGCCGACCGGTTTCATGGGGCCGAAGCGCAAGGTTTCGGGACCGCGTTCCGCCATCACCTCGACCGGCAGGCAGCCCTCGAAATAGGGGGTGATGTCCTCCCATTCCTTGTACTCGATTTTTTCGCCGGTCCGCATCGCCTCGATGAGGTTCTCGTACTGGGTCCGGTCGAGTGGGCAATTGATGTAGTCCTTGCCTTCGCCCTTGTCGTAGCGCGACTGGAACCACGCCTTGGAAAGGTCGATCGAATCGCGGTAGACGATGGGCGCGATGGCGTCGAAAAAAGCCAGCGTATCTTCACCCGTGAGGTCGAGCAGCGTTCGGCTCAACGCAGCGGAGGTGAGGGGACCGGTCGCGATGATGACGGACGTCCAATCCGCCGGCGGCAAATCGGTGACTTCTTCCCGTTCCAGGGTGATCAGCGGATTACCGGCAATTGCATCGGTGACCGCGCCGCTGAAATTGTCCCGGTCGACGGCGAGCGCCCCGCCCGCGGGTAAACGGTGGGCGTCGGCGCAGCGCAGGATCAGCGAACCGCCACGGCGCATCTCTTCATGCAACAGGCCGATGGCATTGTATTCGGCGTCGTCGGAACGGAACGAATTGGAACAGACCAGTTCGGCCAGCCCGTCCGTCCGATGCGCGTCGGTAGCGGTCTTGGGGCGCATTTCGTGCAGCCTGACCGGCACCCCGGCTTCCGCAAGTTGCCAGGCCGCTTCGCTGCCGGCGAGTCCGCCGCCAATGATGTGCACCGTTTCTCGGTCTTCGGTCATGCGCCGTCCTCAGGTCGAAGCCACTCCATAACAAGGGGCCGCCGCGATGGCACGGTTAAACCGCGTTTGGAACCGGCCAGCAGGCACAGGAAATGCGTGGAATTGAAGCGTCGAAGCTTCGGCGCGGGATGCCCGGCAATCCGCGGGCCTCATTCGGCCTTTGGCGTGATGGCCCTTTTTCTTTTTGGCTTGCTTTCGGATGCCGGTGCGGCGCCCGGCCAATCTTCTTGCGGGAATGGCATCTCTTCCGTGTTGAAGGTGAGAAATCGCACGATCTGATAGAGATATCGGCCAAGTTCGTCGCCGAACGATGTCAGCCGCGCATTGGTTTCGCCTGAAAACAGCTTCCAAAGGAATTGCAGCACCACGACGACGACCAGGACGATTTCGGCAAGATAGAACGCGACGGCAAACAGAATCATATAGACCAATCGTAACCAGGTGCCGCGGGATTTGAGATTCTCTTTAACCTCTTCGCCCGCAGAGGAACCGTTTCCGACGTCGTCGCTCATCTCAATCTTCCCTGCATTTCAATGGATATTGCCGAGTATACGGAATGATATGGGGATCGCCATCGGTCTTGTGAATGAATGCGCGCTATATTTTCAATTGGCAACTTCGTCTTTTCCCGATTGACCGGAGCCGCTGGCGATGAAATCCTCACTCCAAGGGCCGCCTGATGGTGCCAGTCCCGGCGGATCGTGAGCGCGTCCTGGGGAAGGAGCTTCCGCTATGCGCCGACTATGCCTTGCCGTATTCTTCGCACTCATTTTGCCTGCCGCACCGGTCATCGCCGCGCCGCAAATGCTGGGCGTTTTTGCGACGGGGCCGACCCCGACGCCGCTGCATTGCGCGGACGGGCTATGCAGCGCCGAATTCACGGCGTTTTGCTTGCAGCAAGAGCGGGATGCGCCGCTTGACGGGACGCCCTACGCGTCGGTCGACCCGACTCAGTTTCAACTGTCGATCCGGGGCGCGGACGGGCTGGTAAGGACAGTCCAGGCGGAGGACCTGACCATTCGCAGCGCCCGAAACTATGCCGCGCTGCACATCAGCATTCCGGAATCGACGTTGCGCCGGCTTGGCGGCGTCGAGGCCGCCTTGCATGTTGCGCCGTACACCTCCGTGGAACCGGTCCCGGTGGCGAATGACCCGATGCCGATAACCGATCAAGAACGGCGCCTTGCCGCCGGCGCGCACCGGAAGATTGGCGAGCGCTACGTCGAAAAAGCCGGCAAGCTGTCCGATACCGCGAAGGCGGCGATGACGATGATTAATGCGCTTTCCACCGATTCAGCGGCGCTACCGGCAGAGGATCAGGCCAGGGCGGCGTGGTCGGTTATCGATCCGGCGGGGCTTAACGAAAACAGCCGGGGGTTTTCTCGCGCAGCGAGTCGAAGCATGCACCACACTGGCCAGAAGCGTCTGGTTCAAGGGCGGCGTCGGGACCTGCCTCAAGAGCTTTCATGACAGCTTCGTCAGCACGCTGAATGGCGATTACTGGGCGGCGATCGGCGCGGGGCTTTGACCGGCGCAGCCCGGCTCCGATTAGGCGGCCCAACTTGAACGGCCCTGGATCGCCCAGCGGCCGTCCTTGTAGGTGACGATATATAGCGATTTGTAGCTGCCGATCACCGATCCGTCTGTGCGATAGCGCGAGAACTGAACCCGGAAATGGACCTTGTCCGGTCCGGCGTCGACCGGCTCCACATAGTCCCAGGCCGAGCGGCCCCAGTCGGTGGATTGACCTTTCCGATCCCAGACCTGCATTTTCAGATTTTCGGGTTTCTGCATGACGGTGACGGTATCGCTGTGCAAGCGGACATGCGGGAAGTGGAACCAGCGGGTCCTCAACGCGTCGGCGTCTTCGGCGTTAAAGGCCTCCATGAAGCCGTCCATTGCGGCCCGCGCGGCGGCAATGTCGTCAGTCAAGCCTGCAGTCATCGATCCTCACCGGAAGAGTTGTCGTTCAGGATATGGGAAAAGGCGAAGTCGGGCGACACATGCCCGGTCAGGACCGGATGGGCTGACGCATCATATGCTGCCCATCCGGTATTCCTGTGCCCAGATCAACCTGCCTTTAAATGGAATCAATTAAAGGCAGAAAAGTTGATCGATTCTAAAAAGATAGAGCAGCTTCCCTAATCGTTACCATCATTTGCCGGTCGTACCGCCAAATGACGCGTATCGCGTTTAGCTCTTCTTCTTCTTTTTCTTCTTGGCGAAACGGTTGAACCAGCTCGCATATTTCGAGCAGTCGGTTTTTTCCAACTCGGTCGAGCCGAGCGGGTTGGCGGTCGATGCGGCCTTCGCCTGCTGGACGAACTTGTCGACCCAGGGATTCGCATCCTCCGGGGTTTCCTTCTTCACCCAATCCGTCGTCGCATCGCCGAGCAAATCGGCCAGCACTTTCTGCTGCGACCCGGTCATGACATAGATGCCGGGCTTCGACGGGTCCGTGGTCTGGTACAGATCGAGGACGCGTTTGTCGTTGCACCAGTTGATTCGTTTCTGGAACGGAATCACCTCGTCGACGATCAGGTTTTGCAGTGCGGTCTGGGTCGGCTTGTTGAGCGTGTTCCACCATTTTTCGCTAGCGCCGATCCAGTAATAATCGCCAACCATGCCGTTGATCCCGGCGATGGTGAAATACGGCGCCTGATCTTTCACCGAGATAAACCCGCCGAGGCTGGTGATCAGCCCGTCGACCACCTTGGTCTGCAGCGCCGGCGGCACGTCGCCGAACGCCATGGTGACCGGGTTAGCGCCCCATTTCTTGAGCGCGACATTTTCGGCCGGACCGGTGCTGCGGATCTTCTTGCCCTTGAAGTCGGCGGGTTTCAGCAGCCGCTCGCCGGCGCCGAGGCCGATATACATGCTGATATGCGCGGTGCCGAAGATCTTTACGCCATGCACCTTCGACATGCGGGTCTTGAGGAATTTGAACGTCTCGAGCTTGTCGAGCGAATTCATCGCGCCCGGCGTGTTCAGCAGCATCGGGCCGTTGACGATGCTCATATACGGATCGATCTGTGCCGATTTGCCGAACTGGCCCCAGGTCATTTCCAGATTGCCGTCGCGCATCGCCTCGACCGCTTCGGGTACATTGTACAGCCCGCCCGCGGTGAAGATGCGAAGCTTGCTGCCGGGAATAACTTTGGCAAGGCGCTCCTTGAAGAATTCCTGCGCGATTGCCGCGGGATGCGGCGGCGGGCTGACATCGGAGGCAATGCGGATGGTGACAGGCTGAAGGTCCTGCGCGGCGGCCGGCGGCGAGAAGGTCAGGCCAACGGCACAGACGGTCATCGCTGCGAAGCCGAACGAATATTTGAGCGGAATGTGAGAATAGGTCATGTCGGCGAGTCTCCCTTTTCGTCAATACGGAACAAGAAAGCTCAACCACCCAATGATGTTATTTGAGTTTTTTTGATTCGCGGTTGCGCTAAATCGTAGCATCAAAGCGGGGCGCGGCAAATTAGGGCTCTTTGAGACGCGGAAAGGGAATCACTCCTTTTCGTCTTAAGCTTTCGCTGGTTCGATTCGCATAGTTATTGGCGAACGCTTCTCTTTCGGATGCGGTGCGTGCGAAGTAGCGGTCTATGTCACCGTTTGGAGGCCGTTCAACGCTTGTTAGCCAGTCTACCCAGTGGCCCAATTCGTGGAGCAGCGTGCGATACAATATTGTCCGACGCAAAGTGCATTCATTGAGGTGTAAAGTGTAGCCGCGCCGATCTTCTTCGATGATGTGCCCATCCTCTCGAAGTCGATTTAGCTCATATTGGTCGTCTAGACTTAATTTCCGCGGCCACCGAATTGGGCGGTCGAGGTCTGCGGCTTCGAGTACGACGGCTGGGCCGTCGTGAGATACGAAGTCAGCGTGGTAATAGAACCGCCCCCAGACTGGATTAAGGATGCCTTGCTTTCGGGTTGGCTGCCGAAACGCAACTATTCTCAATCCTTCGATATCCGCCTCGGGAATATGGGCCAGTAAATGTGCAACATCTTTAGGTGAGCAACCATATGAACAATCGGACCTCGGTGGTTCGTATAGGAAGGTGAGCGAGCCACCAGGCAATTCGTGCTCGCTGGTTTGATAGGGCCCTAATTTTGTCGCAAAGTGCCGACGCGACCCGTCTCGATCGAGCCAAGGCTGCGGAATTCCCATCTTATTGGATTTCTTGTACCCGGCGGCCTTGGTTCCGATCTTCCGGTTCCGACGCTCGGGTCGAAAGGCTACCATGCTGAAGACTCCGATTCCGAAGAATGGCTGGTACTAACGCGCCCTACGCCCGCTTGCGCCGCTTCGGTTTGGCAAAGTATGGCTTGAGGAACGTGCCGGTGTGGCTTTCCTCCGTCGCGGCGATCGCGTCCGGGGTGCCGGTCGCAACCAGGCGGCCGCCCTTGTCGCCGCCGTCCGGGCCGAGATCGATGATGTGGTCGGCGGTCTTGATGACCTCGAGATTGTGCTCGATGACGATCACCGTGTTGCCCTGATCGACCAGCGCTTGCAGGACTTCGAGCAGCTTGCGCACATCCTCGAAATGCAGGCCGGTGGTCGGCTCGTCCAGGATGTAGAGCGTGCGCCCGGTGGCCCGCCGGGACAGCTCCTTGGCGAGCTTGACCCGCTGCGCCTCGCCGCCGGACAGCGTGGTCGCCTGCTGGCCGACCTGCACGTAGCCGAGCCCGACCCGTTTCAACGTTTCCATCTTGTCGCGGATCGACGGCACCGCCTTGAAGAAATCGGCGGCTTCCTCGACGGTCATCGCCAGCACATCGGCGATGGATTTGTCCTTGAAGGTGATTTCCAGCGTCTCGCGGTTGTAGCGCTTGCCCTTGCAGACGTCGCACTGCACGTAGACATCCGGCAGGAAGTGCATCTCGATCTTGATGACGCCGTCGCCCTGGCAAGCCTCGCAGCGGCCGCCCTTGACGTTGAAGGAGAAGCGGCCCGGCGCGTAGCCGCGGGCCTTGGATTCGGGCAGGCCGGTGAACCATTCGCGGATTGGCGTGAAGGCGCCGGTATAGGTCGCCGGGTTGGACCGCGGCGTCCGGCCGATCGGCGATTGATCGATGTCGATTACCTTGTCGAGGAATTCGAGCCCGCTGATCGAGTCATGCGCGCCGGGATGGGCGCGGCTGCCGTTCAGGTGGCGGGCGAGGGCGCGATACAGCGTCTCGACGACGAAGGTCGACTTGCCGCTGCCCGACACGCCGGTCACACAAGTAAACGTACCGAGCGGGATCGAGACGTCGATATCATGCAAATTGTTCGCGCTCGCGCCCGTGACGGTGAGCATCTGACCCTTGTGCCCGGCGCGGCGCGAGTCCGGTATCGGAATTTGGCGAAAGCCGGTGAGGTATTGCGCGGTCAGGCTTTCGGTGCTGCGCATGACCACGTCGGGCGGTCCGTGGGCGACCAGCTTGCCGCCGTGAATGCCGGCGCCGGGTCCTAGATCCACCAGATAGTCGGCGATCCGCATCGCGTCCTCGTCGTGCTCGACGACGATGACCGTGTTGCCGAGATCGCGCAGCCGCTTCAGGGTTTCCAGCAGCCGGTTGTTGTCGCGCGGATGCAGCCCGATGGACGGTTCGTCCAGCACGTAGAGCACGCCCATCAATCCGGAGCCGATCTGCGAGGCGAGGCGAATGCGTTGGCTCTCGCCGCCCGACAGCGTGCCCGACGCGCGGTCGAGCGTCAGATACTCCAGCCCGACATCCATGAGGAATCCCAACCGCTCGTTGATTTCCTTGAGGATGCGCTCCGCGATTTCCTTCTGCTTGTCGGTCAGAAGCTTATCGAGGCCGAGGAACCATTCGCGTGCGTGGGCGATCGACATGCGCGAGACGTGGCCGATATGCAGCGTCGCGATCTTGATGGCGCGGGCTTCGGGCTTGAGGCGAAATCCCTCGCACACATCGCAAGGATGAATGCTCTGATAGCGTTCGAGTTCGTCGCGCACCCAGCTCGAATCGGTTTCGCGCCAACGCCGCAGCATATTCGGCACGACACCCTCGAAGGGTTTGCTCGTCTCGTATTTCCGGAGCCCGTCATCGTATTCCATCTTCACCGGCGTCTTGCCGGTGCCGGACAGGATGCCGTCCCGCACGTCTTCCGGCAGATCGCCGAACGGGCTGTGCATGGTGACGCCATAGTGCCGGGCGAGGCTTTCCAGCGTCTGGCGGTAATAGGGTGAGGTGGAGCTGGCCCATGGCCGGATTGCGCCGTCCGCGAGCGATTTGGACGGATCCGGCACCACCAGGTCGATGTCGAAATACATCGTCGTGCCGAGACCGTCGCAGACCGGGCAGGCGCCGAACGGGTTGTTGAAGGAAAACAGCCGCGGCTCGATCTCGTCGATCGTGAAGCCCGAGACCGGGCAGGCGAAGCGGGCGGAGAAGATCGTGCGCTCGCCGCTGTCCGCGTCCTCGGAGATCGCCAGCCCGTCGGCCAGTTCCAGGGCGGTTTCCAGCGAATCGGCAAGCCGGGTCGCGATGCCGTCGCGCACCACTAGCCGGTCGACCACCACCTCGATGTAATGCTTGCGGTTCTTGTCCAGCGTTGGGACGGCGTCGAGTTCGTAAAGGTCGCCGTCGATCTTTACCCGCTGGAAGCCGCGCTTACGCAGGTCGGTGAATTCCTTGCGGTACTCGCCCTTGCGGCCGCGCACGATGGGGGCCAGCAGGTACAGCCGCGTGTCGGTCGGCATCGCCGCGATGCGGTCGACCATCTGGCTCACGGTCTGGCTTTCGATTGGCAGGCCGGTGGCGGGCGAATAGGGGATGCCGACGCGGGCGAACATCAGCCGCATGTAATCGTAGATCTCGGTCACCGTGCCGACGGTCGAGCGCGGGATACGGCTGGTGGTCTTCTGCTCGATCGAGATCGCGGGCGACAGCCCCTCGATCAGATCGACGTCGGGTTTTTCCATCAGCTCCAGGAACTGCCGCGCATACGCGGAGAGGCTCTCCACATAGCGGCGCTGCCCCTCGGCGTAGATGGTGTCGAAGGCGAGGGAAGATTTGCCGGAACCGGACAGCCCGGTGATGACGATCAACTGGTCGCGCGGCAGATCCAGATCGATATTCTGGAGATTGTGCTCGCGGGCGCCGCGTATGCTGATGAAGCCGGGCATCCTGGGAGAGATAAACCGGCTGGACGGTGGGTCAATCGAAAAATCGGTCCCGGCCGGAATTAGGGCGGGTTAGCTGCACTCTGCTGCCATTTTGGGCGCACGGGGGCTTGGCGAAGTGGTGAACAAACAAATCCGGCCGAGGTTGCCCGCATCCTTCGACAGGCTCACGATGAGGTCAACCTATTGGAAACACTCAGCCTCACCCTGAGCCTGTCGAAGGGTGCGGCGGGGCGCAGCAGGATATACGGCCCCGCCATCACTCCATCGCCGCGATCTGTTCGGCCATGTCGAGCACGTTGCGGGCCTGTTTCAGGTGGGGCATGTCGAGCATCTTGCCGTCGAGTCCGATGGTGCCCATGCCGGGATTCTGCTCGAAGACCTCGACCACGCGTTTGGCGTAGGCGATTTCCTCCGCGGACGGGGTGAAGGCCTTGTTGATGACCGGCGGCTGCGCCGGATGGATGGCGATCTTGCCGATGAAACCGGCGCGGCGGTCGCGCAGGCAGTCGGCCTCGAGCCCGTCGGTGTCGCGGAAGTTGACCCAGAGCACGCCGACCGGCTGCACGTCGATGGCGCGGCAGGCGGCGAGGCAGAGCGATTTCGCCATCAGATACGGTTCGTCGTAATCGCCGGTGGTCGGGTGCATGTTGTCGCTGGCGCCGAGTGCCGCCGACAGATCCTCCGCGCCCCAGGTCATGGCGACAAGGCGGTCGGACACACCGTCGAGATAGGTATGGAAGGTCAATAGCGACGCCGCCGTCTCGGTCGCGACGCACAGGATCTTGGTCGAGCCTTCCTCGATCCCCTCGCGCGCTTCGAGCGCGGACAGATAATTGCAGAGCGTGTTTACCCCTTCGGCGGAATAGACCTTGGGAAGGCAGATACCGTCCGGCGCGCCCGGCATGATCGCCGCCAGATCGGGCAGGCACAATTCGGTGTCCAACGGGTTGATACGGACCCAGAGCTGCTGGCGCGACCGGTCGCTGTTGGCTTTCAGATAGTCGTGCACCATCTTGCGCGCGATATCCTGCCGGTCGTTCGACACGGCGTCTTCCAGGTCGAGGATCAGCGCGTCGGCTTCGTTCTCGCGCGCCTTTTCCAGTTTGCGTTCGCTGTCGCCGGGGACGAACAGCCAGGAGCGAATGATCATACGGGCTTCTTTCTCATGAAGGCGGTGCGGACACAGTAGGCGACTTCCTCGTCGCGCTGGTTGTAGCCGAAATGCTCGAACACGACGAGACCGGCGGTCGGGCGCGATTTCGATTCGCGCTTTTCCTTGACCTTCGACACGCTGCGGATGGTGTCGCCGTGGAACACCGGATTGGCGAAGCGGACATCGGTCATGCCGAGATTGCCGATCGTCGTGCCAAGCGTGGTGTCGCCGACAGTCACGCCGATCACCAGGCCGAGCGTGAACAGGCTGTTGACGATGCGCTGGCCGTACTCGGTTTCCTTGGCGAACTCCTCGTCGAGGTGCAGCGGCTGCGGATTGTGGGTCAACGCACAGAACATGACGTTGTCCATCTCGGTAACGGTGCGGGTGAGTTCGTGCTTGAACTCCATCCCCGGTTCGAATTCTTCGAAGTAAAGGCCTGCCATAATTCGCTCCCCATATTCTGGATGTAATTCTTCCGCCTAGATCAACCCGCCTTTATCTGGAATCAATTAATGGCAGAAAAGTTGATCGATTCTATAACGATAGAGCTGCGTGTGCCCAAATGGGCGCGCGCCGCTCTAGGGGCCGAGTTTTTCGAGCAGTGCCGCCGCGAATTGCGACAGCGTGTCGTCGCGTGCCCCCATGATCACGATCCGGTCGCTTGTTCGGGCAAGCTCGAGAAGTTTCTCGCCGCATTCCTCACGGCCCGCAAAGGCCATCGCCGTTCGTCCGCGCGCCTCGATTCCCTGGACGATGTCCCGGCTGCCGACGCTGCGGTCGACGGTGCCGCCGAAATACACCGGATCGGGCATCACCAGAACGTCGTCTTCGCGCAGAGCGTCGGCGAACACGTCGATAAAGGCGTCCTTCATCAGGCGCAGCGGACCGAAGCCGTGCGGCTGAAACAGGATAAGCAAGCGTCCCGGAAAGCCGTGCAGGGTGTCGAGCGTGGCCAGGATCTTGTCGGGATTATGGCCGAAATCGTCGATCACGGTGATACCGTTCTTCTCGCCGACGATTTCCAGCCTCCGGCGCAAGCCCTGAAATTTGCCGAGCGCGGCGGCAGCGGTTTCCAGGGATACGCCGCAGGCACGCGCGGCGGCGAGGGCGGCCAGCGCATTCGCCGCATTGTGCCGGCCCGGCACCGGGATCCGCACCGCAACCGAGTCGCCGCTGGCGCGTTCGGTGACATCGAATGCGATGGCCGTGGGTTCGGGCGACAGGGCGCCCGCGGCCAGATCCGCGGATGGGTCGGTCAAGCTGAAGGTGATTGTCTTGTTCGATGGAACCGTCGACGCCATCGCGGCGGTTTCGTGGTTGTCGAGATTCAGCACGACGGTCTCGGCGGTATCGGCAAATGCGCCGAACAGGGCGCGCAATTCCTCCATCGATTTGTGATCGAGCGCGATATTGTTCACGACGGCGATGCGCGGCGTGTAGAGCGCGATCGAACCGTCGCTTTCGTCGACCTCGCTGACGAAATAGTCGCTGACGCCGACCACCGCCGAGGCGAAGGGCGTGTCGGGCGTGATGAAGTTCTTCATGACCGCGCCGTTCATGACGGTCGGGTCCAGGCCGGCTTCGTGCAGGATGACGCCGATCATGCCGGTCGTGGTCGATTTGCCGCTGGTGCCGCCGATGGCAATGCCGCACGGCGCGGCATTAAAGAGTTCCGCCAGTAATTCCGCCCGGGTGATCCGGTCGGCGCCCATGGCGAGCGCCGCCTTGACGTCCGGCACGGTCTCCTCGACCGCCGCCGAGGCGACGAGTGTCTGGTCGGGCCCTGTCAGGCCGCTGCCGTCCTGGGAAAAGAGGCCGATGCCGCGGGCGCGAAGAAATTCGAACTTCTGTAGCGTTCCGCCCTGGTCTAGCATGCGGTCGGAACCGTCCACGGCGATGCCCTTCGCCCGCAGGATCAGGGCCAACGGCAACATGCCGCTGCCGCCGATACCGCAGAAGAAATAACGCCGGTCCCGGTTCATCCGTTGATACCTATCGCGGCGGAACGGGTCTGACAAGAACGCCGAAAGCGAGGATTGACCGCGTGCCTGGAGACAAAATCAAAATTGGCGTCATGGCGCCGGGATCCCGAATCGATCATGACCTCGCCGAGAGGATAAAGGGGTTGGCCGCGCGGCTGTATCCGGATGGGAAGGCCGATATTCACTTCCATCCGCAGTGCTTTCTCTCGG
Organism: Alphaproteobacteria bacterium; assembly: GCA_041557595.1. GTDB lineage: Bacteria > Pseudomonadota > Alphaproteobacteria > UBA8366 > UBA8366 > JAOTYV01. Next base: position 13,794 of record JBFFGE010000071.1, read on the forward strand.
CCGGCCATTTTGCCGGAGAAGACGTGCAGCGATTGCAGGCGTTTCTCGATATCGCCAATGACACCAGTTTTCACGCCCTCTGGTTCGCCCGCGGCGGGTACGGGGCATGCCGGATCGCGGACGATGTTGTTTCCAATTTGACCGAAGCCGCTGCCGGAAAACTCTATTTGGGATACAGCGATGTCGGATGTCTGCTGGCGCCGCTGTACAAGGCGGGCATTGGCGGGCTGGCGCATGGTCCGATGCCGTCGGACATCAGCCGGGAGGGCGGCGCGGCGGCGGTCGGCCGGGCGCTCGCGTATCTCGTCGATCGCGCGCCCGAGACAGTGGAAGCGGCCGTGTCGATTTCCTCGAGAACCGTCGCCTTTAACATGGCCGTTTTCAGCCATTTGATCGGCACGCCGCTGCAACCGGATTTGACCGGGCACGTGCTGATGCTCGAAGAGGTTTCCGAGTACATGTACAAGATCGATCGGCTGCTCTTTCACATCACCAGCGATCCGAGTATCCGGCAGGTTGCGGGCATCATGCTCGGCCGATGCAGCGATATTCCGCCGAACGATCCGGATTTCGGGATGACCGAGGAAGAGATCGTCGCATTCTGGTGCGAAAAATCCGGCATTCCCTATCTCGGCCGCGCCGATATCGGCCACGATATCGACAACAAGATCGTGCCGTTCGGCGGGCTGCCGACCGTGTGACGCCAGGCGATTCCCGCGCCGCGCGGCGGTGTGTTGCTGGGTCAGGCGGGGATTTCTCCCATCGTGTGCACCTTGTGCATGCGCCGCCGGCTCGCGGGATCGAAGGGCTTGCGGTGATGCATGGTGCAGCGGTTATCCCACACCACGACGTCGCCCGGGCGCCATGCGTGTTCCCACACATATTTTGGCTGCGTCGCATGCGCCCAAAGGGCATCGAGCAGTTCTTCGCTTTCTTCCACGGGAAGGTCGGGAATGTAGGATTTCAACCGGCGGCCGAGGAACAGGCACTGGCGGCCGGTTGCCGGATGGGTGCGAATCAGCGGATGCAGCGGGCCGGGGCCCTTCGAAACGTCGGTCACATTCTCGAATTCGGGCCGCCGTTCGCCATTGCTGCTGTAGACGCAGGAATGCAGCGCCCGGCGGCCGTCGATGCGGCGGCGCAGGTCGGGCGGCAGGTCTTCGAGCGCGGCATACATGTTGAGGAACGACGTGTTGCCACCCTGCGGCGGGACTTCGAGGGCGTAGAGAACGCTGGCGCCAATCGGCCGTTCGACGAAGGAACTGTCGGTGTGCCAGCGCGCCTCGTCCGCGCCCAGGGCTCCGATCGGTTTGCCGTTCTCTTCGATGTTGGAAATGATGTTGACCTGTTCCGGGATCTCGTCCGGCATGTGCCGTTCGCGCCCGAGCCCAAGCAACCCCTGCGCCGGCAAATCCAGGTCCCCGAAGACGCTGGCGAAATTGAGATGCGCTTCGATATCGAGCTGCTGGTCGCGAAACAGCAGGACGAGGTCTTGGTGCCAGGCGTCGAGAATGGCCTGACGGGTCTCAGACGGAATCGGACGGCTGCCGTCGACGCCGCGGATCTCGGCGCCGAGCATCGCGCCGGTCGGAATGACTTCGATCATTTTTTCATCGCTCTCTTGCAGGCTCATACGGGAACAACCCCTTTCACGACGGTTCGATGCAGGACGCGGCGGTACCTGTTCATGTCATAATTGCCGATGACCCGGTGCAGCAGGCAGCGGTTGTCCCACATGACGAGATCGCCCGGGCGCCATTCATGCACATAGACGAACCGGCGCTGGGTCGCGTGCACGTGCAATTCGTTCAGCAGGCGTTCGCCGTCCTCCACGGGCATTCCCTCCACATGGGAGGTGTGGATGCCGAGATAGAGCGATTTCCGTCCGCGATCCGGGTGCGTGCGGACAATGGGATGCGAGACCGGCGGCTTTTCCAGCTTCTCTTCCTCGGTCGCGGGACGGTTGCCGGAGTTCCGCCGGTTCGCTTCCCAACTATGGACGGCGCGGAGTGGCGCGATTCGCTCGCGCGTCGCTTCGTCGAGCCCGTCATACGCCATCAGCATATTCGCGAATTCGGTGTCGCCGCCGGCCGGCGGTAACTCACGGGCGTGCAGAAACGTCGCGAAGGACGGAATGTCGTGATACGACTTGTCGGTGTGCCAGTAGAAACTGCCGAAAGTAGCCGGCGCGCCGCTGGGGTTTCCGTCGGCGTCGAGATTGCACACCAAATGCACCTTCGGCGATTTCTTGCCTTTCGCCGTCCGGGAAACATGCCCGTCGAGTTCGCCGAACCGTTTGGTCAAGGCCAACTGCTGGTCTTCGCTGAGGTCCTGGTCGCGGAATGCCAGAACGTGATGGTCTTGGAAGGCGTCGATAACGGCGTTTAGCACCGCGTCATCGAAGGGCTGCGACATGTCCAGGCCGACCACTTCCGCGCCGGCGACATCCGACAGCGGGTTTATCGTAAACGCCGCTTCTTCCACTCTGTTCTGTTGCGCCATGTTGGTTCCTTGCAATCGGATTTGTCCGGCTGCGACTCCGCGCCGAATTCGCGGGGGTGGCTTGCAGCACCGGCGATGTTTCCGAAAGAATGCCAATGCAAAACAGCCGGGTTCATTTTAGCGAGAAAATCCGGATATCCAAATCGGTAAGATATTGAAATCAAAAAGGCCTTAAAAATATTAACATTCCGTGAGCCCGGCGTTTCCGGCCGCGCACGGACGGACCGTGGAATTAACCCGTGCGGCCCCTCGGGAGAGGCAGTAAGATATGCCGGAATTCATCCGAAATGAGGACCGAGAGAGTCTATGGCGGGGAGCGTAAACAAGGTAATCCTGATCGGCAATCTGGGGCGCGATCCGGAAGTCAGAACGATGCAGAACGGCGGCAAGGTTTGCAATCTGTCGGTCGCAACGTCGGAACGCTGGAAAGATCGGACAACGGGCGAGCCGCAGGAAAAGACGGAGTGGCATCGCGTCGTGATTTTCGACGACCGGCTATGCGACGTCGCCGAGCGGTATCTGCAAAAGGGCGCGAAAGTGTACCTTGAAGGGGAGCTTCAAACCCGCAAATGGCAAGATCAGAGCGGGGTCGAGAAGTACACCACCGAAGTCGTGCTGCGGAAGTTCCGCGGCCAACTTACCATGTTGGACTCCCGTGGCGGCGCTTCCGGTTCTACCGGCGGCTTCGGCGATCAGAACGAGAACTACGGATCGTCCGATCAGGGGGGGCCGCCGCCCGGCGGCGATCTCGACGACGAGATACCGTTCTAGAGACGCAACTTCCCCGGTCATTCCAATCGTTTTCCAACGTCAGAACGGCGGTTGAATGGCCCCTGTGGTTGCGCTTGCCGGATTATGCCACTACCATCCGGGCGCAAGGCGCGCCAGTTTCGGGGGCTTGGGGGTCTCGGCGGTGTGTTTAAATTATGGGGTAATTAAGAGCAAAATGGAGGCTCAGAAAAAATGCGACAACTGCTAATCATCTTGTGTGCGCTGTCATTCGGAATGCTCGGCGCGTGCGAAAGCATGGATAAGGGGTCCATGTCTGATTCGGGTGCGAAGATGGCAAAGAAAGATGCCATGAAGGCGCCGGCAAAGAAAAAGAAGAAGAAAAAATTGCCGGCTTCGGGCAGCCCGTTCACGCTCTATTTCAAGAGCAATTCGCTCGATTTGACGGAGGCATCGGAAGGGGCCCTGTTCGACATCCTGCAAAAAGTCCGGCCCTATAAGATCAAGAAGGTAACGCTGTTCGTGCATTCCGACTTGACCGGCACGCCGGCGCAGAACATGGCGATTTCCGAAAAACGTGGCGCCCAGCTCGCACAATCGTTCAAGGACGCAGGGGTCAAGGAAGTTGTCGTGCAGGCGTTGGGCGACAAGGAGCCGATCGTCGACACTAGGCGTTCGAACCAAACGAACCGGCGTGCAATCGTCGTCTTCCACAAGCCGCCGAAAAAGAAGAAATAACCGATCTGACGGTTTCGGCCGGTACGGAGATAAAGGGATCGCCTCGGGGCGGTCCCTTTTTCTATGGCGCATGCAGCGATGTCTGTCGGAGTTGGGGCATAGTCTGAACGCGAATTCGGCAAGCTTGATCTCCGATGCGCGTAACGGATGTACCTCCATTGATGGCGGGCCTAGCCGCAAGGACTCGGATATACCCGATTGATCCGGCGCAGTTGCGCATATCGATCGATCCGAATACTCTCGGCGCCGGGACGCAGCAGGGCCAGTGCGGGGGAACCGGCGGCTTACGCGGCGGCAAATTGGGGCATCATCAAGGTTCACGGAGGTACCTAAAAAAATGACGAGAATTGCGTTGCTCGCAGGCGCCGCGAGCATGCTTATTTTGGGAGCATGCTCGAACGCCGAGCTCATCAAGCAGGTCGAGCTGACCAAGCCGACCGGCACCAACTTCGACAAGAGCCTGCACGACAAATATGTGAAGCTTGCGAAGGCCGAGGAAAAGGAGGGCGATCTCGGCGACGCCAGGCACTTCATCCTGAAGGCCAAGGCGGCCGCCGCCGGACAATCGGTTACGCCGGACAATTTGCCGCAACGGAATGTGACCGGCGGGGATGCCAAGGCGATCGCCGCGGCACGACCGATGCTGATCAAGGCGCTTTCCGGCAGCAAGGCCAAGAAAATGCCCGACGTCGCGGCCGAGGCCCAGACATCGTTCGATTGTTGGGTTCAGGAAGCCGAAGAGGGTATCCAGCCAAAGGACATCGCCGCATGCCGCAAGGCATTCGACGTGGCCTTGGCAAAACTCGGCACCGTTAAAAAGAAAAAGTCGACGGCGGCGTCAGGCAGCCCGTTTACGGTCTTTTTCAAATTCGACAAGACGGCACTGACCAACGAATCGGAAGGCGCGCTGTTCGATATCATGCAGAAGGTGCGGGTGCACAAGCCGAAGAAGGTTCACATCATTGCCTACACCGACCTGTCGGGTAAAAATCCATACAACGACAAGCTGGCGGAATTGCGTGCGCAGGCGCTTGCCAAGAAAATAAAGGGCGCGGGCGCGAAGGTCGTTACCACGGCGGCTCCCGGTCCGAAGGATCCGATTGTCGATACGACAAAGCCGAACCAATCGAATCGGCGAGCGATCATAATCTTCGCCAAATAATCGGCGCAGGGTTGCCATGTGCTGAAAAGGGGGATCGGCGTTGCCGATTTCCCTTTTTTCAGTTTCGTACGGCGGCTCTGCAGTGAGGCCGTATTGAAGCAAGAGCCGGTAACTATCCAGGGAAACGAGGAATGCAGTTTAATCTTCAGGACAATATGAACGAAACCGTCGACGCCGTTATTCAGATCTTTGCGTCCTACGGCCTGGACGTCTTGGGCGCGGTTGCGATCCTGATTGTCGGTTTGCTCGTGGCAAAATGGGCGCGTCACGCCACAGATAGCGCGCTCGGAAAAGTCAGCCGGCTGGATCAGACGTTGCGCCGTTTCTTTGCGAGCCTCGTTAAATATGTCGTCGTCATATTCACCGTCCTCGCGGTGCTGAATCAATTCGGCGTGCAGACGGCCAGTCTCATTGCCCTGCTCGGTGCCGCGGGTTTGGCGATCGGCCTTGCGTTGCAGGGGACGCTCAGCAATGTCGCCGCCGGCGTCATGCTGCTGATCTTCCGTCCTTATAAGGTCGGCGATTTTGTCGATGTCGGCGGTCAATCGGGAACGGTATTCGAGTTGTCCTTGTTCGTGACCGAATTGAATACCGGCGACAATGTGCGAATATTTGTGCCCAATAGCCAAATTTGGGGCAACGCGATCAAGAACGTAAGCTTCAATGCGACCCGTCGCGTGGACCTCCTCATCGGGATCGCCTATGAGGACGAGATTGGCAAGGCGGTGTCGGCCATCCAGGCGGTCATCAATGCGGATGCGCGCATCCAGACGGAGCCGGCCCCATTGATCGCAGTATCCGAGTTGGCCGATAGTTCGGTCAATCTCGTCGTGCGGGCTTGGTGCGAGAGCGGCAATTATTGGGCGGTCCGGTTCGAGTTGATCCGCAATATCAAGGAGCGGTTCGACGCGGAGAATATCTCGATACCGTATCCGCAGCGCCAAATTCATATGACGAGCGCCTGAAGCGGCCTTCCCGGGCCACGCCGTTTTTTAACAGACCCTTAACTTCATTGCGCGATAAAAGGCTTAAGTATCGCGGCCCGCTTCATATTCGCGGCCGAAAACTTTTGGCTAGGTTATTGTCGCCGCCGAGCGTGCGTATCGACGATGCGCATCACCGCTATTTCGGTCGCATAACCGTGACGCCAGTAAATTTCAGGAGGACTTGGCGATGAGATTGAAGTTTATTATTGCGAGCCTGGGTCTGCTGTTCGCTTTGGGCGCTTGCGAGTCGATGTCCGAATTCGGCGGCAAGATGAAGAGCATGGCCGGCATGGACGATTCGAACAAATACGTGGTCTATTTCAAATCCAATTCCACTAATTTGACCGAAGAATCCGAAGGCACGTTGTTCGACGTGATGCAGGCGATTCGTGCGGAAAAGGTCAAGAAAGTACGGATCGTGGCGTATACGGACAGCAAGGGAAATCCCCGCTACAACCAACAGCTATCGATGCGCCGCGCCAATTCGGTCAAGGATCGGCTGGAAAGTAGCGGTGTGAAGTCCATCGATATTGCTGGCGCCGGCATTGCTAAATCCCATGAAGTGCCGCAAAAAGCGCGACGCGCCGAGATTTTCTTCGAAAAGTAAGCGCCACACCGTCACAGAACGCGCAAAAGGGAGAGCACTGGCTCTCCCTTTTTTTGTCTTGCGGCCGGGCGGTTTTTTGCCGTTTCCGGCCAATTGACATTGTTTGAAGGGTCGCATTCTGTTAGGTTCCGGCCAAATGGAAATCGTCGGCGTTTTCGGCGGTTTTGGGCCATTATCCCGCCTCCAATCGTGATGTGACGCCTTGAGCAAAAGCCCTAGCGGCGACAAGCCGATCGACATCTCACAAGTTACCATCGAAGAGGAGATGAAGCGCTCCTATCTCGATTACGCGATGAGCGTAATCGTGAGCCGGGCGCTGCCGGACGTTCGCGACGGCCTCAAGCCGGTGCATCGCCGCATCCTCTATTCGATGAAGGAAAGCGGCTACGACTCCTCGAAGCCGCATCGGAAATCCGCGCGAATCGTCGGCGACGTCATGGGTAAGTATCACCCGCATGGCGATCAGGCGATCTACGACGCCATGGTCCGGATGGCGCAGGAATTCTCGATGCGCCTGCCGCTGATCGACGGTCAAGGCAATTTCGGATCGATGGACGGGGACCCGGCTGCCGCCATGCGCTACACGGAAGCGCGGCTTGCCAAGGCGGCCGAAGCGCTGATTGAAGATATCGACAAGGAAACCGTCGATTTCCAGCCCAACTATGACGACAACGCGCATGAGCCGGAGGTTTTGCCGGCACGGATCCCCAATCTGCTGGTCAACGGCGCGGGCGGGATCGCTGTCGGCATGGCGACCAA
>JBFFGE010000072.1:0-20971 GCA_041557595.1 Alphaproteobacteria bacterium
ATCGGTCGAAATCGCCGGATTTACGCTGACGGCAATCGGAGAAATGATCGTCGGGAAACGTGAAATAACGGAACTCGGCGGTCCGGTGCGTATTGGCCAGTTGTCCGGCGACCATGCCCGCCGCGGCGTCATGTCCTTTGTGATCCTGGTAGCGCTGCTGTCGATAAACCTAGGATTAATAAACCTTTTCCCAATACCAATGCTCGATGGCGGGCACCTTGTCTTCTATGGCATTGAAGCGATCCGCGGCAAACCGCTTGCGCAAAACGTGCAGTTGATCAGCGTTCGGATTGGGCTGGTCTTGCTCTTGGCATTCATGCTATTCGTCACCGTTAATGATTTGGTTAATTTGCCGGTATATGAATTCTTTAAGAGTTTAGTTATCTAACCCGTCAATAAGGTCGGACAGAAATTGGTTTCTGCACATCCTGAATGCTGTGGCCCGCTGATTGATGCTGGGCAGGTGTTTCCTTTGTGAAGGGACCACGCCTTGTCCTGGCCCGAAAATTGGCCATGTATAAGGGCTCTACCTAAACAGGAATAAGGCTGCGTATCCGGGATCGATCGTAGCTGTTCAAGAACAACCACAACGCTGGATTTCAATGGATTTCTTTCTGGTATACGTCCCGGCCTTCCTGGCGCTCCTGACGGTGCTCGTCTTTGTGCACGAGCTCGGCCATTATTGGGTCGCGCGGCGATGCGGCGTGCGTGTGGAGGTCTTCTCGATCGGCTTTGGGCCGGAATTGTTCGGCTGGACCGACCGGGCCAAAACACGCTGGAAATTCAGCGCGGTGCCGCTGGGCGGCTACGTCAAGATGTTTGGCGAAGGCGCGTATAGTGGTGGCGGTGAAGGCGAACAGCCGATGTCGCCGGAAGAAGAAGCGGTTTCCTTCACGCATAAGAGCCTGGCGCAGCGCGCCGCCATCGTGTTTGCGGGACCGGCCGCGAACTACCTGTTTGCGATCCTGGTTCTGTCGATCCTGTTCATGACTTTCGGGCAGGTGGATCGCGCGGCGACGATCAGCGAGGTTACGGCGGGCAGCGCGGCCGAAAGGGCCGGCATGCAGGCCGGCGATCAGTTCGTGACGATCGACGGTTCGGAGATCGAGCGCTTTCGCGACGTGGCGCAAATCGTTCGGTTGCATCCGGGCGAACCTCTGGAAATGGTCTTGATGCGCGACGACCGGAAGATCACGTTGACCGTGACTCCGGACGTAAAGGAAATGAATGACGTGTCGGGGCATCCGCACAAGATCGGGTTTCTCGGTGTACGCAGTGGCGCGGGAACACCGCGGACGCTGGGGCCGCTGGAATCGGTCTGGGCCGCGACAAAAGAGACCGTCGAGATTACGGGGTTCACCCTGACCGCGGTCGGCCAGATTATCGTCGGCAAGCGCGAGGTGAAGGAACTGGGCGGTCCGCTGCGCATCGGGCAGTTGTCGGGCGACCATGCGCGTCAGGGTTTCCTCTCCTTCATCACCTTAATGACGATGTTGTCGATCAATCTCGGATTGATCAATTTGTTCCCCGTGCCCATGCTCGACGGCGGGCATTTGTTGTTTTACGGCATCGAAGCCATTCGCGGAAAACCGCTCGGCGAAAAGGCACAGGAGTTCGGCCTTCGGATTGGGCTGGTCTTGGTCCTCTGTCTTATGTTATTCGTAACAATAAATGACTTAGTGAGTCTGTCTGTACTGGAGTTCGTTAAGAACTTATTGACCTGAAAAAGGTCGGACAGGGAGCGGTGTTTAGGTGGGGACGTGGCTGAAGGTCGCCGTTACTTGCGGCGTATTTTTTTGCTGTTTGTGTTTTTCTAGGCCGACATTGGCCCAAGGCACAGCGGTCCCCAAAATTGTGCCGCCCGCGCCGGTAAGCCCCGAACCTCGCGTCCGTCCGCCCGGTCCAAGGAAAGCGCCTGTCGGCGCGCCCATCATTTCAGACGTCGTCATCGAAGGGACGCAGCGTATCGACCCGGATACGGTGCGCACGTATTTGTCGCTGAAAAAGGGCGATGCCTTCGACAGCGCGAAGGTGAACGAATCACTTAAATTGCTTTATGGAACGGGTCTCTTCGCCGATGTTGCGATCAGCCGTAGTGGCGGCGCATTGGTCGTCAAGGTGGTGGAGAATCCGATCATCAATCGGATTGCCTTCGAAGGGAATAGCGAACTCGACGAAGAGAGCCTGAGCGCGGAAGTGCAATTGCGCCCTCGAATCGTGTTCACGCGGACCAAGGTCCAAAAGGATGTGAAGCGCATCCTCGATCTGTATCGCCGCAACGGCCTTTTTGCCGCGGTGGTCGAACCCAAGATTATCCGACTGCCGCAAAACCGGGTCGATCTGGTATTCGAAATTCAGGAGGGTCCGGAGTCCGGCATTCGAAGCATCTCCTTCGTAGGCAACCGGGTCTTTTCCGACAGCGATTTGCGCGGGATCGTCCTGACGCGCGAAAGCAAGTGGTGGCGCTTCCTCTCATCCGTCGACAAGTATGATCCGGATCGCCTTACCTTCGACCGCGAGTTGCTGCGTCGCCACTATCTCGAAAACGGATACGCGGATTTCCGCGTCCTGTCCGCCGTTGCCGAATTGGCGCCCGATCGCGAAGACTTCTTCGTCACCTTCACGATCGAAGAGGGCGAACGTTACAAGTTCGGCGAGGTCGACGTGCTTTCCCGCATCAAGGATGTGGACCCGGCAACGGTAAAGCATCTCGTCGATTTCAAATCCGGCGATTGGTATAGCTCCCGCAAGGTGGAGGAAACGGTTCGGAAATTGACCGAGGCCGCCGGCGATTTCGGGTACGCCTTCGTGGAAGTCCGTCCGCAAATTCGCCGCAACCGCGATGTCAACACAATCGATATCGTTTTTGAAATTCAGGAAGGGCCCCGCGTATTCGTCGAGCGAATAGATATTCGCGGCAACACACGGACACTCGACGACGTCATTCGTCGGGAATTCCGGCTGGTGGAAGGCGATGCGTTCAACTCCGCCAAGCTGCGGCGCTCGCAACAGCGAATTCGGAACCTGGGATATTTCTCCAAGGTCGACGTCAATAAAGTGCGGGGATCGTCGCCCGACCGGGCGGTCGTCGAGGTCGATGTCAAGGAACAACCTACCGGCGAGCTGACCCTTGGCGCGGGCTTTTCGACCCGTGACGGCGTCGTCGGCGAAGTCGGCATCCGCGAACGGAACCTTCTTGGTCGCGGTCAAGATCTCAAATTCAGCGTACGCCTGTCGCAGCGAACGCAACAGATCGACGTCGGGTTCACCGAACCGTATTTTCTGGATCGGAACCTCTCGGCGGGTATCGACCTCTTCAATGTGCGGTCCAGTCGTGAGTCGGAGAGCTCATTCAACGAAGATACCACCGGCGGGCGGCTTCGCCTCGGCTATGAGATCAACGAACGTTGGTCGCAATTCCTGCGGTATGGCGTGGAATATGCGAATATCCTGAATGTTCAGGAAGACGCATCCCAGATCATTCAGGATCAAAAGGGCGGCAAGCTTGCCTCGATCGCCGGTCAGACGCTGGTTTACGACACGCGGAACAGCAAAATCGCGCCGACGGAAGGCTTCATTAACCGCTTGGCGACGGATGTCGCGGGGCTCGGCGGCGATGTGCGGTATGTGAAGGCCACCGTCAAGTCGCGATACTATTATCAGTTTGCGAAGAACTGGCTTGGTATACTCGGCGCCAATGCGGGACATATCCGGGGGCTCGATCAGGAAGTGCGCATCATCGACCGGTTTTTCTTGGGCAACGATCAAATGCGCGGATTCGAGGTCGGCGGCATTGGTGCGCGCGACAACATAACGAATGACGCCCTGGGGGCCGATACCTATGCGTTCGGTACCGTGGAGTTGAATTTTCCATTGGGATTGCCGGAAGAACTCGGGTTCACGGGCGCCGCCTTTGTCGATTTCGGCACGGCCTTCGGCGCGGACGGACCAAGCAACCTGATCGACGATAGCACGAATATACGGGTTTCCGCCGGTGTCGGCATCGCGTGGCGGTCGCCGCTCGGTCCGGTGCGATTCGATATTGCGTTTCCCGTACTCAAGGAAGATTTCGACAAGGATCAGCTGATCAATTTCAGTTTTGGCACACGGTTCTAGGGTGATGATGCGAAGACTCGCATGTACCGGATTGGCATTCTTTGCCGTGGGGGCACTCCTTGGCGGCGCGGTCCTGGCGCAGGACAAAGCGGAAGCGGCTGTAGATGAAGCCGCGAAAGATGCCGTCGCCATGCCGCAGCCTCTGGTCGCGGTCATCGACTTTCAGCGTGTTGTGAAGGAATCCGCCGCCGGACGCAGCATCAGAGAGGAGATCGATTCGCGCCATGCGCAATTCCAGATCGAAATCAAGAAATTGCAGGAAGGGCTCGACGCGTCCCGAAAGGAATTGTCATCGCGTCCCGCCGGCATGAGCGACGCGGTTTACAGCGAGAAGCGCGCGGAGTTTCGCAAGCGTGTGAACAGCTTGAAGACCCTTATTCAGGACCGGAAGCGCAAACTGGATCTCATGTTCAATACCGGGATGCGCGAGGTCGATCGCGCCCTCGCCGGGGTGTTGAAGGAACTGGCGAAGGAACGCGGCATCAATCTCATTCTCAATGCCGGACGGGGACGCGGACTGGTGCTGTTCGCGGAAAGCGGCATCGTCATTACGGATGAGGCGCTGCGCCGGCTCGATGCGCGTTTGCCGACGGCGCGATTGACCAAACCGGATACCGGGAAATAACGGTCGCCAGCATGTACGAAATGCAGTTTGTTGACCGGGATGCCTCGTGTCCACGGTAACGGCGTGTTAAGGGAAGTGCGCTTTAAGAAGCGCCACGGATTTAATGAATAAGGTTCAGTCGGGAGGCTGACGATGGACGAGAACAAGACACCGGAGACGCCGGCCGGAAAATCGCTGCCGGATGTCGATATTGCAGGGATCATGCGGGCATTGCCGCATCGCTACCCGTTCCTTCTGGTGGATCGGATCGTCGATCTCGTTGCCAACGAAAGCGCGACGGGATTAAAGGCGGTGACCGCATCGGAGCCGCATTTTCAGGGTCATTTCCCCGATCGTCCGATCATGCCGGGTGTTCTGATCGTCGAAGCGATGGCGCAGACCGCCGCGGTGCTGGTCGTCGAGTCGGGCGATATCGATCCTGTCGGCAAACTGGTCTACTTCATGTCGATCAGCGACGCGCGTTTCCGTCATCCCGTCGTTCCGGGCGATATGTTGCGGCTCGAAGTCAGAAAATTGCGCCAGCGCGACAATGTCTGGAAGTTCGAGGGCAAGGCCAAGGTCGACGGCAAGGTGGTTGCCGAAGCGACTTACACCGCAATGATACAGGGCGGATGAATGGCGACGAAGATACATCCGACCGCCGTTGTTGATCCGAAGGCGGAAATCGCCGACGGCGTCGAGATCGGTCCGTTCTGTTGCGTCGGTCCGCGGGTCAGCCTGGCGGCGGACGTCGTTCTCAAGTCGCATGTGGTTGTAGATGGGTTGACCAAGGTGGGGGCGCGAACCGCGATCTATCCTTTCGCATCGATCGGCTTGCGGCCGCAGGACTTGAAGTATGCGGGGGAAAATTCGGAATTGACGCTTGGCGCCGACAATACGGTGCGGGAATACGTCACGATGAACCCGGGGACCGAGGGCGGGGGGATGGTGACGCGGGTCGGCGATCACTGCCTGTTCATGGCGGGTGCGCATGTGGCGCATGACTGCCAGGTCGGCGACCATGTGATCCTGGCGAACAATGCCACGCTTGCGGGGCATGTCACGGTCGGATCCTACGCGATCATCGGCGGCCTTGCGGCGGTGCATCAATTCGTTCGGATCGGCGCTCACGCCATGATCGGCGGGATGACCGGCGTGGAACATGACGTCATTCCCTATGGCTCGGTTGTGGGCGAGCGCGGGCGTTTGTCGGGGCTCAACCTGGTCGGATTGAAGCGCGGCGGCGTATCGAAAGACCGGGTCCATAATATGCGTGCGGCGTTCCGGTTGCTTTTTTCCGCCGACAACGACGCGACGATCAGCGAGCGTCTTGAAGACGCCGCGGCGCGGTTCGCCGGCGAAGAGGAAATCATGGATATCATTCAATTCATGCAAGCGGAGTCGGCGCGCGGCTTGACGCAACCAAAACCGGTAAATGGCGGCTAAACTCGGCATTATCGCCGGCGGGGGCGACCTGCCTCGCATTTTGATCGAGGCCTGCCGAAGTTCGGGCCGGGAATTTTTCGTCTTTGCCCTGAAGAATCATGCCGATGCGCCCGTAATCGAAGACGTGCCGCATGCGTGGTTGCGCCTTGGCGCTGCGGGCGAGGCGCTCAAACTTGCAAACGACCACGGCATCGAGGAAATCGTCATGTGCGGTCGCGTGGCGCGGCCGTCGCTTTCCGGATTGCGGCCCGACTGGCGGGCGCTGCGATTTGTCATGCGTGTCATGGGCAAGTCGTTGGGCGATGACGGGCTGCTTCGCTGCGTGATCGAGGAAATTGAATCGGAGGGACTTAAAGTGGTTGCGCCGGATTCGATCCTGACCGATCTGAAGCCCGAAATCGGACCGTTGGGCCGGCACGTCCCTGACGACACGGCGGTTCGCGACATCGACCGAGGCAGGACCGTATTGGATGCGCTGAGCGACGCGGATGTGGGGCAAGCCGTTGTCGTTCAGGATGGGTTGGTCCTGGGCATCGAAGCGATCGAGGGGACCGACGCCCTGTTGGAGCGATGTGCGGCATTGCGCCGTGACGGCGACGGGGGCGTCCTCGTCAAGTTGCAAAAGCGTGGACAGGAAGAACGGATCGACCTGCCGACAATCGGACCGGAAACCGTCCGGCGTGCGGCGGATGCCGGGTTGCGCGGCATTGCCATTCAAGCCGGCGGAACGCTCGTCCTGGACCGCGACGAAACGGTGCGTCTGGCGGATGAGGCGGGGATATTCGTGATGGCGATCGACACGGCATGAAGGGGCAACAACCGTTCATTTTTCTGGTTGCCGGCGAACCGTCCGGCGACGAGTTGGGCGGCCGGCTGATGGCGGCGCTGACCGAGGCGACGAACGGCAATATTCGTTTCGCCGGCGTTGGCGGCCCGGCAATGGAGGCGCAAGGGCTGGAAAGCCTCTTTCCCATGCATGAATTGTCGGTCATGGGCATCCTGGAAGTCCTGCCGCATATTCCTAAAATTTTGCGGCGCGTGCGCCAGACGGCGGACGCAATCAACGCACAGCAGCCCGACATCCTGGTGACGATCGATTCACCGACATTTGCCTATCGGGTGGTGCAGCGGATCGAGAACGCACGAATCAAACGCGTCCATTATGTTGCGCCGTCGGTTTGGGCGTGGCGGCCTTGGCGGGTTCACAAGATCGGACGGTGCTTCGACCTCGTCCTTGCCCTGCTGCCATTCGAGCCGCCGTTTTTCGAACGCGTCGGTGTCGCGTGCACCTTTGTAGGACATCCGGTCGTCGAATACGGGGCGAGCGACGGGGACGGGAACGCCTTTCGCCGTCGGCATCGCATAGCGGACGATGAGGAAGTGATCTGCGTCCTGCCGGGCAGCCGGCGCGGCGAAGTGAATCGCCTTGGTCATGTCTTTGGCGATGCACTGGCTCTTTTGGCGTTGCGGCGGCCGGAATTCAAGGTGGTTGTTCCGACCGTCCCCGGTGTCGAGCGGCTTGTCCGCGCGCTCGTCGCGGAGTGGCAGGTGCCGGCGATCGTCGTCATGGGAGCGGATGAAAAATACGGCGCCATGGCGGCGAGCAACGCCGCCCTGGCGGCATCGGGAACGGTCGCGGTCGAACTTGCCATAGCGCGGTTGCCCACGGTAATCGCCTATCGCGTTTCCGCGGTGACCGCCGCAATTTTCCGCCGTCTGGTCCGAATTCGCTTTGTTAATTTGATCAATTTGATCGTCGACCGAATGGTTGTGCCCGAGCGGCTGCAGGATGACTGTACGGCCCCGGTTTTGGCCGACGATCTGGAACGGTTGCTGGGGTCGGCGGGCCGGAAGCAAATCAAGGAAACCGCAGAGGCCATTGCGGCATTGACCGATGGCGACATTTTGCCGAGCCACCGTGCGGCCCAGGCCCTGCTCGATCTGTATGAAGCGTCGAACGCGGCGTTCGAGTCATCCGAATAACGAAAGACGGCGGCGCTGAATGATAGCGCCGCCGTTTGTCGGTGATTCGTCTCGCAGAGAGGTCTATTTCCGTTTGTGCAAGGGCGTGTAGGGACGTTCTGTCGGTCCCGTGTAGAGTTGCCGTGGGCGGCCCAATTTCGCCGTCGGGTCCTCGACCATTTCCTTCCATTGCGCGATCCAGCCGACGGTCCGCGCCAGCGCGAACAAGACGGTGAACATGCTTGTGGGAATGCCGATAGCCTTGAGAATGATGCCCGAATAGAAGTCGACGTTCGGGAACAGCTTCTTTTCGATAAAGTAATCGTCTTCCAGCGCGACCCGTTCGAGTTCCACCGCCAATTCGAGCAGCGGTTCGTCCGTAATGCCGAGCGAATCGAGGACATCGTGGCAGGTCTTCTGCAGAACGCGGGCTCTCGGATCGTGGTTCTTGTAGACCCGGTGGCCAAATCCCATCATGCGGAAATTGTCGTTCGGGTCCTTGGCTTTTTCGACGTATTCGGCGGCCCGATCGATTGAGCCGATTTCCGCAAGCATATCGAGCACGGCTTCGTTCGCGCCGCCATGCGCCGGTCCCCAGAGCGCCGAAATGCCCGCCGAGACGCTGGCGAAAGGATTGGCGCCGGTCGACCCTGCGAGCCGGACGGTCGAGGTCGAGGCATTCTGCTCATGGTCTGCGTGCAGGATGAAGATGCGGTCCATGGCGCGGGCGACGACCGGGTTTATCTTGTATTCCTCGGCCGGTACCGAAAACATCATGTGGAGGAAGTTTTCGGCATAATTCAAATCGTTGCGGGGATAGACGAAGGGCTGACCGACCGAAAACTTGTAGGCCATCGCGGCAATCGTCGGAATCTTGGCGATCAGACGGTGCGACGTGATCATCCGTTGCTGGGGATCGTTGATGTCCAGTGAATCGTGATAGAAGGCGGCCAGCGCGCCGACGACGGCCACCATGATCGCCATCGGATGGGCGTCGCGGCGGAAACCGCGGAAGAAGTAATTGATCTGTTCGTGCACCATCGTGTGTTGGGTAATGGTGGACTCGAATTCCTTCTTTTCCTGCGGATTCGGCAGTTCGCCATTGAGAAGCAGGTAGCAGACTTCCATGAAGTCGCTCGACTCCGCGAGTTCCTCGATGCGGTAGCCGCGATGCATCAGGATGCCTTCTTCGCCGTCGATATAGGTGAGTTTCGATTCGCAAGCGCCGGTGGAGGTGTATCCCGGGTCGTAGGTGAAGTAACCGCTCTCGCCATAAAGTGACCGAACATCGATCACTTTCGGACCCACGGTTCCCGGCATCACGTTGAAATCATAGGAATTTCCCGTGCTATGATCGGTCAAGGTCATATATTCGTTACCGGCCGCGCCTTTGGCGGCGGATTTTTTCTGCGTCATGTCTGGCCCTTCTGCTTGGCAAAAGCGGATTTTCATCGGCAGGGGCGCGAAGGCCTTGCCTTCTCCCCAAAAAACGCCCCGCCCTGTTGCGGTGCAGTATACACCCGCAGGCCGGAATTGGGCAAACGCCACTAGAGCAACGTGCGCCCATTTAGGCGCATATAAGCGGCTCTATCTCTGCAGAATCGATCGATTTATCTGCCTTTAGCCTTTAATTGATTCCAAATAAAGGCAGGTTGATCTAGACACCGTCGACGGCGCCGGGGACAGCGGAAATACGCGCCAGGGTTTCGTTTTTTCCGAAAATTTCCATTATTTCGAAGAGGCTCGGCGACGCGTTCGAGCCGGTCAGAGCTGCCCGCAGAGGTTGCGCGAGTTTGCCCAATCCGAGGTCCATCGCGCCGGCGATCTCGCGCAGAAGCGACTCGAGGTGATCGGCGGTCCATGGGTCGGCGTCCGCGATGGCGGCGGCCAGTCGGCTCAGAACTTGCGGGGCGTCGCCTTGCAGCAGCTTGGCGGCTTTCGCGTTGGCCAGCGGAAATATCGGCCGCGCCACATAAAACATCGCGCTGGCGGCCAGTTCATCGATGGTTTTCGCCCTGATTTTAAGCTCCGAGAGGCCCGCCAGGAGCCAGGCTTGCGCTTTTTCGTCCGGCGTTTCGGATGTCTTCGCCGCGATGATCGGCAGGATCAGGTCGAGCAACCGGGCATTGTCGGCCGCCGAGATATAGTGGCCATTCAAATTCTCCAGTTTGGCGAGATCGAACCGCGCCGCCGAACGGCCGACGCCGTCCAGGTCGAACCACTCGATGGCCTGTTCGGTGTCGATAATTTCGTCGTCGCCATGGCTCCAGCCAAGGCGCAACAGGTAATTGCGCATGGCCTCGGGCAAGTAGCCCATGTCCCGATAGGCCTCGACCCCGAGCGCGCCATGCCGTTTTGAGAGTTTTTGTCCATCGGGCCCGTGAATGAGCGGGATATGCGCGAATTCCGGGATCGGCCAGTCGAGGGCCTCGAAGAGTTTCTGTTGCCGGAATGCGTTGTTCAGGTGGTCGTCGCCCCGAATGATGTGGGTAATGCCCATGGCATGATCGTCCGCCACCACGGACAGCATGTAGGTCGGTGTTCCGTCGGCGCGCAGCAGGATGAAATCGTCGAGTTGGTCGTTCGCGACCGTGACGTCGCCCTGGACCTTGTCCTGGATCGTCGTCTGGCCCGACTGCGGCATCTTGATCCGTACCACCGGATCGACGCCCGCCGGCGCCTCGGCGGGATCGCGGTCGCGCCATCGCCCGTCATAGCGGATGGGCCGGCCTTCCTGCCGCGCCGCGTCCCGCATTGCCGTCAATTCTTCAGGCGTGCAATAGCACCGGTACGCTTTGCCCGCCTCGAGCAATTGACGGGCTACCGCCGCATGCTGGTCGGCGTTGCGGGACTGGAAGACGATATCGCCGTCCCAATCGAGCTCGAGCCACTTCATTCCCTCGATAATCGCCTCGATCGCTTCGGGGGTGGATCGCTTGCGGTCGGTGTCTTCGATGCGCAGTCGCATCTGTCCGCCATGGTGCCGGGCGTACAGCCAGTTGAACAACGCGGTGCGCGCGCCGCCGACATGCAGGAAGCCGGTCGGCGACGGCGGAAATCGGGTTATGACGGTCATCGTGTGTCCTCTGGACTGAATTTCGGCGGCTGCACGATCGCGCATGTTGGATCGGCGCGGGTTTACCATAGCGGCCAACACTCTGCCATGCCTGCTTGAGAAGCGGGTTGATGCGCGCAGATGACGGAAGCCGTCGCTTGGGCGATCGGCGCTTTACAAAGGCCCGGGCCTGCCGGCCATAATAATCCGGCCACATTTCCAGCGGGAGGCGACGACACGGCGATGCCAGGGGGTTGGGGCACGATCGTCAGCACTATCGACGCTCAACGGCAGCGCCTTATCCTGTGGCTTCCGGTCTTCATCGGCGTCGGCATCGGGCTCTATTTCGTGTCGCCGGTCGAACCGCCGGCCGTTCTGCCCGCATTTCTAGCGGCCTTCGCCGTTGCGGGATTGGCGGCGGCCTGCCGTTATCCGGCTTTCCGTCCGATCATCCTGCTGCCGGTTGCGGTCGCTATCGGATTGGCCGCGGCCCAGTGGCGCAGCCAGCATGTCGCGGCGCCGATCCTGAAGGGCCGATACGGGCCGGCGCCGGTGGCCGGGCGCGTGGTGCAGGTCGAGCTCTTGCCGACCGGCCCCCGGATTATCCTGGATCAGGTGCGGTTATCCCGCCTTGATCCCGACGAAACCCCGGAACGCATCCGAATTCGCGTGCACCGCGGGACAGCGCTGAATATCGGCGACCGGATCTCCGTGCTCGCGAAGCTGCGGCCGCCGCCGCCGCCGGTAGCCCCCGGAGCCTACGATTTTCAGCGCTCGGCCTGGTTCAAGCGGATCGGCGCCGTCGACTTCGCTTTGGGGCCGGTTCGCCAACAACAATCCATCCTGCAGCCAAAGGAGGGGGATGGGATTGCGCTCGCGATCTCCCGCCTGCGCCAGGAGATCGCGGAGCGCCTGCGTGCGGTCCTGCCGGGGCAGGCAGGCCACGTCGCCGCGGCCCTGCTGGTTGGCGACCGGGAGCGGCCTGGATCCGACGGTCGTCGATGCGATGCGCGATTCCGGCCTAGCCCACCTGCTGGCCATATCCGGTCTTCACGTGGGACTCGTCGCCGCAACGCTGTTTTTCGCCATCCGGATATTGCTCACCTTAATCGAACCGATCGCCTTGCGCTGGCCGGTCAAGAAGATCGCGGCGTGTTTCGCGCTGCTGGGCGCTTTTGCCTATTTGCTGCTCGCCGGCGCGACGGTGCCGACCCAGCGGGCGTTCCTGATTACCGGGATCGTGCTATTGGCGGTCATCTTGGATCGCACCGCAATTTCGCTGCGCCTGGTCGCGGCCGCGGCATCGATCATCCTGGTGCTGTCGCCGGAAAGCCTGATCGGCGCGAGCTTCCAACTCTCCTTTGCCGCGGTGGTCGCCCTGGTGGCGGCCTACGAATGCCTCGGACAGCGTTTGCGGTCGCGTTCGGGGCCGCGGTCGGTGGGGCGGCGGCTGGCGGTCTATTTCGCCGGTGTCGGGCTTACCACCCTGATCGCCGGCGCCGCGACCGGGTTGATCGCGCTTCATCATTTCGGCCGCTTCGCGCAATTCGGCGTCGTGGCGAACCTGATTGCGGTGCCGATGACCGCTCTGTGGATCATGCCTTGCGGCGTGGTCGCCTTGATCCTCTATCCGTTCGGGCTGGAGGCGGTGGCGCTGCAGGCCATGGCCCTGGGCGTCGAGGTGGTGCTCGCGGTTTCCGGTACCGTGGCCTCCTGGCCAGGCGCGGTGATGCTGCTGCCGACGATGCCGATGGCGGGGCTGCTGCTGGTCACTGCGGGCGGATTGTGGCTGTGCTTGTGGAGCGGCCGTGTCCGGGTTGCGGGCATCCTCGGCATCCTGGCCGGCATTCTGACAATTCCCCTGACGCCGCGCCCGGACGTTCTGGTGTCCGGGGACGGCCGGTTGATGGCGGTCCGCATGGCCGACGGGCGGCTGAGCCTCTCCAGCGAGCGCGTACAGCGCTTTGCTGCCAAGGTCTGGTTGGAGCGGGACGGGGCGCGATTGGGGCAGTCCTGGCCCGTGGAAGCGTCGAGCGACCGGCGGCTGTCATGCGATCTGGCCGGGTGTATCTATCGCGGCGGCGGCCGCGTGACCGCATTGGTCCGGGATGGGCGGGCGCTCGAGGAAGATTGCCGGGACGCCGCCGTCGTCGTCAGCGTCGTTCCGGTCCGGCGGCGCTGTCGGGCGCCGGCGCTGGTAATCGACCGATTCGATCTTTGGCGGAGCGGGGCGCATGCCATCTGGCTGGGGCGCGAAATCGTATCGGCAACCAATGTCCGGGCCGTACGCGGCGACCGCCCCTGGGTTCCGCGGCCTGAGGCGCGGCGCCGGCGGATCTCGAAGGTCCGAAATAGCGCCGCTAGTACTTCCGCATCAATCCGATAAGGCGGCCCTGCACCTTGACGCGATCCGGACCGAAAATTCGGGTCTCGAAGTCCTTGTTCGCGGGCTCGAGCGCAATCGAATGGCCTTTGCGGCGCAGCCGCTTGAGCGTCACCTCGTTATCGTCGACCAAGGCCACGACAATGGTACCGTTCTCGGCCAGGTCGCAGCGCTCGATGATTACTGTATCGCCATCGAAAATGCCGGCTTCGATCATCGATTCGCCCTCGACTTCCAGTGCATAGTGTTCGCCGCCGCTGAGCAAATTCGCAGGTACGTCGACCGACGCGCTTTCGTCGCGCAAAGCCTCGATCGGCGTTCCCGCGGCGATTCGACCGTAGAACGGCAATTGAACAGCTTCGCTGTCGCCGCTCACCTTGGCGCCGGTAAGCGCCGTGCTGTTATCGCTGACCAATCTCGGGGCGAACCGTCCGATATTCGGGCGTTCTGTCTGCGGTGCATTTTCCGGCAGGCGCATGATTTCGAGCGCGCGGGCGCGATGGGGCAGGCGCCGGATAAAGCCGCGTTCTTCCAATCCGGTGATGAGACGGTGAATGCCGGATTTGGATTTCAGGGAGAGCGCTTCCTTCATCTCGTCGAAGGATGGCGGCACGCCGTTTTCCTTGAGGCATTCCTGGATGTACATCAGCAGTTGGTATTGTTTGCGCGTCAGCATTTCGTTGGCCCGTTATTTACATTTGGGATTACTGGCAGCACCGGAGTGGTATGCCTACCCAGCCCGAATCGGTTAAATTGACTGAACAAAACAGCAACATTAGGATATGTTCTAGTTTAGTTCGCGAATCGGGTCAAGCCATTTTCGAAATGGCGCGTCCAAGCTTACAAGCGCCAGGGGCCTTGGGGGATCATCATCACCTCTACCGGGTCGCCCTTGGCCGCTGCGGTCGCGTGGGGCGGGCGGACGATCAGGCAGTCCGCGTGGGCGAGCGGCGCCATCATGGAACTGTCCTGTTTGCGGAAGGCGCGCACGACGCGGCCGCCCTGCGGATCGGTTTCGGCGGTCGCGCGCAAATAATCCTGCCGCGTGTCGTTTTCCGGCAAGGGCTCCGCGAGACGGGCGGTCGCCAACGCCTGCGAATCGGGCGACACGCCCAGCATCGCATCGAGCGCGGGCTTCACGAAGATCAGGGCGCAGACCAGGGTCGAAACGGGGTTGCCCGGCAATCCGATCATCAACGCGTCGCCGATACGGCCGAACATCAGCGGTTTTCCGGGCCGCATCGCGATCCGCCAGAAATCGACTTCCAGCCCGCCTTCGCCCAGCACGCTCTGCACCAGATCATGGTCGCCGACGGACGCACCCCCCGTGGTCAACAGGATATCCGCGCCCGCCGCGCCGGCCGCCATGCGGGCGAGAGCATCCCGATCGTCCGGCGCGATGCCCAGCAGGATCGGGTCGCCGCCGAACACCCGCACGGTTGCCGCCAGGGCGAGTCCGTTCGAACTGACGATCTGATTCGGGCCGACCGGATCGCCGGGCATCACCACCTCGTCGCCGGTGGCGAGGATCGCGACGCGCGGGCGGCGGCGAACCATCAGCCACGGCCGGTTCATTGCGGCGGCAAGACCGATGTCCCGGGCGGTCAGGCAGCGGCCCTCGCGCAGCAGGATATCGCCCGCGCGAAAATCGAGCCCGGCGGGACGCACATAATGGCCCGCAGGCGCGGTTTCCTTGATGGTCACGACGTCGCCGGCGGCCTCGGTATCTTCCTGGATGACGATGGCATCCGCGCCTGCGGGAACCGGAGCACCGGTGAAAATTCGCACCGCTTCGCCGGGACCGAGGGCGCCGTCATGAGCGCTGCCGGCAGGCGCGCTGCCGACAACCTTCAAATCGACCGGCACCGAGGACACATCGGCCGCGCGGACCGCATAGCCGTCCATTGCCGAGACCGCCATCGGGGGCTGGGTTCGCCGCGCCGTCAGGTCTTCGGCCAGGACGCGGCCGAAAGCGTCCAGCAGCCCCACCTGCTCCGGCGTCAGCAAGCCGGCGGCCTCGACGATTCGCGCGCGGGCTTCTTCGACCGACAGCATCACTCGGCCTGATAGGTGCCGGATTTTCCTCCGGATTTATGGGTCAACCGAATGCCGGTAATATGCATGCCGCGATCCACCGCCTTGCACATGTCGTATACGGTCAGGGCGGCGACGGAGACCGCGGTCAGCGCTTCCATCTCGACACCGGTCTGGCCGCTGGTCTTGCAGGTTGCCGTGATCTCGATCGCCGGGTTCTCGGGGTCCAGCCGCAGCAGAACCTCGACCGCGGAAAGGGGCAGGGGGTGACAGAGCGGGATCAGATCGGCGGTGCGCTTGGCGCCCATGATGCCCGCGAGCTGCGCCACCGACAGCACATCGCCCTTCTTGAGGCCGCTCGCGCCAATCAGCGCTGCGGTAGCGGGCTGCATCTCGACGCGGCCTTTGGCGGTCGCCACGCGCTCCGTCGCGGGCTTTGCGGAGACGTCGACCATCACGGCATTGCCGTCCTTGTCGATATGTGTGAGGTCGCTCATCGGGCGTACCGCGGGGGAAAGGGCGCCAGAGGGGGCATTACGCGGAGGCCGCCAAGGGACGGGTCAGCAAGGTTCGGGTCGCCGCTGTCACATCGGCCTGCCGCATCAGGGATTCTCCCACGAGGTAGCAATACGCTCCGGCCGCAGCCATGCGCGCGAGATCCTCGGGCGTCGACAGACCGCTTTCGCTGATCAGGACGCGATCCTGCGGTACCATCGCCGAGAGCTCCTCGGTGGTCGCAAGGTCGACGTCCAGGGTTTTGAGATTGCGATTATTTATGCCGATCAGGGGCGAGTCGAGCTTGAGCGCCCGATCCATCTCGGACGCATCGTGGACCTCGATCAGCACATCCATCTTCAGGTCTCTCGCAAGGCCGTCCAGCGTCGCTGCCGTGTCATCGTCGAGCGCCGCCATGATCAGCAGGATGCAGTCCGCGCCGATCGCCCGCGCTTCGAAAACCTGATATGGGTCGAGCGTGAAGTCCTTGCGCAGGACCGGCAGCCCCGTCGCCATCCGCGCCGCGGTGAGGTAGTCGTTGCGGCCCTGAAAATAGGGCGTATCGGTCAACACCGAGAGGCATGTGGCACCGCCGGACTGGAAGGCGCGGGCCAGGGCGGCGGGCGCAAAATCCTCCCGAATCAGGCCTTTGCTTGGCGATGCTTTCTTGATTTCTGCGATCAATCCGTATTCGCCCGCGTCGGCGCGCGCCGCCAGGCGATCGGCGAAGCCGCGCGTCGGCGGACCGGCCGCCGCGCGCCGCTCGATCTCTTTTTGCGGCGTGTGCGTCTTCAATTCGGCGACATGCGCCCGTTTGTCGCCGCAAATCTTGTCGAGGATGTCGCTCATACCGCCTGTCCGATGATTGCCAGCATGCGCTCCAAGGCGGCCTTGCCGGCGCCGCTGTCGATGGAGTCGGCCGCGAGAGCGGCGCCGTCGCGCAAATCGTCCGTTCGGCCGGCGACGATGAGCGCGGCGGCTGCGTTGAGCACGACGATGTCCCGATAGGCGCCGGCCTGGCCGGCGAGCAAATCGCCGATGGCCGCCGCATTATGCGCCGGGTCGCCGCCTTTCAACGCGTCGAGCGTCGCACGCGGCAATCCGGCGTCTTCCGGAGTCACCTCGAATTTCCGGATCGATCCGGCGGAATACTCCACCACCTGCGAGGGGCCGGTCGTCGTCAATTCGTCCATGCCGTCGCTGCCGTGCACGACCCATGCGCGTTCCGCGCCCAGATTGCCGAGAACCTGCGCCATCGGTTCCAGCCATGTGTCGCTGAACGTGCCGACCAGCAGACGCGTCACGCCGGCCGGATTAGACATGGGACCGAGAATGTTAAAGATCGTGCGGATTCCCATCTCGACCCGGGCGGGTCCGACATGCCGCATGGCGCTGTGGTATTGCGGCGCCATCAGGAAACCGATGCCGGCCTCGGCGATCGATTGCTGGACCAGCGCCGCCGGGGCCTCCAGGTTGATGCCGAGCGCGCCCAGCACGTCGGCGGCGCCGGATTTGGAGGAAAAGGCGCGGTTGCCGTGTTTTGCGACGGAGACGCCGCATCCGGCGACCACCAGGGCGGTTGCGGTC
Source organism: Alphaproteobacteria bacterium (assembly GCA_041557595.1). GTDB lineage: Bacteria > Pseudomonadota > Alphaproteobacteria > UBA8366 > UBA8366 > JAOTYV01. The sequence continues at coordinate 17,683 of JBFFGE010000072.1, forward strand.
GAGATATTGTAGGTGCCATGCGCATCGCCGCCGGTGCCGACGACATCGATGCTGCCCGCGGGGGCGGACACTTTCAGCGATTTTTCCCGCATGGTCCGGGTCGCGCCGGTAATTTCGTCCACGGTTTCGCCGCGCAGGCGCAGCGCCATCAGGAACGCGCCGATCTGGGTCGGCGTCGCGTTTCCGGACATCATGATGTCGAACGCTTCCGCCGATTCCGCCTCGCTCAGGGTATTCCCATCGGCAACTTTGGCCAGCAGCGGCTTGAGATCGGCCGTGTTGTTCGGTTCGTTCGTCATGACGGTCCCTTAATGCGCCGCTTTTCCGCAGATTTCCAGAAAGTTTTTCAGCAGTTGGTGCCCATGTTCCGAGGCAATGCTCTCCGGATGGAATTGCACGCCATGCAACGGCAGGTCGCGATGCGCCAGGCCCATGATGACGCCATCGGCCGTCTCGGCGGTAATCTCGAGACAATCGGGCAGGGTGTTGCGCTCGATGGTAAGCGAGTGGTAGCGGGTCGACTCGAAGGGGGACGGCAGGCCATCGAACACGCCCGTGCCGTTGTGCGTTACCGCGCTGACTTTGCCGTGCATCGGTTCGGGCGCGCGGACGACACGGCCGCCCATCGCCTGGCCGATCGCCTGATGACCGAGACAGACGCCAAGAACCGGCAATTTGCCCGCCGCCGCGCGGACCAGATCGAGGCTGATGCCGGCCTGATCCGGGTCGCAGGGGCCTGGAGAGATAACGATACCCTGCGGGCGCGACTCCATCGCCTGATCGACCGATATCGCATCGTTGCGCCAGACCTGAATCTCCGCCCCGAGTTCCCCGAGGAAGTGATACAGATTGTAGGTAAAGCTGTCGTAATTATCTATTAATATATACATTTCAATGCATTGAATGGAGGTTCGGAACCCTGCCGGGAAACGCCGCCGTCTCGCCACCTTATATCAGGCTTGATAGGGCCATGAAAGCAAGTGCGTTAAAGATATGGGGGTAATCAGCGCCCTTTGAACACCGGCTTGCGTTTTTCGACAAAAGCCTGCATCGCCTCTTGCGAATCCTCGGACGACGACAATTCGACCGTCATATTCTGCTCGAACCGGTAGCCGTCGCGCAGGCTCATTTCTTCGATCGCGTTCATGGAATGTTTCGCCAACTTCATGGCAACGGGACTGCGCGCCGCAATCTCCGCCGCGATGGCCATTGCCGCGGCCATCAAGTCCGCGCCCGGCACACAGCATTCCGCGACACCGAGCCTGTACATCTCCGCGCCGGTCACCTGATGGCCGGTAAACAGCATGCGGCGCGCGCGGGAATGTCCAAACAGCCGCATCGCGTGCCGCCCTCCGCCGAGCAGGCCGACATTGATTTCGGGCAGGGCGATGACCGCTTCCTCGGCCGCGACGAGGATGTCGCAGGAGGCGGCGATCGCCAGCCCGGCGCCGAGGGCCGGGCCGTTCAGGGCGCCGATTACCGGCTTCTGGCATTCCATCACCGAATAGAAACACTCCCGAGCGCGCCGATTGTGCTGCCAATTGTCTCCCGCTTCCCGGGTCTTGCCGGCGCGTTCCTTGATATCCGCGCCGGCCGAGAAACAGCGCCCGGCGCCGGTTAGGATGATAGCGCGCACGTCGTCGCGGTCGCTCAAAGTGTCAAAGACAGCGGCCATATCGTTGTGGAACTGGGCATTTTGCGCATTGACCGGCGGACGGTCCATGGTCACGACGGCGATAAATTCCTCGATCTTGCATTTCACGGTCTCGGTCTGCACTGCGCACGCTCCCCGGTCAGAAATCATGTCGGCCGCCTGGATTTCCGGCGGCGCTCCAGGCAGGGAGAATAGGCGGAGGGACGCGGTCTTGCCAACGCCGGACCGGGATCCCGCGGCAAATCGATTCCGATTCGTGCGAAATACCCGGCGGTTGCGACAAATCCCGTGCAAACTTCAGCGATCGTTTATTTGTTTGTGCGATTCCGGTAAGGCGGGAACCCTGCGGGTGCCGGCGTTGTTACCGTAAGGGGAAGCGCCGCGGGGCGATTAACGTCTGCCGGCGGGACTGCGGCGTTGGTCATGAGCCCACAGTTCGCCTATACATTCGGGGAAGATGCGCTGGGAAATCACGATCCATTGAGTACCAAATCACCTCACGCCTTGCGTTCCGAGCGCGGGATGCTCCGGCCCTTTGGGGGGGCAGGCGCGCGCGCATTCAGGGCGCGCGCGGTGCGGTGGTTGTCGGGGACGCGGCGGGCGCAGTTTGCCGCCGGTTTGTCCTGCGCCTTGCTGTTCGGCGTATTCTTCGGGGCGTTGGTTGTCGCGAATATCCGCGGTCAGGCGACGTCACCGCAGGCGCCGCAAAGCGCCGACAGCCGGGAACAGCGTCCCGTCCCGGTGCCCGTTCGAGTCCGGATTGCCGAGCAACCCTTGCCGGCGCAGGGCCCCATGCCGCAATCGGCGGTGCCGGAGGGAGCGGCGGCAATCGCGGATCCGGATGACTCGCAATCGCCTACCGATACGCCGAAGATCGACACCAAGCCGAAACCGCGAATTGGATCGGTGTTTCCATTGGTTGCGACGGCGCCTGTGCCCGGACAGCGGCAAGAACCAGGGCAACCCGTCGCATCCACGCCGAAAATCGAACCCCTGCAACGCGTTGCCGCGCTGCCTGAAGCGCAGGAATCGCCAGCGCTCGAAACGGTGGCGTCGAAACGGCCGGACGGTAAGTCATTCGGCCCGCCGATGTCGCGTGTCCCGGAATCCCAGCCGCCCGCAATCGCCGCGCCGACGATCGCCTGGACGCCGGAACAGGAGACGCCGGTAAAGGAGTCGGCGAAAGCGGACCCGCCGGCATTGCCGGAATCCCCGGCAGGGCCGCAGCCGGAGACCGCCATCGAGCAGCAGAAGGTCGCCTTGCCGATGCCGGCTGCTACTCCCGCGCCGGGAGCGCCGCCGAGGCACGACATATCGGCGGCCGAGACCGGTGCGGCCGACGCGCCATCGAACGAACAGGAAAAGGCGGACGCCCTTCAGCCGACGCCAACGCCTTCCGAACCCGTGACGATTCCGGTGGAGGCGGCAGCCCCGGCGGTGGAGCCTGTCCAGACGCCGCCCGTCCAGACACCGACTGTGGCGGCCGTCGACGCGGACAATGCCGCGGCGCTTGGCTCCGAGGTCGCCGATGCCCGGTCGGCCGGAGCGGCGAAGATCGTCGACCCGCAAGCGGACTCGCTGCCAACGCCACCGCGGGAAAAACCGGTTGCGAATGGGGTGCCGGAAAAACCCGTC
>JBFFGE010000073.1:0-20823 GCA_041557595.1 Alphaproteobacteria bacterium
AGCATCCCATCGAGATGCCGATGGGTGCCCGTGCCCCCCTGAACCGCCAGGCCGGGCGGCTTGTTGAGCGCGATGACCTCGCCGTCGCTATGCAGGACCAGGGACCGGACGAATTCCTCGTCGCCGGCCGCCGCCGCAGGCGCCCGGGTGGGCTTGGCGCTCGCCCCCGGTTGATCGCTCAGCGGCGGCACGCGCACCGCCTGGCCGGATTTGAGCCGCAAGTTGGCCTTCACCCGCTTGCCGTCCACCCGCACCTGCCCGGTCCGCAACAGCCGCTGCAGGCGGCCGTGGGTCAATTCCGGAAAATGGAGCCTGAACCAGCGGTCGAGGCGAAGATCTTCCTCGCCATCGCCGACAGTGCGGATTTCCACGCCTCTCATTGCAGGATCGCGCGGGTAAGCGCCATGCCGGCGAACAACCCTCCAACGGCGAGCACCACCGACGCGACGATGTACAGCGCCGCAAGACCAAGCTGGCCACGGCCATGGAGCACCGCCACATCGAGCGAAAAGGTGGAAAACGTCGTGAACGCGCCCAACAGGCCAACGGTCAGCATCGCCCGAAGCGCCGGACCCGGCTGCCAGGCAAGCGCGCCGACCTCGACCAGGACGCCCATCAGGAACGAGCCAACCGTGTTGACCGTCAAGATTCCCCAGGGAAACGCCGATCCCAACAGGGCCGCGACCTGAAGATTGACGAAATGCCGGGCGACGGCGCCGATCGCGCCGCCGGCGGCGATGGCGAGCACAAGTTTCACCTGAGGTCCCCGTATTGCGGCCGCTCGAACCGGACGATCAAAGGGCCTCCGACCCGGTTTCGCCCGTCCGGATACGCACCACCGCGCCCAATTCGTAGACGAAGATCTTACCATCCCCGATCTTGCCTGTGTTGGCCGTTTCGCGGATCGCCTCGACGACCTGATCCACCAACCCATCGTCCACGGCGATCTCGAGCTTTACCTTGGGAACGAAACTGACCGCATATTCGGCGCCGCGATAAATCTCCGTTTGTCCCTTTTGGCGCCCGTAGCCGCGCACCTCGGACACGGTAAGCCCCTCGACCCCGATCGCGCCCAGCGCCGCACGCACGTCTTCAAGCTTGAAGGGCTTTATGATCGCCATCACGAGTTTCATGGCATGATTCCCCTGTTTTGTCGCTGGTTTAGCGATGAAATCAAATGTGGTAGCCGCGCTCGCCGTGCTCGGACAGATCCAGTCCTTCGGTTTCCGCCTCGACCGAAACGCGCAATCCAACCAGCAATTCGACAAGTTTAACGATGATTACGGTCCAGATAGCCGTCCAAACGACCGTCGCACCGACGCCCAAGACCTGTACGCCGAATTGCTTGGCGACGGTCATGCCCTCGGCAAGCCCGAGCCCCCCCATCGACGGCACCGCAAAGAAGGCGACCAGTAGAATTCCGAGGATGCCGCCGACCCCGTGGACCGCGAAAACATCGAGAGAATCGTCGATTGCGAGACGATGCTTGATGAGATTGACCATGGCGTAACAAACGCCGCCGGCGAGAACGCCATAGACCAGGCCGCCCACCGGACCGACAAAGCCCGACGCCGGCGTAATCGTCGCGAGCCCCGCGACCATGCCTGTCACGATACCGACCAGGCTGGGTTTGCCAAATTTTATCCACTCGATCGTCATCCAGGTCAGCGACGCCGCGGCGGCGGACAGATGCGTTACCAGCATCGCCATACCCGCGCCGCCATTGGCCGCGAGGGCGCTGCCGGCATTAAACCCGAACCAGCCGACCCACAACATCGCAGCCCCGGTCATGACCATGCCCGGGCTGTGCGGCGGCCGAAGTTCGTTCGGGAAACCGCGCCGGCTTCCCAGGCATTTTACGATGACAATCGCGGATACGCCGGCCGTCGCATGGACGACCAGGCCGCCGGCGAAGTCCATGACGCCCATGCCCCCGAGCCAGCCGCCGCCCCAACTCCAGTGGCACACCGGGGCATAGACGATGACGAGCCAAAGGCCGCTGATCAGCAGAACCGCCGAAAACTTCATCCGTTCGGGATAGGCCCCGACGATCAGGGCCGGCGTGATGATCGCAAAGGTCATCTGGAACATGAAGAAGACGCTTTCCGGAATGTCGCCGATCAGCGCATTCACGCCGACACCGGACAGGAACGCCTTTCCAAGCCCGCCAATCCATTGGTTTGCGGCGCCGCCATCGGAAAACGCGAGGCTGTACACCCCGACCACCCAAAGTACCGACGCGAGGCAGGCAATCGCAAAACAGTGCATCAGCACCGACAAGACATTCTGCGCCCGCACGAGGCCGCCATAAAACAGGGCCAATCCCGGCAATGTCATGAACAGGACCAGGGCGGTCGACGTCAAAATCCAGGATGTATTGGCGCCGCTCAAGGTCGCGGCAACTGCCGATTGCGGCAATGACAGCAAAATCAAGATTGCGACGAATACACCGCCGCGTCGCATACCCGACATCGTAAAGGCCCCCCTGCGCGCTATTGCCTATTCTTTTTTCTGCCCGGCCGGCTGAACCGGACGATTTCATCACGCCGATGCCATTCCGGCCGGCGGCCGTATACTACATCCTGTCCCGACACCATGCCAATGCTGCACTGGGGCAATATCGCACCGAAATTTTACAGACCGTATCCGAAGGGCATCGACCGACGGTCAAGCGGACCGCTCCAACCCCATCGGCTGCGTCGCCTTACACACCGGCTCCCCGCCGGGGTCGTCGTAGACGCGCCATTCGACCCGATCGGGCCAAATCTCGTACACAACGGATGCCAGGGTGTAGCCGGTATCTCCGCCGGTCTTGTCCTTGCGGCAGATCGGCCATCCGGAACCGGCCGAATCGCCCAGGACCGCCAGGACGTCCCGGGACTCCGCAAGCCCGGCGAGCAGCGCGTCGGCGCGACATTGCCGATCCCGAGAAGACGGCGCAACCTGTTGATCTGCTTTAGCAAATTCACCTGATATAAGATGGTTGGCATGCGCCATCGGTCTTTCCACAACCGTCACGGAACAACCGCTGGCCGGCGCTTCGACGGACCACAGCGCCGAGCCGGGTTTGCCGATGTTGTGATGAAACCCGCTCGCCCGGTCCGCCCGCTCGAGGATCGCCCGCGCGTCGTCCAAATCCCGGCAGTTCATGACCGCCCGCGTGGTCAAATGGCGCGCGATCCCGACCTGCTGATCGCGCGGCCGAATATGATTGATGGTCTGCACCAGGCCGGCGGCATTGACGGCAAAGTTATGGGTCGGCAAATGGCCGGGCGAAGCGAAGCTCGTAAAGGCCAGGCCATCATCGGGCTCGACCGTGACTAGGAAACAATGCCCCTCCAGACCGGGAGCATCGTCCTCGTTATGCCCGATGACCGCGGGCACCCCATCGGCGGCATTCCCGGGCAGCAGCACGTCGGTGCACCCTTGCGCCCCGGTGTAGCCGTGATCGCCCGGCATATCGCCGCGGCAATTCCACAGAAAGACATCCCAAAAATCCGCATCAAGACCGTCGGCAATGCCGTCGATCTCACGCATGAAGCCGGGATAGGCCGCACGCGACCGTTGCTCGATATCGCGCAACCGGTCGGAGCCCAGGAATACCGTCAGCGCCCGGTAGCGATCCAGATGCCGAACGATGCTATGGAATGCATCCCGGCCCTGCCGGCCAAGGGAGACACCGATGGCGTAGTGGTCGCCGGCCGCCCGAATATGGGGATACGTCACGGCGCATCCTCCGCGTCCGCGTCGCCGCCGGCGGGCGTCTTGCCGGCCCGCAAGCGGGCCCAATACGCCAATCGCTTGACGATCTCACGCTCGAAGCCGCGATCCAGCGGGCGGTATAATTGCTGCCGCTCCATGTCATCGGGAAAATAGTCCTGTCCGGAGAACCCCTCCTCCGTGTCGTGATCGTACTCATACCCGGCGCCGTATCCGAGTTCGGCCATCAACTTGGTCGGTGCGTTGAGAATATGTTTTGGCGGGCTCAACGAGCCGGTTTCCTTTGCGGTGCGCATGGCCGCGCCGAATGCCTTATACCCGGCATTGGATTTCGGTGCCGCCCCCAGATAGATCACGGCCTGGGCGATGGCCAATTCGCCTTCCGGCGAGCCGATCCGCTCGTAACTTTGCCATGCGGTCAGCGCATGCACTGCTGCATCCGGATCCGCCAGGCCGATGTCTTCATAGGCGAACCGCAGAAGCCGGCGCGCGATATACCGGGGATCCTCGCCGCCGGCGAACATCCGCGCGAGCCAGTACAACGCCGCATCCGTATCCGAGCCGCGCAGCGATTTGTGCAAGGCGCTGATCAGATTGAAGTGGCTGTCCTGGCCCTTGTCATATACCGGCGCGCGGCGCTGAACCGTTTCGGAAAGGCCGGCCGTGTCCAGCATCGTCCCGTCCGGTAGCCGATAGAGTTCCTCGCATAAATTGAGCAGAAACCGGCCGTCGCCATCCGACATCGCGATCAGGCTGATCCGGGCATCTGGATCGAGCGGCAGGGGCCGGCCTTCGGAGCGCTCGACCCGATCCATCAACGTGTCGAGCGCCGCGCGATCGAGCCGGTTCAGCACGAACACCTGGCATCGCGACAGGAGCGCGGCATTCAGCTCGAAACTGGGATTCTCGGTGGTGGCCCCGACCAGCACAACGGTGCCATCTTCGACATAGGGCAGGAATCCGTCCTGCTGCGCCCGGTTGAAGCGGTGGATTTCATCGACGAAAAGCAAGGTGCCCTGCCCCATCGCGCGACGTTGCTTGGCTCTCTCAAACACCTTACGCAAATCCGCCACGCCCGAGAACACGGCTGAAAGCGGCTCGAATTCGATATCCGTCCGCTCCGCCAGCAGCCGGGCGACCGTCGTTTTGCCGCATCCAGGCGGCCCCCAGAGCACCATCGACGCCAGACCGCCGGACAGCATGCGCTGGATCGGCGCTCCTTCGGCGAGCAGGTGGTCCTGCCCGACGACTTCGCCCAATTCGGACGGACGCAGCCGGTCGGCGAGCGGCCGCGGCGCCGATTTTTCAAACAGACCTTGTTGTCCAACCTCGGCCAATGCAATCGCCTTTTAGCCCACCCGAACCCGCAAATTTCGATTTCCCCGCCGCAAATCGAGGGTCCATTCGTCCGCGCGCCGGTTCATCGTCCGCTTCACTTCAGCAACGCGCCCCATGCGGCGGTCGTTTATCGCGAGAATGATATCGCCCGGGCGCAATCCCACACGGGACGCCCAACTGCCTCGCCTGACATCCACAACGAAAACCCCCTCCGCTTCCTCGTCGAGGCCGTATTCCTCGGCAACCGCCGGGGATAGATTGACGATATGGCATCCGGCCAACGGATGCGATCCCTTCAGCACGCTCAAATTCCGGGGCGGCTGTTCGACCGCAGCCTCCAACTTGAACGGCAACCGATGTGTTTTTCCGTTCCGGCTGATATTGACGGTTACGGTTTCGCCGATCGATCGCGTGGCAAACCGAAATCGCAGCCCCTGCAGGTCTTCGATCGTATGCCGATCCACGGAGACAATCACGTCGCCGCGCCGCAACCCGGCCCGGGCGGCCGGCCCGTCGCGGTATATCGATTCCACCAAAACGCCGCCGGGACGATCCAGACCAAGTGCGGCGGCGACGTCCGCGGTGACATCCGTTCCGCGAAGGGACAGCCAGGGCCGCACCAATGGCCGGCCGGTAACGGCGCTTTCCACGATGTTCCTTACCAAATTGCTGGGCACGGCAAAGCCGATCCCGACGGAGCCGCCGGTGCGGGAGAAAATCGCCGTATTGATGCCGATCAGGCGGCCCTTCATCGACACCAAGGCGCCGCCGGAGTTCCCCGGATTGATCGCCGCATCGGTTTGAATAAACGAACGAAAATCCGCCACCCCGATCGACGTTCGCGCCAAGCCGGACACAATACCGCTGCTCACCGTCTGCCCTACGCCGAAGGGATTTCCGATGGCAAGCACCAGATCGCCCACTTCGAGCCGGTCGGGGTCGCCGAACCGGACAAACGCCAGTTTTTTGCCACGGGTATCGATGCGCAGAACCGCGATATCCGACTTCTCGTCGGTCACCAGAATATCGGCGTCATATTCCCGGCGGTCGCTCAGGACGACCTTGATGCTTTCGGCGTTCTGGATGACATGGTGATTTGTCACAACGACGCCGTCCTCCCGGACCACCACGCCCGAGCCCAGCGAATTTTCCATCCGCTGCCGGCTGCCGCCAAACGGCGAATCCTTACCAAAGAACCGCCGAAAGAAGGGATCGTCGAAAAACGGCGATGCGTGGCGCTGCCGGACAATCCGCTTGGCGTATATATTCACCACCGCGGGCGCAACCTGCCGGACGATCGGCGCAAACGACAGCTCGATTTGCCGCTTTTCCCGGGGAACGTCGCGAGTCTGCGCCTGCGCCATCGCCCCCAGGGCGCAAACGACAAGGAGTAGCCCAACCGGAATGATGCTTCGTCGTGCCATGTCTCGCATGTATCCCCTCGCCGCCGTCAAAACAAGCTGGAACAATGCAAATGGGGCCGACCTCCCGGTCGACCCCTTTGTCTCGACGTCCCGTGCGCGGCGAACTATGCCGCAGCCGATTCCTCTAGATCGTCATCGTCCCGCACCGGTCCCGAATCCAGGCCTTTCGCATCTTCATCGCGTTCGACCAGTTCGATGATCGCCATCGGCGCAGCGTCGCCATATCGGAAACCCGCCCGCAAGACACGCGTATAACCGCCGCTGCGTTCCTTGTATCGGGGCCCCAATGTTTCGAACAGCTTTGCCGTCATCGCGTCGTCGCGCAGGAACGCGAAGGCGCGGCGCCGGTCATGCAGGGTGCCCTTCTTGCCGAGCGTGATCAGTTTTTCGACCACCGACCGCAATTCCTTCGCCTTCGGAAGCGTCGTCTTGATTTGCTCGTGCTTGATCAGTGCCGCAGCCATATTCGAGAACATGGCTTTACGGTGCTGACTCTTGCGGTTCAGTTTTCGCCCGCGCATTCTATGCCGCATCGTGGCTGCTCCTGTTATTCGCGAATGAAATCTCGCGGCTCAATACGGTTCCTCGATACGGCGCGCCAAATCCTCGATATTGTCCGGCGGCCAATTGGTCACCTCCATCCCGAGATGGAGCCCCATCTGGGACAGGACTTCCTTAATCTCATTCAAGGATTTACGGCCGAAATTCGGTGTCCGCAGCATTTCCGCCTCGGATTTCTGCACCAAATCGCCGATATAGACGATGTTGTCGTTCTTCAGGCAATTGGCCGATCGCACCGACAATTCCAACTCGTCGACCTTGCGCAAAAGGTTCTTGTTGAACGGCAAGTCCGACGCCGGCTCCTGCTCGACCCGGGCCTTTGGCTCTTCGAAATTGATGAACAGCTGCAATTGATCCTGAAGAATACGCGCCGCCAGCGCGACCGCATCTTCCGGCGTCACCGTTCCATTGGTCTCGACGGACATGGACAGCTTGTCATAATCGGTGACCTGCCCAACGCGGGTATTCTCCACCTTGTAGGACACCTTGCGGACCGGGCTGTAGACCGAGTCGACCGGGATCAATCCGATCGGCGCATCATCGGGACGGTTCATTGACGCGGCGACGTAGCCCTTGCCCGTATCGACCGTCAATTCCATGTTCAGGCTCGCACCCTTATCCAGCGTGCACAGCACGAGGTCCGGGTTCATCACCTCGATGTCATGCCCGGTCTCGATCTGACCCGCGGTCACTTCGCCTGGCCCCTTGGCGGCCAGCGTCATGCGCTTCGGCCCCTCGCTGTGCATCCGCAGGGACAGCGCCTTGATGTTCAGGACGATATCCGTAACGTCCTCGCGAACGCCCTGGATCGATGAGAATTCGTGCAATACGCCGTCGATCTGGACGGAAGTCACCGCCGCCCCTTGAAGCGACGACAGCAGCACTCGCCGCAACGCATTCCCCAGCGTGAGACCGAAGCCTCGCTCCAGCGGTTCGGCGACAACGGTCGCGCCCCGCGAGGAATCCGTTCCGGGTTCGATATTAAGTTTGTTCGGCTTGATCAAAGCCTGCCAATTCTTCTGGATCACCATTGCGACCTCACTCTCTCGACTGATTGCGCCCGCCACATAGCGGCGCTTATAGAAATCGGACTAAATAATTGCGCGCTGAATTTCTCGACCCGCTAGACCCGGCGGCGTTTTGGCGGACGGCAGCCATTATGGGGAATCGGCGTAACATCCTTGATCGACGTCACGGTAAACCCGACGGCCTGTAGCGCCCGCAAAGCCGATTCGCGCCCGGACCCCGGTCCCTTGACGCAGACTTCGAGGGTCTTCATGCCGTGTTCCATCGCCTTGCGCCCGGCATCTTCGGCGGCCATCTGGGCCGCATACGGCGTCGATTTCCGGCTCCCCTTGAAGCCCATGCCACCCGCCGACGACCAGGCAATCGCGTTGCCTTGCGCGTCGGTGATCGTGATCATCGTATTGTTGAAGGTTGCGCTGACATGCGCGACGCCCGACGTGATATTTTTCCGTTCGCGCCGACGGACGCGCCCACCTGCTGGTGCCTTTGCCATTCGTACCGCTCCTTAGACCGCTTTTTTCTTGCCGGCAATCGGACGCGCAGGGCCCTTGCGGGTGCGCGCATTCGTATGGGTCCGCTGCCCATTCACCGGCAGCCCCTTGCGGTGCCGTAAACCGCGGTAACAACCAAGATCCATCAGCCGCTTAATGTTCATCGCGACTTCTCTTCGCAAATCGCCTTCTACCGTATAATCCCGGTCGATGGCTTCGCGAATCGAGGTCACTTCATGCTCGCCCAACTCGGCAACCCGGCGTTCGGGCGGAATTTCGCATTTCTGGCAAATTTCCACCGCCTTCGATCGGCCGATACCGTGTATGTAGGTCAGCGCGATTTCCACGCGCTTTTGCGTTGGGATATTCACGCCCGCTATGCGTGCCACGGCATTAACTCCTTGTTAAGACGTTCAGTTTTCTCACAAAAATACCGGCCCGCCACGTCTTCGGAGCCGCGATTGGTATTTGCTTCTGCTATTCCGGAACAACGAATGCCGGCCGCCAATAGTTTGGCGCCGGGGAGCCGGATTATATGAAAAACCATCATACTGTCAATTCCCGCCGCCGACGATCTCATCGATGCGCGCCGCGACCGTATCAAAATCCGCCATGCCGTCCACCGATACCAACATTCCCCGATCGCTGTAGTACGGAAGGATAGGCATCGTCCGATCCCGATACACCGCCAGACGTTCTCGCAGCGTTTCCTCGGTGTCGTCCGCTCGCACCTGTCCGGTCGCCGCCAGCTCGCTCGCCCGTCCCAGAATTCTCTGGACCAGCGCCTCTTCCTTTACCTTGAGCTCGATCACATGATCCAGCTTCAATCCCTTTTCCGAGAGCATCGCATCGAGCGCCTCGGCCTGCGGGACGGTTCGCGGGAATCCATCCAGGATAAATCCGTTCGCACAATCCGGTTCGCTGATCCGCTCGGCGACAATCTCAATGACCATCTCGTCCGGCACGAGATTCCCTTTATCCATGATCGCTTTCGCGCGCCGCCCGATTTCGCTTCCGGAGGCCGCCGCCTCCCGCAGGATTTCTCCGGTCGACAGCGGCTGTATCCCATACTTATCCGCCAACCGCAGCGATTGGGTCCCCTTGCCCGCGCCGGGAGCGCCCAAAATTATCACATTCACCCGCGTCTCCCACGCAATTTGGAGCGCTTGATAAGACCTTCATATTGATGTGCCAGAAGATGCGAATGGACCTGTCCCACAGTATCCATGGTCACCGTCACCACGATCAGCAGACTGGTGCCGCCGAAATAGAACGGGACGGCGAATTGGGAAATCAGCCATTCCGGGATGATACATATGATCGACAGATAGAAAGCGCCGACAACCGTGAGCCGGGTCAGGACATGGTCCAGATAGTCCGCGGTGTTCTTACCGGGCCGGATGCCCGGAATGAAGCCGCCGTACTGCCGCAGATTCTCCGCCGTTTCCTGCGGATTAAAGACGATCGCCGTATAGAAAAACGCAAAGAACACGATCAGCGACACATAGATGATCAGGAAGAGCGGTTGCCCGCGGCCCAGCAGTGCGTTGATCGTATTGAGCCATTCCGGGCCTTGACCGCCGCTGAAATTGGTCACCGTCAGCGGCAACAACAGCAGCGAGCTGGCAAAAATCGGCGGAATCACGCCCGAGGTATTGAGCTTCAGGGGCAGGTGCGAATTTTCGCCGCCGAACATCCGGTTGCCGACCTGGCGCTTGGGGTATTGCACAATAATGCGCCGTTGCGCGCGCTCCACGAACACGATGGTCATGACAACCGCCACCGACAAAACCAGAAAGCCGATGATTGCGATGGTCGACAGGGCGCCGGTCCGCCCCAATTCCAGCGTACCCGCGAGAGCGGATGGCAGGGCAGCGACAATTCCGGCAAAAATGATCAGCGAAATGCCGTTGCCGACACCGCGTTGCGTCACCTGTTCGCCCAGCCACATCAGGAACACCGTGCCGCCGACCAGCGTGATGACAATCGAAATCCGGAAGAAAAACCCGGGATCCAATACCGCGCTTCCCTGCGAACCGCGCATCCCTTCCAGTCCGACCGCAAGACCATAGGCCTGGAATGCGGCAAGAAGCACCGTGCCGTACCGGGTGTATTGGTTGATCTTCTTGCGGCCCGCTTCGCCTTCCTTCTTGAGTTGCTCGAGCTTCGGCGAAACGGCCTGCATAAGCTGCATGATAATCGCGGCCGAAATATACGGCATGATATTGAGGGCAAAAATCGACATGCGGCTCAACGCGCCGCCCGCGAATACGTCCATCATGCCGATGATCCCACCCTGCTGTTGGGCAAAGATGTCTTGCATGATCGCGGAATCGATCCCGGGCAGCGGAATATAGGTGCCGAGCCGATAAATTATTAGCGCGCCCAGTGTGAACCAGATACGCTTTTTCAGCTCGGGCGCCTTCTTGAAGGCGCCTAGGTTGAAATTCGCGGCAAGTTGTTCGGCAGCAGAAGCCATTATGCGTTATCCCTTCGCGCGGGCCATCCGGCCAGCACTTAGCCGGCCGAACCGTTGTCGTCGTCGCCTTTCCCCCCGGCCTCGTCTTCCTTGTCTGCCGCTTCGTTCTTGGCTGCCGTTTTGACCGGCTTTGCGACTTTCGGCGCGGCGACCACGACCTTGCCGCCCGCCTTTTCGATTGCAGCGATCGCAGCCTTGGAAGCGCCCGCGACCTCTATCGTCAAATTGGCCTTAAGCTCGCCTTTTGCAAGGAGCTTTACCCCGTCCAGCTTCCGGCGAATGATGCCCGCCGCCAGCAGAACGTCGCCATCGATCGGTTTCGCGGCATCCAATTTCTTGGCGTCGACGGCATCCTGCAACCGGCCGATATTCACGGCGACGAAGTTCTTGCGGAAGATATTGGTAAAGCCCCGTTTCGGAACACGGCGGTAGAGCGGCATCTGGCCGCCTTCAAACCCCTTGATCGAAACGCCGGAGCGCGATTTCTGACCCTTATGGCCACGTCCCGCCGTTCCGCCGACACCCGACCCGGTGCCCCGGCCAACCCGCTTACGCGCCTTGTGCGCACCAGCGTTGTCCGACAGCTCGTTCAATCTCATCAGGAATAATCCTTATACATCATAGTATAACAGGGATATCTCAACCTTCGCCTTCAACTCGAACGAGATGGCTGACCTTCGCGATCATGCCACGAACCGACGGCGTATCTTCCAACTCACGCGTCCGGTGCATCTTGTTCAGTCCGAGCCCCACCAGCGTCGCCCGCTGGTCTTTCGGCCGGCGGATCGGACTTCCGATCTGGGTCACCCGTACGGTCTTCTTTTCAGGCATTCGTCTGTTCCTTGGTGCCGGTATCTTCACGTCTGCCGACAATTTCGCCGACCTTCTTGCCACGGCGGCCCGCAACCTGCCGCGGCGAATCGCACCGTGACAGCGCCTGAAACGTCGCCTTGATCATGTTGTGCGAATTGGACGTTCCGATCGATTTGGCCACCACATCCTGAACACCGAGCGCCTCGAAGACCGCGCGCATCGGACCGCCGGCGATGACGCCGGTACCAGGCGGTGCATTACGCAGAACCACCCGCCCGGCGCCGTACCGACCGGTGACGTCGTGGTGCAGGGTCCGGCCTTCACGCAGCGGAATTCTGATCAACGATTTACGCGCGTGTTCGGTCGCCTTGCGAATAGCCTCGGGAACCTCGCGCGCCTTGCCCAGCCCGTAGCCCACGCGTCCCTTGCCGTCGCCCACGATCATGACGGCGGAAAATCCGAAGCGCCGGCCGCCCTTGACGACCTTGGCGACGCGATTGATGCCAACCAGCTTCTCGATAAATTCCTGCGCTTCCGACCGATCGTCTCTCGGACCGCGCCCGCGGCCGCGCCCTTGGGGTGCCTGTGCCATTATGTCTTCGTTCCTTTCTAGAACCGCAATCCGGCTTCGCGGGCCGCTTCCGCAAGCGCCTTGACGCGGCCGTGATAATTGTAGCCGCCGCGGTCGAACACGACCTCGGAGACGCCGGCTTTACCGGCGCGTTCCGCAACCAACTTGCCGATCACGCTGGCCGCATCGACGTCGGCGCTATTCTTCAATTTTCCGCGCATCTCGGCCTCCACCGTCGAGGCGGCGGCCAAGGTGCGACCGCCCAGATCGTCGATGACCTGCGCATAGATGTGCTTGCTCGACCGGAAAATACAAAGACGCGGCCGCCCGTTCGCGCGCGCACGGAGGTTGTACCGGTTTCGCCGTGTACGGCGGTTGAAAAGATCTTTTGCCTTCGCCATTACCGTCGTCCTTACTTCTTCTTACCTTCCTTGCGGAGGATAAATTCACCGGCATAGCGGATACCCTTGCCCTTGAAGGGTTCCGGTCCCCGGAAACTGCGAATTTTGCTCGCCACTTCACCGACCAGCTGCCGATCCGAACCGCTTACGGCGATGACCGAGGATTGGCGATCGCCTTCGAGCGCAATCTGGATGCCTTCGGGAATATCGAACACGATATCGTGGCTGTATCCCAACTGAAGGTTCAGCTTTTTACCCTGCAACTGCGCCCGATACCCAACGCCGGTAATATTCAGCCGCTTGGTAAATCCCTCGGAAACGCCGACAACAGCATTGCTGACCAGGCTGCGCACAGTGCCCCACATGGCCCGCGCGCGCTTGCTCGGACCGGTCGGGTTGACCAACACGGTGCCATCCTTCATTTCGACCGACACATCGTCGGTGAATGGAACTTTCAGCTCGCCCAACTTACCCTTTGCCGTCAGTAGATTGTTGACGACCGACACATCGACGCCATCTGGAACGGAAACCGGGTTACTACCGACTCGCGACATCGAGCCCTCCTAAAAGACTTTGCACAGCACTTCGCCGCCCACATTCGCCTCGCGCGCTTCGGCGTCCGACATCACGCCGCGCGGCGTAGACAGGATGGATATACCGAGACCGTTATACACCCGCGGCAGATCCTTGATCTTGAAATACACGCGTTGACCGGGTGTTGAGACCCGGCTGATTTCCTTGATCACGGGTTCGCCTTCGGCATATTTCAGCTCGATGGTTAACTCCTGAATTCCGGTCCGCAGCTCAGACCAACTGTATCCGCGGATAAAACCCTCACGCTCCAGAACGCCAAGAACATTGGCGCGAAAACTCGACGCCGGACAACTGACGGTGTTCTTACCGACGCGCTGGCCGTTCCGAATTCTCGTGAGCATATCGCCCAGAGGATCGCTCATCGACATTACGACAACTCTCCTACCAACTTGCCTTGACCATGCCGGGAATTTGTCCCGACGACGCCAACTCACGCAACGCGATGCGTGACAGTTTGAATTTACGGTAATACGCGCGCGGCCGACCGGTTAACAGGCACCGGTTACGCGACCGATTCGGCGACGAATTCCGCGGGATTTCCGCCAACTTCAGACGCGCATTGAAGCGCTCCTCGGCCGGCACGTTCGCATCATTGGCTATCGCCTTCAAACGCGCGCGTTTCGGGCCGAATTTCTTCGCTAACCGCTGCCGCCGCTTGTTTTTTTCGATAGCACTCTTTTTCGCCATGTCTGCAATGCTCCTAAGACACGCAACTATTCTTGAAACGGAAAATCGAAACCCTTGAGAAGAACACGCGCCTCCTCGTCCGATTTCGCGGTGGTACAAATCACGATGTCCATTCCGCGGATCGTATCCACCTTGTCGTAGTCGATTTCCGGAAAGACGATCTGCTCCTTAAGGCCGAGCGCATAATTCCCGCCGCCGTCGAAACTCTTCGACGAAAGCCCCCGGAAATCTCGAACCCGCGGCAACGCAACCGTTACCAGCCGGTCGAGGAATTCGTACATGCGGTCGCGCCGCAACGTCACCTTCGCGCCGATCGGCATGCCTTCGCGCAGCTTGAAGTTTGCGACCGATTTCTTGGCCCGCGTGACCACAGGCTTCTGTCCGCTCACCGCGGTCAGATCGGCGCACGCGGCATCGATCTTCTTGGAATCGGCCACGGCTTCGCCCACGCCGATGTTGATGACGATCTTATCCAAGCGGGGAACCTGCATCGGGTTCTTGTAGGAAAAAGCCTCAACAAGCGTGTTCCGCAACACTTCATTATAGTGCTGCTTCATGCGCGGTACGTATTTCTCTTCAGCCATCGTTCCGGCTCATCCCTTAAGTATCAATAACTTCGCCGGAACGTTTTGCAAAACGCACCTTCCGGCCACCCTCTAGGATCTTGAATCCGACCCGGGTCGGCTTGTCGTCCTTCGGGTCGACATGCGCCACATTCGATACGTGCAGCGCCGCCTCTTTTTCGACAATGCCGCCGGCGCTCGCCTGCGACGGTGCGGTATGGCGCTTGACCATATTCGCGCCGGCCACGAGCACGCGGGACTTACTCGGCAACACCCGCAAAACCTCGCCGACCTTGCCCTTGTCCTTGCCGGCAACGACCACGACCCGGTCGCCCTTTTTGATACGCGCCGCCATTACAGCACCTCCGGCGCAAGGGAGATGATTTTCATGAACTGCTTCTGGCGCAATTCGCGCGTCACCGGACCGAAAATTCGAGTGCCGATCGGCTCCTGCTGTGCGTTGATCAACACCGCGGCGTTGCGATCGAACCGAATGGCGGTACCGTCGTCGCGACGGACTTCCTTGGCCGTCCGAACGATGACCGCCTTGTGGATATCGCCCTTTTTGACGCGCCCGCGCGGGATCGCTTCCTTCACGGACACAACGATCACGTCCCCAATGCCCGCCGTCGTGCGCTTCGAGCCGCCCAGTACCTTAATGCACTGGACTCTGCGCGCGCCCGAGTTATCGGCCACATCGAGATTTGTCTGCATCTGAATCATGGTTACCTTCCCCGCGATCCGCGCTATTCAGCCGTCTCGCCGACCACTTCCCAGCATTTACGTTTTGAGAGGGGCCTGCATTCCCGAATACGCACCAAATCGCCTGCTTTACAGACATTGTTCTCATCATGCGCCATGTACTTTTTCGACCGGCGAATGAACTTCTTATACAAGGGATGCTGAACGCGACGCTCGACGCGCACGACCACCGTCTTGTCTTTGGCGTCCTTGACCGCCCTTCCCTGAAACACTCGCCTCGGCATCTAACTGGCTCCTTGAGTCACGCGCTCGCGCCCGTGAAGCGTTGTCTTGACGCGCGCTATATCCCGCCGTACCTGGCGCACCCGCGCGGTGTTCTCCAATTGGCCGCTTGCCGTCTGAAATCGCAGGTTAAAGGCTTCCTTGCGCAGATCGAGCAGCAGCTCATTCAATTCATCGTCGGTCTTTTGTCGAACGTCAGCGGCCTTCATTTCATTCTCCTCCTCTTCCTCAACCGCCGATGCGAGTGACGAAGCGGGTCTGCACGGGAAGTTTCGACGCAGCCAACTCGAACGCCCGGCGCGCGATATCGTGCTCGACACCGTCGAGCTCGAACATCACCCGCCCGGGCTTGACCCGGCACATCCAAAATTCCGGCGACCCCTTGCCCTTACCCATTCGTACTTCGGCCGGCTTCTGGCTGACCGGCACATCCGGGAAGACCCGGATCCACACCCTGCCCGCACGCTTGATGTGCCGGGTAATCGCCCGCCGAGCCGCTTCGATCTGGCGCGCGGTTACGCGTCCCGGCGTCGTGGCCTTGAGGCCATAGCTGCCGAAATTGATATCCGTCCCGCCCTTGGCCATGCCCTTGACGCGGCCTTTGTGCTGCTTGCGGTACTTCGTACGCTTTGGACTAAGCATCGTTCGCTCTTCCTGACTTCCTATTCACCAACGGCGCGATCAGCGGACTTGCTGCTCTTGGGCGCGCTTATCCTGCGCCATCGGATCATGCGCGAGAATCTCGCCCTTGAAGACCCAAACCTTCACACCGCAGGCGCCATACGTGGTGTTGGCCGTGGCGGTGCCGTAATCGACCTCGGCCCGCAACGTATGCAGCGGAACGCGCCCTTCCCGGTACCATTCCGTTCGCGCAATTTCCGCGCCGCCCAGCCGGCCGCCGCAATTGATCCGGATACCTTCGGCGCCGAGCCGCATCGCAGACTGCACCGCGCGCTTCATCGCCCGGCGAAACGCAACCCGTCGCATCAGCTGCTGAGCAATATTCTCCGCCACCAGTTTGGCGTCGATTTCAGGCTTGCGAATTTCGACAATATTGAGCGTGACGTCGCCCTTGGTGATATTCGCAATATCCTGACGCAGCTTTTCGATATCCGCGCCCTTCTTGCCGATGACCACGCCGGGGCGCGCGGTATGGATGGTAATCCGCGCCTTCTTCGCCGGCCGTTCGATCACAACGCGGGAAATGCCCGCTTGCGAAAGCCGGTCCATGATATATTCCCGCAGGTGGATGTCCTGATGTAGCAGGTCGCCATATTCGCGGTCGGCATACCAACGCGAGTCCCAGGTCCGGTTAATCCCCAGACGAAATCCGATCGGATTGACTTTTTGCCCCATCAGTTGGCCTCCTCGCGCTCTTTCACGATAACCGTCAGGTTGCTGAACGGTTTGTTGATCCGGCCGACCCTGCCGCGCGCGCGAGGCCGTATGCGTTTCATTACCAAGGTCTTGCCGACGGATGCTTCCTTTACATAGAGCCGGTCGACGTCGAGCTGATGATTGTTCTCGGCATTTGCGATCGCCGATTCCAAGGTCTTCCGGACGGCCAATGCCACCCGGCGCCTGGAAAACATCAGTTCGGCCAGCGCCGCATCGGCGCTCTTGCCACGGATCGCCTTTGCCAGAAGATTCAGCTTCTGCGGGCTGACGCGGATATGACGCGCAACCGCCTGGGCTTCATCATCGGCCAACCGCCGTTCGATTTTTTGTTTTCCCATCGGGGTCAGCCTCTCCTAGCCTTCTTGTCGGCGGCGTGACCGTAGAACGTCCGGGTCGGCGCAAACTCGCCGAATTTGTGTCCGATCATATTCTCGGTCACCAAAACAGGGATGAATTTCAGGCCGTTGTAGACCCCGAAGGTGAGACCCACGAATTGCGGCAAGATCGTCGACCGCCGGGACCAGGTCTTGATTACTTCATTGCGGCCGGATTCGCGGGATTTTTCTGCCTTCTTCAGCAGATAGCCATCCACGAACGGACCTTTCCAAACAGAACGCGCCACGATACCGACTCCCGTTCCTACTTCTTCGACCGTCGACGCCGAATGATGAGCCTATTGCTCGGTTTCTTGGGCGCGCGCGTACGCTTGCCCTTGGTGGATTTACCCCATGGTGTGACCGGATGCCGGCCGCCCGAAGTCCTGCCCTCACCGCCGCCATGCGGATGATCGACCGGATTCATCGCAACGCCGCGCACCGATGGCCGTTTGCCGAGCCAACGATTGCGTCCCGCCTTACCGAGGTTGATATTCGATTGATCCGGGTTCGACACGGCGCCGATGGTCGCCATGCACTCGCCCCGCACCAGGCGCAATTCGCCGGACGCGAGTTTCAACTGGGCATGGCCCTGGTCGCGGCCCACGAGCTGCACATAGGTGCCCGCCGATCGCGCAATCTGGCCGCCTTTCAAGGGCTTCAACTCGACGTTGTGGACGATCGTTCCGACCGGGATGCTGTTCAGCGGCATGGCATTTCCGGGTTTCACGTCAACCCGGCTGCCGGAAATCACCTTGTCGCCCGGCTGCAACCGTTGCGGCGCGAGGATATATGCCAGCTCACCATCCGAATAGCGGATCAGCGCGATGAACGCGGTGCGGTTCGGATCATATTCGAGGCGCTCGACCGTCGCCTCGACGTCGTATTTCCGTCGCTTGAAGTCGATTACCCGGTACAACCGCTTATGACCGCCGCCACGCCGCCGCGCGGTAATGCGCCCGGTGTTGTTGCGGCCGCCCTTCTTGGTCAAGCCTTCGGTCAGGGATTTGACCGGCTTGCCCTTATGAAGGTCTGACCGATCCACCTGCACCAATTGGCGCTGGCTCGGTGTCCTCGGATTAAAATTCTTTAATGCCATCCGATTAGATTCCCGTCGTCACGTCGATCGATTGACCCTCTTCGAGCCGTACGATCGCCTTTTTATAGTCGCTGCGCCGACCGCGGCGGCCACGGAACATTTTCGTTTTGCCCTTTTGCCGCAGGGTATTCACCGCGAGCACCTTTACGTTGAAGAGCTGTTCGACCGCCACCTTGATTTCCGGCTTGGTCGCGTCCAACGGCACCCGAAACGTCACCTGATTGTATTCCGACCCAAGCGTCGCCTTTTCCGTAATGACCGGCGCCCGCACCATTTCGAATTGGCGCTCCTTGCTCACACCGGTCTTGTTGAGATATTTCCAGCTCATTTGAGGCGCGCCTCCAGCGTCGCTACGGCTTCTTTCGTCAACACCAGCGCATCCCGGCGAAGGATGTCATAAACATTGGCGCCCTGGCATGGCAGCACATCGACGAACGAAATGTTGCTCGCCGCGCGCGCCAGATTCTGATCGACCGCCGCGCCGGCAACGATCAAGACATTCGTAAGTCCCAGCCTGTCGAGCTTGCCAAGCAGATCCTTCGTCTTCGGCTGAGGCAGCGCCGCATCGTCGAGAATGATGAGCTTCCCCTCCGCCTGTTTGGACGACAAGGCCGACTTCATGGCCAGCCGGCGAACCTTTTTCTGCAGCTTGTGGCCATGATCCCGAACCACCGGCCCAAACACGGTGCCGCCGCCGCGCATCTGCGACGCCCGTGCGGTTCCCTGGCGCGCCCGGCCGGTGCCCTTCTGGCGGAACGGCTTGGCGGTGGTCCCGGAAACCTCGCCACGGGTCTTGACCTTGTGCGTTCCCGCGCGCCGCTTGGCCAGCTGATACTTGACCATACGCGCGAGAATGTCCTTGCGGACAGTAGCCCCGAATACCGACTCATCGAGATCGATATCGCCGGCGGCCTTGTTCTCAAGGGTGACGACGTTGCCCTTCATTCTTTTTGTCCCTCGGCCTGCTCGTTGCCTTGATCCGCGGCCGCCCCGCCTTCCGGCTTGGCTTCGTCGGCGGCGCCTTCTGCCGGCGTCTCGTCGGCCTGCTCCGGCGCAGCGGCAGCGCCGCCCCGCAAGGCTGCCGGATAGGGCACATCGTCCGGCCGCGGAACCTTCACCGCGTCGCTGATCAGGATCCAGCCATCCGCCGCACCCGGCACCGCACCTTTTACGAGAATGACGCCGCTTTCCTCATCGCTGGAAACGACTTCCAAATTCTGCGTCGTGATCCGGGTATTGCCCATCTGGCCGGCCATCTTCTTGCCCTTGAACACCCGGCCCGGGTCCTGGCACTGACCGGTAGAGCCATGCGACCGATGCGAGATCGAGACGCCATGGCTCGCCCGCAAGCCGCTGAAGCCATGCCGCTTCATCGCACCCGCGAAGCCCTTGCCGATACTGATACCGGTGACATCGACGAGCTGACCCGGAATGAAATGTTCCGCGCTCATTTCGGCGCCGACTTCGAGCAGCGCGTCCTCGGACACCCGGAATTCCGCCAACTGCTTTTTCGGCTCAACCTTCGCTTTCGCGAAATGGCCGCGCATCGGCTTGCTGGTATTCTTCACCTTGGCCTTGCCGACACCGAGCTGCACCGCGTTATAGCCATTCTTTTCCGCCGTGCGAACGTCGATGACCTGGCAGGAGTCCACGGCAAGCACGGTCACCGGCAAATGCCGTCCGTCGTCCGTAAAGACCCGGGTCATCCCCTTCTTTTGAGCGATTATTCCGCTACGCATGACACTTCCAATTCTTTACCCGCTTGGACCTAAAGCTTGATTTCCACATCGACGCCCGATGCGAGGTCCAATTTCATCAAAGCATCCACCGTCTGCGGTGTCGGATCGACAATGTCGAGAAGCCGCTTGTGGGTCCGAATTTCGAACTGTTCCCGGCTCTTCTTATCGACATGCGGTCCCCGCAGGACGGTCACCCGCTCGATCCGTGTCGGCATCGGAATGGGACCGCGGACCTGCGCCCCCGTCCGCTTCGCGGTATTGACGATTTCCTGCGTCGACTGGTCGAGCACTCGGTGATCGAACGCTTTCAATCGTATTCGGATATTTTGATTTTCCATCGGACTTTCTCTCGAAAAAAGCGCCCGATAATCGGGCGCCCTGTTTCGCTTGTTTTCTTATTCGACGATCGAGGTGACGACACCGGCGCCGACGGTCTTGCCGCCTTCACGGATCGCGAAACGCAGCCCGTCATCCATCGCAATCGGCACGATCAGCGTCACTTCCATCGAAATGTTGTCGCCCGGCATCACCATCTCCGTGCCCTCCGGCAACACTACCGAC
>JBFFGE010000074.1:0-20732 GCA_041557595.1 Alphaproteobacteria bacterium
CACCGACTTATCGGTCCACAGCCAGGATAAACTCAACGCCGTCGCACGGGAACTCAACGAGAGACCGAGAAAGACCTTGAACTACTTTTCACCCGCTGAGAAGTTCGACGAGTGTGTTGCGGCGATCGGTTGAATCGGCAGACCATAACGGACGTTCGACCCCGGCGCCTTCGATCACTCCAGACCCACA
Organism: Alphaproteobacteria bacterium; assembly: GCA_041557595.1. Taxonomy (GTDB): domain Bacteria; phylum Pseudomonadota; class Alphaproteobacteria; order UBA8366; family UBA8366; genus JAOTYV01. The sequence continues at coordinate 191 of JBFFGE010000074.1, forward strand.
TCCGACCATCGCTACGCTATACCCGATTTTGACCCTGTGTTAGTTTGCTAACAATTGGTTGGGGTGTTGGTTCAGTGTGCTCAGGTAACATCACCGTCCTCGTCGGCACCACCAAAGGCGCCTTCATGATTTTTGGCGGTCATGACCGCAGCGGTTGGACCGTCAAGGGTCCGCTCTGCGAGGGCTGGCCGATCAATCATTTCGTCGGGGACCCGACCACGGGCGCGCTTTGGGCCGGTGGCGGCGGCGAATGGCATGGTGCGGGGATCTGGCGCACGGCGGACGACGGCGAGACGTGGAGCGTCGTCAGGCTGACCAGGGGAACAATGGACGACTGGGCCGCAAACGATCCCGAGTTCGCCGAGATGATCGGCTGGACCGATGATCCCACGCCCTTCGGCAATACGTTCTCGCAAATCTGGAGCCTCTGCCATGCCCATGGGACGCTCTATGCCGGAACAAAGCCGGCGGGGTTGCTGGCGAGCAGGGACGGCGGCGAAACCTGGGAAAAGATTCACGGCCTGACGGATCACCCATCTGCGGAGAGCTGGAACCCCGGGGCCGCGGGCCTCGTGCTTCATACAATTGTGCCCCATCCGTCCGACCCGCAGATGCTTTGGGTGGGGATCTCGGCGGCGGGTGTCTTCGCGACAGAAGACGGCGGCCTGACCTGGGACCGCCGCAATCGCCTATCCAATGTTGAGGCCTGTGCGGACCACTCCCATCCGGCGGCTCCTCGCGATGGCGAAACCGGGCACTGTGTAAACAACATGATGCGCGCGCCCGGCGTCAATGATCTCCTTTACCAGCAAAACCATCATGGTGTCTGGCGCTCGGCGGATGGCGGTCGCAGTTGGGACGACATCACCGGCGGGCTCCCGTCCACGTTCGGGTTTCCGATTCGCGTTCATCCGCGCGATCCCGACACTGTATGGACGCTGCCGCTGAACGGCGACATGGCCGGACGTTTCCCGCCAGAATCCGCCGCGGCGGTGTGGCGCTCGCGGGATGGCGGGGAAAGCTGGCAGGACATGCGCGAGGGCTTGCCGCAGGAAGCGTGCTTCTTTACCGTGCTGCGTCAGGCCATGGCGGGTGACGACCGGGAACCGGCGGGCGTCTATTTCGAAACGAATAGCGGTTCAGTCTATGCCAGTCTCGATGAAGGAGATAGCTGGCAAGAGATCGCGAGGCACCTTCCAACTATCCTGTCTCTTGAGATTCTCAGCCGCCGCTGATCGTTACGACCGGTTGCAACTAGAGCGGCGTGCGCCCATTCGGGCGCACATGAGCTGCTCTATCTTTATGGAATGGATCAACCTGCCTTTAATTAATTCCAATTAAAGGCAGGTTGATCTAGCGTTCGTGACGTGCGTCCTGACCAATATTTGGATCAAGGGAGTCGTCCGCCCCATCGGCGCAACAAAACCGGCCTTGTCGTCGTTGTCACACGGCGACCCTTCGGCACCATCGGACGAAGGTCTGCTTTTGTCTGATAATGGAAAATGTTGGTTTGGACCCGAGAGTCCAAAACGGGTCATGATTGGACGCCAATCATCTCCCGCACAGTGCCCGCCTTACCCCGGTTAGCGGACTGATTTACACATTGCGCGGACATCGCATTTGAAATGCCGGCTTGCCCCATAGGGGCTTGTTTCTGTATCAAACGGTCATGGTGGATATCGACCAGCAGGCAGAACTCTCCCGCGCCGGCGCGAATGTGTCGACCCGGTGGGGCGGATTCCTTCATCTATGCCGCCTCTACCCGCTGGGCGCCGTCGGAACGGTCATCGTGTTCGTGTTCGTCATGGCGGCGGTGTTCGCCGATGTGATCGCGCCGTACGACCCGTTACAGACCAGCGCACCGCTTTCGCTGCAGGCGCCCAACGCGGAACGCCCCATGGGCTCCGACGTGATGGGGCGCGACATGTTGAGCCGTATTGTCCACGGCGCGCGCATATCGCTCGCCGTCGGCGTGTTCTCCGTCCTGTTCGGCGGCGGCCTCGGCGTGATCATTGGCCTGATGTCCGGCTTCCTGATGGGGTGGTTCGACCTGATCATCCAGCGCATCGTCGACATCATGCAGGCGCTGCCGCTGCTCGTCATGGCGCTGGTCATGGCCGCCTCGCTGGGGCCGTCGCTGGAAAACACGATTATCGCGATCTCGATCCCCCTGGTGCCGGATGTCGCCCGCGTCGTCCGTTCCAGTACGCTGGCCATGCGTGAGATGGCCTTTGTCGAGGCCGCCCGCGCCGCCGGCATGAGCGAACTCCGCATCGCCCTGAAACAGATATTGCCCAACATCATGGCGCCGTTGATCGTGATCGGCACCGCGCAGCTCGGCTCCGCCATCCTGGTCGAAGCCTCGCTTTCCTTCCTCGGCCTCGGGGTGCCGGAACCCCATCCTTCCTGGGGCCGCATGCTGTCGGAATCGGCCGCCGAATATGTCCGCGTCGCACCCTGGCTGGTGATTTTCCCCGGACTCGCTATCAGCGCCGCGGTGTTCGGCACCAATCTGATGGGCGACGCAATCCGCGACATCCTGGATCCGAGGCAACGGCGGTAGGCCGGACGGATTGGATTTCCGCCGGGTTTATGGGGTAAGTTAGGGATGCGGAACGGTGCCGTTCGGTGGGGTCGAGCACCGTCCCTTGAGAGATGCACAAGGTTAATGCAAGGAAGGACAGATCGATGTCAATGGAAGCCGTGCAGGGAGACGCCGCAACGTCGCCGTCAACCATCGAGGTGACACCGCTCACCCTCCATGTGGGCGCGGAGATCGGCGGCGTCGATCTCACCCGCTCGTTGCCGCCCGAGCAGGTCCGCGATATCCGGGCGACCTGGCTCAAATGGAAGGTCGTGTTTTTCCGCGACCAGTCGATGACCCATCGCCAGCACATCGATTTTTCGCGCCAGTTCGGCGACGTGACGCCCGGCCACGTGGTCTATGGCAACGACGGCGAATTTCCGGAGATCTACCCGATCTCCAAGCACCGCACGGCGAACCATTTTCACGATCAGGTGCTGCTGCGCCCGTGGACGGGCTGGCATACGGACATTACCGCGGCGATTAACCCGCCCATGGCCTCGATCCTGCGCGGCGTCATCGTTCCGCCCTTTGGCGGCGACACGCAGTTCACCAGCATGATGGCCGCCTACCAGGCGTTGTCGCCGACGATGCGGTCCTTCGTCGACGGGTTGCGCGGCATCTACCGGAACAGCCCGCCGCAGAATGTCGAGGTGAAGGGCGACTACAAGGAAATGATTCAGAACCGCTCGCTGGTGTCCGAGCATGCCCTGGTGCGGGTCCATCCGGAAACGGGCGAGCGGGCGTTGTATACCGGCCCGAGTCATCTGAAATCGATCGTTGGCTTGACCCCGACCGAAAGCCAGGCGCTGCTCGAAATGTTGTGGGAGCATCTCACGCGTCCGGAATTCACGGTGCGCTTCAAATGGGAGCCCGGCAGCGTCGCGTTCTGGGACAATCGGTCGGTATGCCATCTGGCGCCGCGCGACATCTTCGCGTCCGATTACGACCGCCAGTTCTATCGGACCACGCTGGTCGGCGACGTGCCGGTCGGCGTCGACGGCACGGCGTCGACATCGCTGGAAGGCGATCCGATTACCGCGGCGTAAGCGCGGGGCGTCCGCCGCCTAAACCACCTTGCGCAGGATGTGCCGGCGATTCCGGGTGAAGGGGCGGACCTGTTCCGGCCAACGGCCCTTTTCCACGGCCTCCGCCCACGCGTCGCTGCGCACGACGTCGGGGCTCTCGATCTCATACACGGCGCTATAGGAAGGCTGGCCCTCGCCCGTGAGAGGGCGTTCCTCACCGCCGATCATCATGGCGCCCGGTTCGGTCTTGAGCCGTGTAACGGACAGGACGCCCGGTACCTTCAACAGGGTCGGCACGTGCTCCTGATCATAGACTTCGTTGAACAGCGCCTCCTTGTCGCGATCGACGTCCATGCTGGCGATGAACACATAGCGTGCGGTGATCGGCATGATTGCTCTCCGGTGTTGGCCATTTGTGCATACCGCAACGGCATCGGTCGACAGGCAAAATCCGGGCTGTCCGAATTGATGTCGATTTATCGAGCCTGCGGCTCCGCGTGTGCGGTGAAGTCCACGGTGGTGTCAGCAGTCGCCACGGCGACAGAACCGTAAATGGGTCACCGTTGTTTCCATGTCTTGACGAGAAAGCGCGCGTCGTCGTCGCGCACGCCCCACATCCGGAACTGTATCCGCACCGCGTCGTATAGCGAGACGTCGCCGGCCGGCTTGTCGGCGTCCCGGTAGGCCGCGACGCTAACCTCCATGCTCTCGAGCGCACGGTCTTCGGTGCTGGCGATCGTCTCGACCATGTTCACTGCGCATGCCGCGATGGAGGCGCAGAACAGCTCACCTGCGCCGACCGCGTCGCCGCCGGTGTTTTCCGCAACCCAATGATGATTGCGCGCATTGCAAATCGATCGGCCGACGACGCCGGTGCTGTAGCTTCGCGCCTGATAGGCCAGTGCCAACGCAGCCATGGAACGCTCCTGTGTTGTGACGCCCCCGCAGTGTGGCAAACTAGCCGAACTCCGGCAATGCCTATCCCGGCGGTCCCAAATTTCAGGGCATCGAGAGCGCGCGCACCAGTTTTCGGATACGGTTGGCGTTGACGGCGGCATCGCGCCCGCCGACGCGCGAGGACGAGCGGATATCGACGCGGCTGCCCGAATCCTCGGCGGTGACGCGGATCGCCACGTCGTCGACGAAGCCGAAGATCAGGCTGGTTTCGGAGGCTTCGATCCGGCCCGCCGACTTGTCGGAGGTAATCACGGCCCAACCGAAGTCGTTGACCGCGGCCAGGGCGCGGTCAAACGCTTGGTCGACCGGAAGCGCCAGACGCACGGGCTTGATGTCCGGATAGTGCGCTGCCTGCAGCTTGGCCTTGGCGGGACCGTAGGTAACGGGATTCTTGGCCTTGGTCGCCACGCGAATCTCGGCGGCCTTGACGAAGACCGGCGGGTTTTGCGGATCGGTGGTAATGTCGGACAATCGCGGCGAGGCCCTGAGCGCAACCCGATTGCTGTAGGGCACCCAGACGATAAGCAGTGCAACGACGATGCCGACACCCGCCATGGCGATGGCCGCCGGTCGCCTGTACCGGATCGCTTGTATGGCTCCCGCGACAGCGACGACGGTAACGCCCGCGGCGGCATAGATAATCCATTCGATATAGCCGAAGGCGTCCCGCACGCCGAACGCGCCGGTCCGGTACGCCACGACAACCGCAATCAGCAGAATTGCGCAGAGAAGCGCGAGCCCCAGTCCAAGTTTCGCAAGCCTCACGCCGCGCGCACCGGAATATTTCGATGAATTGGCCATGATAGCGTCCTTACCTTGGATGGACGATGGAACTGTGAGGCGACAAAAGGCGTGGTCGCTATCACGACGTGCAACGCATCTATCAGATCAAATCCGCTTCAGCCGGGCAAGGGCGTTCGATAGCCTCCGGGAGACGGCGACGGGGGAACGGTCGGGTGACTGCCGTCTCAAACCAGTTAACGTGCGCGGACTGCGGTCGCGATGTCCGCGCTTGCCCAAGTTCCTCCTACCGCAACAAATCGATCAGCACCGACACATTGCCGACGTCCGGGAATCCGTGGATCACCTCGAGGCTCGCCTCGACCTGCTGGTCGCTGAGCGGCGCCTTCGGGACCAGCGTGCGGTACTTGGCGTCGATCACGGTCCAGTCGATGCCGAGGCAGCCGGCGCCGGTCGGCACGTGGACGGTGTTGCTGACGGTGCGGCCGTCGGGGGTTTCGATGGTGACGGTCGCGCCCTGGCGGTAGGCCTCGACGTTCTCGGTCGGCTCCGGCCCGACGCGAACCTTGTCGATCAATTGATGGATCACCGGGTCGGCGATCTTTTCCGGGCTGGCATGCGCCCAGGTGAAGTCGTGATCGGCGACGCCGGCCGCCATGAAATAGGCGGGGCTGTGCGCCATGTCGATCAGATCGGCCGGGTGCAGCGGGCCGGACAGGGCGGTGACGCCCGGGCGCGAGAGCGTGATAGAGGCGACGTCCTTGGCTGCGATCTTGCCTTCGCGGGCGGCGTTCGCGGCCGCCTCGGCCAGCGCATGGTGCGGGTGGCCGCCGGGCACCAGCTTGATCGCCATGTCGGTGACGATGTCCCAGTCCTTGCCCATGTCGCGGGTAATGCTGGCGCCGTCGGTACCGCCGAACACCGCGCAAAACCCGTGATCGGCTTCGAGGATGGTCTCCTCGCCGGTAAAGCCCCGCTGCGCCGCCATCGCCGCCTCGATGCCCGCAGTGTTGGCGACGCCGGCATGGTATTCGCGCGACACGCTGGTGTTGGCGGCGGCGTGCAGCCCGCCCATCGAGGTGGCGCAGAGCGCGATCGTATGCGCCATCGCATCCGTATCGAGTTTCAGCAGCCGTCCGGCCGCAACGGCGCTGGCGAAGCTCGCCACCAGACAGCCGTGAAAACCCTGTCGCAGGTAGCCGGGCGTAATCGCCTCGCCGATGCGGCCGGCAGCCTCGTAGCCGAGCACCATCGCCGCCAAAACATCCTTGCCGCCGGCGCCAGCGTATTCCGCCATGGCGAGCGACGTGGCGGTGAGTTGCGTGCCCGCATGCACGATGTTGCGGAGGTCGCTGTCGTCGGAAGCGGCGGCGTCGCTGGTTACCGCGTTGACCCGGGACGCGCCGGCGACCGGCAGTTTGGGTCCCTTGTCGAACCAGACCGATGCGTCGGGCCGTCCGCCGCGTTCCTGTGCCAGCGCACGGATGATCGCGGCCGATGAAATGTTTACGCCGCAGGCGGCGCTGGCGATCGTGCTCGCGATCTGCATCGCCGCGTGATCGATTGTTTGGTCGGGAAGATCGGCATAGGCGGTCGTGGTGAGAAACTCGGCCAGGGTGCGGGCAATGGTCATGGGGTTTCCCTCGTTTCGGTGCGGTCCGCCGGCCGTTGGTGCGGGGGACGGGTGCGGTATGCGCGTTCATCATATTCGCGGGTCCGCCGCTTGGACAATGGCGCGGCCGACCCGCTATGCTGATGTCGCAATTAAGAAACGAACGGGGTGGGGACATGCGTGCGGATTATGTGGTCGTCGGCGCCGGGTCGGCGGGATGCGTGCTGGCCAACCGCTTGAGCGCAAACGGCGCGCGGGTGGTGCTGCTGGAAGCTGGCCCGCCCGACCGTCACCCGATGATCCATATTCCCGCCGGCATCCGGACGCTGTTGCAGCATCCGGTGTTGAACTGGAACTATCATACCGAAGCGGACGAATCGACGGGTAACCGGGAAATTCATTGGCCCCGGGGCAAGACGCTGGGCGGGTCCAGTTCGATCAACGGCATGCTCTATGTCCGCGGCAACCCCGCCGATTACGACGGCTGGGCGCAGCGCGGCTGCCGCGGCTGGTCCTATGACGAGGTGCTGCCCTACTTCATGCAGTCGGAGGATTACCGTGGCGATGGCGAGACGGCGTATCGCAGCCGGGGCGGCGTGCTGGCAGTCGAGGATTACCGCACCATCCTGCCGCTGACCCATAAATTCGTCGAGGCGGCGCAGCAGGCGGGGTTTCCCTTCACGCCGGACTACAACGGTGCGCGGCAGGAAGGTGTCGCCTACTCGCAGATGACCCGCAACAAGCGGTTTCGCGCGTCGACCGCGAGGACATTTCTGGCGGATGCGCGATCGCGTGAAAACCTCGAGGTGATTACCGAGGCGATCGGTACCGGATTGATATTCGAGGGAAAGCGCTGCGTCGGTGCAAAATATCGCCGAAGCGGGCAGGATCACGAAGTGCGCGCGGACCGCGAGGTGATCGTCTGCGGCGGGGCGATCAACTCGCCGCATCTGTTGCAGATATCGGGCGTCGGTCCGGCCGAACACCTGCAATCGATCGGAGTCGCGGTGCAGCACGACCTGCCGGGCGTCGGCGATAATCTGTCGGATCATTTCGTGACCCGGATTTCGCATCGGGTGAAGGACATGATTTCGATCAATCAGCTATCGCGGGGACTCCACCTGGTGCGCGAAATTTTCCGTTATGGGCTGTTCGCAAACGGCGCGCTGACCTTCGGCGTGACCAGCGCGATGGTGTTCTGCCGCAGCCGCGAGGGACTCAGCAGTCCGGACTTGCAGTTGTTGTTCACCCCGGCGAGCTACAGCGCGGTCGAGATCAAGACCTTCGACAAGGATCCGGGCATCACCGTTGCGGTCTGTCCCGTGCGTCCGGAGAGCCGCGGTACGATCATGGCGACTAGCGGCGATTCCTTGCGACCGCCGGCGATTCGACCGAACTACCTGTCGGCGGAGGGCGACGCCCATGTGCTGCTGTCGGGCATGCGCAAAACGCGAAAAATTCTGGAATCTCCAGCGTTGGCGGCCCATAGCCTGGGAGAGATCGCCCCGGGCCCCGACGTGGATTCGCTGGAGACCGTGCGCGAGTACGGCCGGAATTTCGGCAACACGATCTATCACCCGGTGGGCACCTGCAAGATGGGCGAGGACCCGATGGCGGTGGTCGATTCCCGGCTGCGGGTGCATGGGATGTCCGGACTGCGGGTAATCGACGCGTCGATCATGCCGACGGTAACGACCGGCAATACCAACGCGCCGACCATCATGATCGCGGAAAAGGGCGCGGCGATGATCCTGGAAGACAACAAGGCGGCTTGAGCGCCGGCGGTACGGGTCGATCCTACCGGCAACAACGAACACGAAGGAGGATGAATAACATGGCGGAAAAAGTCATACGCGTCGGCATCATCGGCGCCGGGCGCAACACGCGCGACAAACATATTCCCGGGTTGCGGGCGCAGAAGAATGTCGAGGTGGCGGCGGTGGCGAACCGGACGCTCGACTCCGCGAAACGGGTCGCCGACGAAATGGAAATCCCGCACGCCGCGGCCGACTGGACGGAAATCATCGCCGACAGGGACATCGATGCGGTGTGCATCGGCACCTGGCCGTATATGCACGCGCCGCTCACGATTGCCGCGCTGGAAGCGGGCAAGCATGTGCTGTGCGAAGCCCGGATGGCGATGAACCTGGCCGAGGCCCGCGAGATGCTGAAGGTGTCTCGGCGATATCCGGCGCTGGTCGCGCAGATCGTGCCGGCGCCGCGCACGCTGGGGGTCGATCAGACGATCGTCGAGATGATCGGCGCGGGCTATATCGGCGACCTCATCAGCGTCGATGCGCGGATGGCGCCGGGCAGCGATTTTCCCGCCTACGGATCGCCGCTGCACTGGCGGCATGTTCGCGATTTTTCCGGCAATAACGTCATGAGCATGGGGATCTGGTACGAATCGATACTGCGCTGGGTCGGGCCGATGTCGACCGTGCACGCGGTCGGGCAAAGCGTCGTCTCGCATCGCGTGGACGAGACGGGCCGGCGCGTGCCGATGACCATTCCGGACCATATCGATGTAATCGGCAGGATGGAGCAGGGCGGTCAGATGCGGTTTAGCCTGTCGAGCGTCGTCGGTCATGCCCAGGCAAACGCGGAGATTTACATTTTCGGAACCGAAGGGACGCTGTGCCTGCGGGAAGACACTGCGGCAAAAATGTCGCTGCTGGCGGGCAAGCGGGGCGATGACGGGTTGAAAGAGGTCAAGATCGATCCGGCGAAACGCGGCGCCTGGCGGGTCGAGGAAGAATTCATCAACGTCATACGCGGCCGCGAGCCGGTCACCCATACGGATTTCGTCACGGGCGTGAAGTATATGGAATGGACCGAGGCGGTGACGCTGTCGATGCGACGGGGCGAAGCGGTGAAATTGCCGCTGTTGCCGGCGTAGCCGAAACGGCAAACGGAGCGGCCGAATTCCGGCCGCTCCGCGCCGTTGAGAAGATCTAGATCAGGAGGCCTGCCGGATCATCGTCCGTTCCAGCTTTTCCGTGTTCTCGCCCTCGATCCGGATCAGCTTCGTCGGCCCGTCCCGATAGGGCGCATGAACGTCGCCGGGCTGATAGACATGGGCATCGCCGGGTTTGAGGCTGTACTTCCGGTCCAGTTCGACGATCGCCGGCTTCTTGCCGTCGGCCGGGCTGACGATCCGCCAATCGGTCATTTCCGTCTCGCCCTCGGCCTGGCCGTAGATCGCCCAGGTGCGGCCGTGATCGTGCGGCGTTCCCATCTTGGCGCCCTTGTTCACATGGGCGCAGATGCAGAATTTCAACTCCGGATCCTCGTAGATGATCTCGCGTTCCTTCGTCGCGTTCGGTCCGAGATGGGCCGAGACGAAATCCTTGTCCTTCAAGGCGCGTTCGACGCATTGGCGCACTTTTTCGCGGCCGCCGGGGCCTTGATCCGCCTTAAGCGCGGCGCGGCAGTCGTCTGCGAATTGATCAAGTGTATAGCTCATTGGCAGAATTCCTCGCATTTCGTTCCGTCCAGGGGCGCGGCATCGGACCCGCCCACGCTCCCAAGCACCGCAATGATGCCAGCGCAGAGGGGCGAAGGGAACCCGCTTTTCGAATAATCCGCTTTTCGAGGCGATATTGGCGCGGTCGGTCCCCGGATTCGTTGATTTGGGTCATATTCAGGTGTTCTGGATCCGCACGCCGATATCAATAATTTGCAAGCACTTGCGTTAGCTCGCAAGATAATCGGAGACGCTGCGGTTCGGCATGCGCTGGGGGCGGGTTCGAATTCCCTGCCGTCTGCGTCGAACCGTGGCATGGAATTTGTCGGATTAGGAGTGGGAGTGGATCATGGTCACGATACGGCCCAAAACGGTCATAGACCTCAAGCTACATGGTGCGTGTACGTCGGAGACGCGCACCGACATAACGGTTCGGAACCTCGAATTTCCCATCGATGAACGGCTGGAGCGCGGCGGAACCAATGCGGGTCCGTCGCCGACCGAGACGCTGATGGCCGCCCTGGCGGGATGCACCAACCGGATTACCCACAAATGCGCGGACGCGAACGGAGTCGACATCAAGGCCATGACGGTCGATGTCGACGGTAAGTTCGATCGGCGCGGGTCGTCATTGGAAGAGGAAATCGACGTGCCGTTTCCGGAAGTGACCCTGAAGATCGCGATTACCACCGATGCGGACGATGCGGCGATCGAAAAGGTAAAAACCGATCTCGCCAAGTTTTGCCCGATTTCGAAGGTGATCCGTCAGTCGGGCACGGTCATCAACGAAATCTGGACCGTTACGAGACCGTAATATTATGACCCCGGCAACGGAGCCGGACGGAAATTACAAACGATGCCGGCGCAGCACGGCATACATAAGGAGGTCGGTCCGCAGACCATCGCGGATCCGCCCATAATGAAAAAATTTAAGGGAGGGTATACTTATGAAACATGTACTGATCGCCGGAATAGCCGTTTCCAGTATTGTTTTGGCCGGTTCCGCCATGGCGCAGAACGTCACGATTCTGGGAGGCGGTGTGAAGGGGCAGCCCTATCAGTTCGCCGTTGGCATCAGCAAAATTCTCAAGGAAAAGGCGGGCATCAACGCGACGCCGCAATCCGCCAAGGGCATGGTGGCGCAGGCGCGCATCCTGGCGAAGGGCCAGGCGCAATTCGCCTGGGGGCTCGGCGGACCTATCGGCGCCTGGGCCTACAAGGGCGAGCGCCGGTTCGAAAAGGAAGGGCCAAAGAAGAACCTTCGCGCCGTGCTGTCCTATCCCTTCGGCATGTTTCAATGGCTGACGCTCGCAGAATCAGGCATCAAGTCCTTGAAAGATTTGAAGGGCAAGCGCGTATCGGTCGGCTCCGCGTCCAGCACGACACAAACCTTTGCGCGATTCTTCCTGCCGGCGCACGGGTTGAACAAGGGCGACTACACGGAACTGACCCCGGGATTCAGCGGCGGTTTCGGGTCGTTGCGGGACAAGGCGGCGGATGCCCATTTGACCATGGGGTTGCCGCCGATGAGCGCGGTGCAGGAGCTGGTTGCGTTGAAGAAGGTCCGCCTGATCGATATGGACGCAGCCGCGGTCAAGGCGGTCGTCCGGGATTATGGCCCCGGTCTGACGGCCGCCAGGATTGCCGCGGGCACCTACGGCCAGAACCAGGTCAACACGGACGCCGTGAATACCGTCTTTATCTATTTCGGCTTTTCCACCAGCGCGGATGTTCCCGCCGATGTGGTCTACAAGGTGACCAAGACGCTGTTCGAGAACTTGAAGCAATTCCACGGTACGGCGAAGGCGGCGAAAAATGTAACGCTCGAGGCGGCTTGCGGCGGATTGTCCTTTCCCCTGCATGAAGGGGCAAAGCGGTATTTCAAGGAAATCGGCAAGGCGGAATGCGGCTGATCGGTTCCGTTTCGTCCCGTAACCGACTCTGTCGACCGGCCCCCTGATCCAGCGCGGATGCGGGGCCGGCCGCCGCGAGGCCTGAACCTTGGACACCTATCTGACGATACGGGCACGGGTTTGCCTGCTGTTATCGCTCGCGGTTTGCGGCTTCGAGCTATACACGATCGGCTTTGGCATTTTGTCGCCAATGGCTCAGCGCGTGACGCTTCTGCTGTTCTCCGCCGTTCTGGTCTTTCTCCTGTTTCCCACGGCGGATTGGCCGGACCGGGCGAGCCTGGGCCCGACAAGACGCATTCTGGCCGTTTTCTGGGACGTGTCGATGATCGGCACGGCGCTCGTCGCCTGCCTCTTTCTCATTCTCGAAGAGGATGCGCTGGCGGACCGTAGCGGCGCGGAAACGACGTTCGATCTGATCATGGCCGCGGTCGGGCCGGTCATGCTGCTCGAAATGGTGCGGCGGGCGGTGGGGCGCGCGCTGTTTCTGATCGCCTTGACGGTGATCGTGTATGCCTATTTTGGCGACCTGATCCTTGTGTTGCTCGGGGTTGGGCTGATCCTCGAACTGTTGCGCCGGTTTGTGTCGCCGAAGGCGGCGCTCGCGGCGGTGGTTTTGCTGGCCTTGTCGCTTCTCAGTCCGGATTTGCGCGGATTTCTGGATCCAACGACCTATCCCTTTCGCGGTGTCAGCCATGAGCGCATGGCAGCCTATCTCTGGCTGACCTCGGAGGGGACCTTCGGGACCATCGCCGCGATCATGAGCCAGTTCATCTTCATCTTCATCCTGTTTGCGGGCCTACTCGACAGTACCGGCGCGGGGCAGGTGTTCATCAATCTCGCCTTCGCGCTGACCGGGCGTTTCCGGGGTGGACCCGCGCAATCCGCGGTCGCCGCAAGTTCCATGTTCGGCATGGTTTCGGGCAGCACGATGGCGAATGTGGTGACCACGGGCGCCTTTACCATCCCGCTGATGATTCGAACGGGTTTCTCGCGGGTATTTTCCGGCGCGGTCGAGGCGGTCGCTTCCTGCGGCGGGCAAATCGTGCCGCCGATCATGGGGGCGAGCGTGTTCATCATGTCGGAAATCATCGGCGTTCCTTACGCGCATTTGATGCTCTACGCCCTGATCCCGGCGGTGCTGTATTTCGGCAGTTTGTCCTGCGCGATTTATTTCGAATCCCTGCGTCTCGGCCTGGGGCGGCTGCCGGAATCGGAAATCCCGAACATGCGGGAGCATATCCGGGCCGGCGGTTACATGCTGATTCCGATCCTGTTTCTGCTCGGCAGTATCGTCAGCGGCGAAACGCCGGGGCTTGCAGGTTTCAAGGCGGTGGTCGCGCTCCTCGTCCTGGCCGATCTCGTCCGCTCGCTGCGGAGCATTCGCGGCGCGTGGGGCAATAGCGCGGTTGTAGCTGTCGCCGTTGCAGCGGCCGGCATCATCGGCCTTTGTTACGGCGCCGTCGGCCAGTCGGATCTGTTCCAGGCCGGTGTCGTGCTTCCGGCGTTAGGGGAGATTTCCTGGTTGCGGCTCCTGCTGTTTGGCCTCGGTGTCGTATTCATCGTCGTACCGGCATTCCGGCGACTGCCGGTCATTCTGCCGCTGGCGCTCGCTATCGCCGATTGGCATTCGCTCGCGGACGTCGTTGCCCTGCTTGGTAACCCGGTTTTGGTCGTGACGGTCGGCCTGGGAATTCTTGCGGTCATGATCGCCCTGATCGGCAGCGCGGCCTATGCGGACAAGCCGCCGGCGCGAACCGAAACCGGGCTTCCGAAACTCGGCCGCGCGATTGTCGGCGGGTTCGAGAAAGGCGCGAAGAATGCGCTCAGTCTGGTCGCCGCGACCTACATCATCGGCACCATCGTAGGGTTGCTCGTCCTGACGGCGCTGGGCGTGCGGATTTCGATATTGGTGACCGATGTTGCGGCGACGTCGTTGTTTCTCGCCTTCTTCCTGGTGATGATCGCGTCGTTGATCATGGGCATGGGGCTTCCGACGGTCGCGGCCTATCTGCTGCTGGTTATCGTCGTCGCGCCCGCGATCAGCGAGCTCGGCGCTTCGCTCGTCGCGGCCCACATGTTCATCTTCTACTATGGCGTCCTGAGTTCGATCACGCCGCCGGTCGCCTTGGCGGCATATGGCGCCGCCGGCCTCTCGGGCGCCGACGCGTTTCGAACCAGCCTGACCGCCTGCTGTTTGGCGGTTACGGCCTTCGTGGTGCCGTATCTGTTCGTGTATCACCCTGAATTGTTGCTGTTGGAAGGCACCGTCGGCGAAATCGTCTACCGCCTGGCGGTCAGCAGTGTCGGCATTCTGTTCATTTCCATGGCGGCGATCGGGCACGGCATGGTGCTCCTGGGGGGCGTGTCGCGCGCGGTTCTGATTGGGGCGGCGCTGCTGCTGTTTTTCGACGCCGCCTGGATCAACGGAATCGGTCTGGCGCTCGGATTGGGGCAAATGCTGCATCAGTATCGGTCGCGCAGTGTCGACACGACCTAACGCCGGCGCGGCGGTTTCGCTGATCCACCGGATTGCCGGTCCGTCGTATCGTCTTCGTATCGTTTCCGGATAATATCGATATGGCCGGAATCATAGGCGTGGTGCGACACGTCGGCCGCCCGATTGGATGCCCAGTCCTCGTCGACATCGAGGCTACGGACATACATGTAGTGCAGGAAAAGCGCGAAGCCCCAGATAAGGAAGGGCCAAACGAAACGCCCGCTGCCGTCCACCGCGACCGCGGCAACCAGCGCGATGACGGCGGCGCCGGTAAAAGCGCGGCGGTGGATTTGAAGGTGCCGGCGCTTTTGCCGAAGGGCCTCTTGTGCGCCCGCGCGGGTCACCCGCCGTCGTCCCCCGGCGCGAGAAAGGGATACGCCCTGGCGATGGCGATAACCCGGAAGGTATAGCGCAGCAGCATCACGGCGAGCGCCAGGATCAGAAGCTCGTCGACGAGGTGAAGGTTGGGCGGGAAACCGTACAAGAAAAAGTAGAACAGAGTCACCGGCGCCATTGTCGAGCAATAGATCGCGGCAAAAGGATGCCGCGTCGCGCCGAGGATCGTCGCGGCGGAATAAATCGTGAAAGTGTAAACGGCGACGCCGGCCGATTGTTCCTGGAAGGCCTTTCCCAGAAGAGACGCGATGCCGATGACCATGCAAAACACCGCGAGCAGAACGGAGAAGGTGAAAAGCTCATTGCGGCCCTGGGCACGGTTTAGCCGGTCGACCGGGATCACATACGGAGTCTTCTGGTCGTCCCAGACGTATTTTCTGATATAGGCGTACCATTTCATCGCCGTGTCCGCCAAAATTCCGCGCGCCCGTCTCCGTGGGGTCGGACCGCCCTAAGCGGATGAATAAACATCGGTCACCGGATCGCCGTTTTCGTCCAGGACCAGCCGTTGCTTGCCTTCGACGCCCCGCCCTTCTTCTTCCGGCCAGTCGAGCGTCATGAGGCGGAAGCGCAGATCCTGCGGTCCGAAAAGCACAAGCACCGACTGGAGCCAGACCGCCACCCCCGCCAGCGCGGCCACGAGGAGGCCGAAGACGAGGAAACTCTTGATGATCCAGCGATGGGTCAGGCCCACGGTGGAGGCGGAAATCTCGCCGACCTGATAGGAATCATACGCGAAGATGACGGCAAAATAGAGCACGATCAGGCAGTAGGGGATCATGAAGAAGGTGCTGCCGAGGAATTCGAGCCAGGCTTTCTTGCGATAGCTCAGCGTTTCCCGAACCAGGTCGACGCGGACGTGGCTGTTGTTGATATAGCCATAGCCCAGCACGAGGACGAAGAGGCCGGTGTGAAAATGCCATTCGAGTTCCTGCAGCAAGGTGGATTCGAAAATCCGGCCGAAATTGTCAACCAGCCAGTATTGGATCCAGACAAGCTTGCGGGCCGTCACGTCGAAGATCGTGATGCCGATCATCGGCAGGATCAGCAACGATCCCCATCGGCCGACGAAATCGACGAACCGCCGCAACCGTTCGCTCAGTTGGATCAGCCGTTGCGCCGAGGCATTTCCGATCGGGGGCGCTGGAGGCTCTGCCGTCACTTTTGGGGTCTCCGCCGTCATGCTGCCGCCTCTATTGATAGACCGTTCGCATCAACCATAACGCGACGTCCGGAAATACGATCACCGATACCAGGGCGACGAGTTGCAGGATGACGAATGGAATGATGCCTCGGTAGATGCTTTGGATCTTGATTTCCTTCGGCGCGATCCCTTTCAGATAGAACAGCGCGAAGCCGAAGGGAGGCGTCAGGAACGATGTCTGCAAATTGATCGCGACCAGAATGGCAAACCAGAAAACCACATCGGCCTTCGGCACATGGTCGCCGAAATCCAATCCCGCCACCATCGGTGCAAACACCGGCAGGACGATCAGCGTGATCTCGATCCAGTCGAGAAAGAAGCCGAGGATGAACACGATGCCCATGATCAGGAACAACAATCCCCACGATCCGAATCCGGCCTGCGCGATGAGATGCTCGACGATGTCGTCGCCGCCGAGGGCGCGGTAGACATAGGCAAAGCAGGTTGCGCTCATGATGATGAAGAAGATCATCGCAACCGTGCGCGCCGAGATATGGCAGACCTCGCTCAAAACGCCCCAATTCAACCGGCTGGCGACCAACGCCAGGACGAGCGCACCGAAGGCGCCGACCGCGCCGGCTTCGCTGGGCGTCGCCCAACCGAACAGGATCGATCCCTTGATCAGCGAGATCAGGAACACCGGCGGTAGGAAGCTCTTGGCGATGAGCGGCAGCAATTCCCGGTTTGGGACGTACAGCATGTCGCGCGGCAAGGGCGGCGCGAGCGATGGCTTGAGCCACGAGATGATGATGATGAAGATGAGATACAGCCCGGAAAGGGCCAGCCCCGGCATGAGCGCG
The DNA here is from genome assembly GCA_041557595.1 of Alphaproteobacteria bacterium. Taxonomy (GTDB): domain Bacteria; phylum Pseudomonadota; class Alphaproteobacteria; order UBA8366; family UBA8366; genus JAOTYV01. Next base: position 17,389 of record JBFFGE010000074.1, read on the forward strand.
GCCATGAACAGGTTGCCGACGGAGATCGACAGCAAATCCGCCATGATGATCAACATGATGCTGGGCGGAATCAGGATGCCCAGCGTCCCGGAGGCCGCAATCGTGCCGCAGGCCAGCGCGGGGCTGTAATTCTGTTTCAACATGGTCGGCAGGGCGAGAGCGGTCATCATGGTGACCGACGCGCCGATGATGCCGGTCATCGCGGCCAGCACCGTCCCCATGATCGCCACCGCGAGGGCCAGCGAACCCGGCACGCGCCGCAGCAGGACCTGGACGCAATAGAGCAGGTCGTTCGCGACTCCGCTGCGCTCCATCATGATGCCCATGAACACGAAGGCGGGGACGGCGACGAGCACGAGATTTTCCGCGGCCTGTCCCCAGATGCGCGGTACGAAATTGAAAAATTCGATGATCGAAAAGGCGTCGAGCGAATAGCCGATAAGGCCGAACAGGAGCGCGATGCCGCCGAGCACGAAGGCCACCGGGTAGCCGGAAAACAGAAACACCGCCAGGGTCAGGAACATGACGATCGGCAGGAAATCCTGCACCGTGTAGAGCAACGTTTCCCGGGCTTCCGGCGTGAGCGTGGCGATGTATATGAGGACTGCCGCCAATAGCGCCGGCAGCAGCAGGATCGCGGCGAGTTTGCCGTTCAACCGGGCGCCGAGCTTGCTGAGATGTTCGAGTGTGCTCATCGCTATCCTTCACTCGAAAACGCAGCAGCGTCAGGACCGGTACATACCGATCCTGACGGACTGCCGCTTAATTTTTCGACATTCTAGGTTCCAACCATCGGACGAAAGATACGCCTACTGATAGGTCGCCTTCAGGTACTGGGCGTCGCCCCACTTCTTGTACTTCTTGCGGAAGTCGAAGTAGCTGTCGGCCACCTTCTTGAAGAGCGCGTCCTTGGCGGATTCTTCCTGCACGACTTCGAGCCAGGCCTGCTCGAGCTTCTTCAGCACGTCGTCTTCCCAGCGGTGGTTGGTCACGCCGTATTTCGACAGCATCTCGCCCATCGCCCGCGGATTGTTGGCTTCCGTCGCCGCATAGGTGTTGGTGATGCTTTCGCCCGCGGCCATTTCGATCATCGCCTTGTAGGTATCGGGCAGCGCATCGAATTTGGCTTTGTTGATCAGGATTTCGCTGCACGAAACCTGTTGATGCCAGCCGGGATAATAATTGTTCTTGGCGATCTGGTAGAAGCCAAGCTTGATGTCGATATCCGGCATGGAGAATTCGGTCGCGTCGATCACGCCCCGCTCCAGTGCGGGATAGATGTCCGCGCCGGCCAGCAACTGGGTCGAAACGCCGACCTTTTGCATGACCTTGGCGCCGAGACCGAAGAACCGCATCTTGAGGCCCTTGAGCTCGGCCAGCGAATTGATCTTTTTCTTGAACCAGCCGGATGTCTCCGGTCCGATGCAGAAATTGTCGAATGCGATCAAACCGTGTTTGGCGTAAATCTCTGCGCGCAATTTATCGCCGCCGCCGAATCGCTTCCAGGCCACGAACTCGCCGAAGCTGGGGCCGAACGGCACGGCGGTGAAGAACGCCAGGGCGGGGTATTTGCCGGTGTGATATCCGGGGGTGGTCCAGCACGAATCGACCGACCCTTTCGAGGCGGCGTCGAAGCATTCGAGCGCCGGTACCAGCGCGCCGGGTTCGAAGAATTTGATCTGGAACTTCTTGCCGGACAGACGCTCGACATTCTTGGCGAACCGCACGCCCGAGGTGCCAAGATGCGGCAGCGTGCCGCCGAACGCGCTTTGCATTTTCCATTTCACGCGTTTCTGCGCTTCCGCCTGCGGCGTCAGCGCGAGGCTGGCGACCAGTGCAACCGCCGTGACCGCCGCCAATTTTACAATGGAGTTCTTGAACATAGTCGTCATCCTTCCTGATCGAGTTTCGTCATTGTTCGCCGGTTTCAGCGTTTTTTGTATTTCAGGCCATGGCAACGATCGTGTCTGAATGCAGTCCAGACGATACCAAACCCGGTATTCCAAATTCTAATTTAAGAAGCTTCCAATGCCAGTTTCGAAAAGGCAATCCAAAATTAGCCTACCCAAGGAACGATTAAGCCTCACATAAGCCGATTGTCGGCGTCAAACGAGCGGTACAATCCAATTCTATCCTGTGTTGTGTCTTTCGGTGCGCGCAATCCGATCCGGGCAAACTTTTTTCGCGCCGGATTCGATTTGCCTCGACATGTCGCGGTTCTGGGTTTGAACTAGGGCGAATGTGCGGGCTTGGCGTCCGCCGTATCGAAACCGGAATCAAGAGGCATCCCGTGCCGAAATCCAATCGGAAGATCCTGCTGGCGCGGCGGCCGGACGGCGAGCCGGTGGCGGCGGACTTCGAAATCGTGACTGCGCCGGTCCCGGAACCCGGCGATGGGCAGGTGCTGACGCGGACGATCTATCTGTCGCTCGATCCGTATATGCGGGGCCGCATGAACGCGGAAAAATCCTATGCGGATCCCGTGGAAATCGGCGCCGTGATGGAGGGCGGAACGGTCTGCCGGGTCGAAGCGTCGCGCTATGCGGGGCTTGCGGAGGGCGATATCGTCGTCGGCCGGACCGGCTGGCAGGACTATGCGGTATCGGACGGAAAGGGCCTGCGGAAGGTCGACCCGTCGGTCGCCCCCATATCGACCGCGGTCGGCGTGCTCGGCATGCCCGGCATGACCGCCTATACCGGGCTGCTGAATATCGGTCAGCCGAAGGAAGGCGAAACGCTGGTGGTTGCCGCCGCTTCGGGCGCAGTCGGCAGCGTGGTCGGGCAGATCGCCAAGATCAAGGGATGCCGCGCCGTCGGTGTCGCCGGCGGTCCGGAAAAATGCCGCTATGTCGTGGACGAATTGGGGTTCGACGCGTGCATCGATCACCGGGCGGCCGATTTCGAGGCGCAGCTGGCGGCCGCCTGTCCCGACGGAATCGATATCTATTTCGAGAATGTGGCGGGGCGGGTGCTGGAAGCGGTCATTCCGCTGTTCAACTTTTTCGCGCGGATGCCGGTGTGCGGCCTGATTTCGCAATACAACATGACGGTACTGCCGGAAGGAACGAACCGGTTGCCGCAGTTCATGCGGGCCATCCTGACGAACCGATTGTCGATCCGCGGCTTCATCGTGCGCGAGTTCGCCAGCCAACAGACCGATTTTCTGCGCGATGTCGGCCAATGGATCGGCGAGGGGAGGATCAAGTATCGGGAATACCGGGTGAAGGGGCTCGAATCCGCGCCCGCGACTCTGATCGGTCTGCTGAAGGGCGAAAATTTCGGCAAGACGCTGATCGAGGTATCCGACGACCCGACACTGGGGTAGCAACGACGCTCGAGAAAAC